>CAINXC010000421.1 GCA_903854655.1 uncultured Verrucomicrobiota bacterium | reverse complement strand
TCGCGCCCGGAACTGCTGCCGGTGGATGTTTCCGAGGGGATTTGAGGCCGTTGGTCCGCCGGTGCCAGATCAGTTCGCCCCGGGCCTGAGCAGCGCCCCTGGTGCGAAGCCTCCGTTCATGAGCGCCAGCGCAGCCTGGGCCGCGCGGATCAGGGCGGCGGATTGAATGCCATAGGAACCGGTGGCCACGGTTTTCCAGGTCTGCCAGGCGGGGGTGGGAATGGCACGCCCGTCGCCAAGCCAGCCGATGAGGAAGGAGTCCGAGTAAAGAAGCTGCAGGCTGGCGGCGGCATGAAGGCTGAAGCCGGGGGTGGCGAGCATGGGCTGGAGCTGCTCCGCAAGATCCAGCTTCTGATCGGGCGTGAGCGCCGCCACCTGGTCGTGGAAATCAACGGCGTTGTGCTCCAGCAGGCTGCCCTGCTCGGCCATCTCGACCGTGTAGCCGCGCTGCAGCTTCTCAACCGGGATACGTCCCGTCTCAATGTCGTCCAGACGCCTTTCCTGCGCGACCATGGTCACGTAGGTGGCCAGGAGCTTCGGAATGGGATCAACGGTCGCCGCCTCATCGTGGGCGCTCTTCTTGAGCATCGAACAGGCGGGCAGCAGGGCCGCGAGGGCAAGAGTTTGGAGCAGGCGGAGGGACATGGCGGGCGCTGGATGCGTTTACCAGACATGGGGCGGCGGCTCAACGGGAATTGAGGGCGGCCTCTCCCGTTGTCATGCAGGTGTCCTACGCCACCAGTTCCTTCAAGACACCGCTGCTGTCGCCGTGGCGCTCGGCATTGACACCGATGCCGTGGAGCAGGGTGAGCCAGGCGTTGCAGAGGGGTGTGTCCTTCGCCACCACGATGTTGTGGCCGAGCTTGATGCCAGCTCCACCGCCTGTGAGGATGGTGGGGCAGTTGTCGAGGTTGTGCTCGGTGCGGATGTTGCTGCCATAGGCGAGGGAGGTGTGGTCGAACAGGCGGGTGCCGTCGGTTTCCTTGCTGGCCTTGAGCTTGTCGATGAGCCCGGCGAGCAGTTCGCTTTGGGCGACGTCGCGCTTTTGGGAGGCCTCAAGCTTTTCGCCGAGGGTGGAGTGGTAATGGCTCATGTCGTGCGGGGCGACTTTGATGCCAATGCTCGTCAGCAGCGTGCTCACGGGCTGGCGGTAGGTGAGAACGCGGGTGCTGTCGGTCTGGATCGCGGCAAGGATGATGTCGTACATCACCTTGATTTCCTCACGTCCGGCGAGGCCGGGCTGGGGCTCCGGAATGGGGGCCTTGGGGCGGGGCACGCCGATCCACTGCTCGTCCTTGCTGAGGCGGGTCTCGATGTCGCGGATGCTTTGGAAATACTCGTCGAGTTTGGCGGTGTCGGTCCTGCCGAGGCCGCGCTGCAGGTCGCGGGCGTTCTCCACCACCGTGTCCAGCACGCTGCGCTTCTGGGCGAGCATGGCCTTCTGCTGCTCGATGGGCGTGGTGTCCCTGGCGAAGAGGCGGTGGTAGGCTGCCACGGGGCCGTTTTCTCCGCCGATGGGTTTGCCGGAAACGTTCCAGGCCATGGACAGTCCGGGGCCGTGGCCGGAGGCCTCCGCGTTCTCGCCGCCATTGAGCTGAAGGGAGCCAAACCGGGTGTCCAGGCCGATCTTTGCCGCGGCCACCTGGTCGGCGGAGATGCTGTTGTGGCTGCTCTGCCCGGGTTCGGCATAACGGTTCGCGCCGGTGAGCCAGTAGGTGCTGCCGGCGTGGCCTTCGTTCGAGTACTTGTTCCAAAGCCCTTGCACCACGGAGAAGTCAGCCTTGTGACGCTCCAGGGGCTTGAGGCCGGGAGGAAGGATGTAGTCCGCGCCGGGTTGTTTGATGTCCGGATACCAGCTCTCGTTGGTGATGCCCCAGCCGAAGCTGAGGAAGATGAGGCGCTTTGGCGGTGTGACAGCGGGGGCGGCGGAAGCGAAGCGGC
>CAINXC010000420.1 GCA_903854655.1 uncultured Verrucomicrobiota bacterium | reverse complement strand
TCCGCAGCCTGTTCGACACTGCGCGGCAGTACCGTGAAAGCATCGATGTGTACGGCGACAAAAAGAGCGTGGAATGGCCGCTAATCGAGCACGAGCCGCTGGTGCTGCACACCGCCAAAAAGCCGGAGCCCGAGATTCCCTCGCTGATCAAGGCCCCCGATTTCGCCGAGCGCCTGCCGGAGGCCATCCGCCGCTACACCACCAAGGGCGTGTACGACACCGATGAAAACACCCACCTGAGCTTCACGCAAGGGGCCGGCCACGGTGGCAGCCATCCTCACCTGGCCCACGAATTCGCCATGGCCCTGGTCGAAAAGCGCGAGCCCTTCCCAAATGCCAAGCAGTCCGCCAACTGGACCTGCACCGGCATTCTCGCCCACGAAAGCGCCCTCGAAGGCGGCGCCCTCAAGCACTTGCCGAAGGAAACGCTGGCGTAGGATTCGATTGGCCCCGCTGCCGGTGCCAAACTGCCCGGCAGCGCGGATGTCACAGCCTGCTTTCCTCACCGCCTCTGCGGCACTGTCATCGAGCCTTCGTCCCCGCGCACGTCCTGCTCACCGAGCCAAAGAATTTGAGTGCCTCCGGTGGCCCCGCCAGCGCCCGGCGCATTGCTCATGACAGCGCCAGGGACAACCGGCGCACCAATCGGGGTTTCGGCGCTGATACCCGCACCTGAAGGGCCGCTTGGGGCCAAGGTGCCACCCGCGCCGCTCAGGGGCATTCCGCGATTGAGAATGGCGTAGAGTTTGCGCCGGAAGTTGCCCACCACACCCACGCTTTCGATGCGCACGATGGAGCTTTGCACACCGAGAATGGTGCTCCCCTGCTGGGCATTCGTGGCCGATACACCCAGCAGCCGCAGCGCAGTGGCCAGATCAGGCGCGGTCAGGTCGTCCTTGGTGTGAGGGATCCCATCTGGTCCGGCGCGGCGGGAGACAAACTGCTGAACCATGACCGGATCGGCCCCGGTCAGGGCGGTGATCACTTCTGCGGAGGCCTCGTTCACATCCACAGTGCCTGAGGCATACACGCTGAACCAGTCGCGCCAGTTGGGATAGCGCCGCTCCACCTCGCTCATGCCGCGCACCAGGGCCATCTCATCGACACTGCGGAACGGCCGGTTGAACGGCATGCCCGGGGTGTTGTAGTACTTCTTCTCAGCCCCGTGCATGCGCTCGAAGTCATCCTGGTCCACCCAGTCCTGAAGGGAGTCGATGATGATCTGCGATTCATCCAGGGTAAGCCCCCAGGCGCGGGTGATGTTGAGCAGCACGCCGCGGCTCTGCGGGTCGTCGCTCATCAGCAGCTTGTTCGGATTGATGCGGCCGTCTTCCCCGTGCATGGCGACGATGTACCCCTCGCCTGGAGAAACTTCGTGACGCAGCAGGTTCACATCGTCCGGCTTCACTCCCGGATTGGAACCAATGGCCAGCCCTGCCTCGGCAAGCATCCGCGCACGGAACATGTCGCTGCGCGTGTTGATGGTTTCCACATCCTCCTTCAACAGCAGCGCGGCGGTGCCCACCAGCATGGTCAGCAACGCGATGATCCACATCACAGCCATAAGGGCGGAGCCGCGCTCCTGTCTCGGCGATTGCTGCGGCGCTTTCATCGTGGGGCTCCAGAGTTGGGATTGAGGGTGGGTGTACCGGTCGGCGAGGTGCCGTTGGGCAGGGTGCCGGCAGGCAGCGGCTGGCCGTCCGGCCCCAGAGCGGGCTGCCCGGGCACACCATTGAGCGGGCGCTTCATCACCGGCGGTATCCAGAACACCGCGCGCGACACATCACCGTCGTCGAGAGCGAACTGAAGTTCGGCAAACAGCGGCCGGCCCGGCCCTTTCCAGTTGTTCGTCCACTTCTGCTGCTGTGAATCGTAGAACTGCCACTCGAAGCGCCCCACCCGGTCAATCAGCGGCAGCACCACGGCCTTCGCACCCGAAGAGCGCCGCTGCGGCGGGGCCGCCGGCCCCAGGGCGTTGCGCCTCTGGCTGGTTTCATCGGCATCCACAAGACGCAGGCCCACGCGCAGGTAGCCGCCCGGCATCTCATCGGCAAACAAGTCCACGCTGGCGTCAGGCGAAATGGCAGGCCCTGGTGTGAAGGCATCACCGCCGTTGAAAACGCTGATCGTGGGCACGTAGGCCCCGCGCTGGGCTTTCACCGCCAGGGTGATGTCCGCATCACCGGGCAGGCGCCGGAAGGACTCGCGCAGGAATTCAATGAAGTTCTGCCGGATCATGGACCGCTCCTGCGCCACGCTCATGTCGCTGCTCAGTTCCATCGAGCCCTGCGCAATGGCAAACACGCCGGCAATGATGATCACGAACACCGCCAGGGCGACCACCATTTCCAGGAGGGTGAAGCCGCTGCGGCTGCGAGCGGTCATGCAACGACGCCACGCCACGCCAGAGGCGTTGCGTTCTGCGGCGCTCTTACTGAACTGGTGCGTACATCCCTGCATAGCGCAATGTCTCGGCCTCCATGTGCATGGGCTGGTTGTTTTCCTTCCACTTCGCCTGTACTTGAACCTGATACAGGCCCGTCAGCGCCACCCCGTCCTGGTTCATGAGCTTGTCCACGGCCTTGATTCTCACCCGGAAGGCAATGCCGTCAGCCCCCGGTTTAAGGTCCTTGTCCAGCTCGGTGATCGTCGGCTGCTTGCTGTATTCGTCCATGATGGACTCAATCGCCTGCTGCACCGCGCGCATGTTGCGCGCCTCCAGCACGGCCTGGCCGATGGTGTTAATGGTCACCACCAGCGCCACCGCCGCAGTGGTGAACAACGCGAGCGCAAGGATCACCTCGAACAGCGTCATGCCCTTCGGTCGTGCTCTACGGCTGGTGGTTCGGGTGATCATTTAGTCAAGTACACGGCCTGATCGATCACCGAGCCCGTGAGCGGATTGAAACCCATCTCCATGTTCCCGTCCGGAGTCTCCAACCGGAAGTGCAGCGGATCACAGATGCCGGTGGGGAAAAACACCCAGTTGGTCCCCAGCGCCAGGTCCCACTTTTTGCCGCCGTTCCAGCGCTGCACACCCACCTTCACGTTCTTCGGCACGGGGCAATAGCCGTCTTTGCCAGGGGCAGTTTCACCGACAAAGCCGAAGCCGCCCTTGTCGAAGGCGATCATGATGGGCCGCCCCTGCACCACGGCATCGCGGGAGGCACGCTTGGCCATGCGCGCCAGCTTGTTGCCGTAGATTTCCACGCCCGCCCCCTCCTCCAAACTGGTGAAGGACAGCGTCGCCATCCCTGCCAGTGTGATCATGAGCGCCAGCACAATGATCATCTCCAGCAAGCTGAAGCCGGCCTGGGAGAAACGTTTTCCGTTTTCTGTTTTCCTTTTCCAGGCAGGTTCAGCACACTTGGCAACCCACCCGTTGGATGGGTGGTGGGCGGGCGGTGCCAAGCGTTGATGAGCAACTCTCATGAGGAGATTAGAACTGTGAGCCGAGGACGGGTGTTCAAACTGGCTTCGAAAAGGTTTTGGGGAGGAAGGCCCGCCGTTCATTGCGAACTCATGTCGTCCTCTCTGTATCTCGTCGTGCCTTTCCTCCCTCTCCCAAAGGACCCCAGCACGGCTAAAACGAGCGAAACAGCCAGGGTCCCAATCGTTTCCTCGAATGCCCCCAACCGACCCATCCGCCCATTTGCAGAGCAAACAAGTGCCTGATCGGAAGCATTCATGGCTGTGGCATGACCGTCATCAAGTCTGGCGTCTTCTGTCTTCCAGTCTGGTGTCTTTCATGGATACACATCATCCGCCGTGCCGTCCTGGCCGTCAGGGCCCATGGAGTACACGTCGTAGCCGCCTTGATTGCGCTTGCCGGGGTTGCGATACTGATACGGATGGCCCCAGGGATCGGTGAGCGCGCTGGGGTCCATCAACTGGCGCCAGGACTTTGGAGCCGGGCTGCCGCTGGGCTTCTTGGCCATGGCTTCCAGTCCCTGCGCCTGGCTGGGAACAAAACCCGCCATCGTGCGGTAGCGGACAATGTTGGTTTCCAGGGTGCGGATGTCGGCCATCGCCTTGCCGATTTCGGCGTCGCCCACGACGCCCTTCATGGCGAAGATGCCGAGGCCGACAAGGATGCCGATGATCGCCAGCACGAGGATCATTTCCATGAGGGTGAAACCGCTGCGCTGAAGGCGGGAGCGGCGACGGGTGGTGTGGTTATGCGATGTTTTCATGACGAGGGTACGTTGTTTGATATTGGGCTGGAGGGGAGAATGTTGAGTGTTTAGACCGCTGAAGGCCTTTTACCGTGTCAAAAATAATTGAAATCATGAGGTAGGCCATCACGCCGATCACCCCGGCCATCATGAGAATGATCACCGGCTGCATGGCAGCCGCCACTTTTTCCAGGGCTCTGCCGAGGTCTTTCGCGCAGCGGTCCGCTGACCGGCGCAAGGCGCCGGGCAGATCGCCAGTGTGCTCGCCCAAGCGCACCATTTCCACCATGTTCGGCGGAAACAAGCCGGTGCGTTCCAGTGCGCGCGACAGGTTGCTGCCGTCGCGAACCGCATCAATCGCCTTGATAAGCTCGGTGTGGATGTAGGTGTTCAAGGTCACCCTTGAAGCGAGTTCGAGCCCACGCAGCAACGGCAGGCCGCCGGTGGAAAGGCTGGCCAGGGTTTCCAGGAACTGCGAGTGGAAGCTCGCCTGCAACACCCCGCCGGCAAAGGGCAGTTTCAGCTTGATCCGATCCCACACCTTCTTGCCCCCCGGCGAACGAACGAAGAGGATGAACGAGGTGATGCTCACCACGATGGCCATGAGCAGGATCAGCCAGTTGTTTTTCAAAAACTCGCTCGATGCCATGAGGAAGGCGGCAATGGGAGGCACGCCCCCACGCGAGGACTTGATAAGGTCCATGAGCTTCGGAATCAGGAAGGTCATGAAGAGAATGGTGACCCCGATGCCAGCCACTGTGAGGAAGGCGGGATAAATCAGCGCCACCGCCACCTTCGACCGGATGTCGCGGGCGGCGGAGAGATACTGCGCTTGCCGCTTCATGGCCATCCCCAGGGAGCCGCCAGCTTCACCGGCCGCAGCAACGCTGGAAAACAGCTCGCCAAACGAAGGCGAAGACATGCGCAGGGCGCTGTGGAAGGGATGGCCCTCGCGCACCAGATCACCCAGCCGCTTGGACACCAGGCGGTAGGGCACGGTCGTTTCACCCTTGCCCTCCATCAGCTTCAGCGCCGGCTCCAGCCGCATCCCGGCCTCCAGCAGTTCCGCCAGCTCTTCGGCAAAGATCTGCACCTGGGTGGCGCTCATCTTGATCGGGCCTGCGGGCACGACCACCACGCCTTTGGAATTCACCTTCGGCGCCAGGACCGCAGCCTTGGCCTTCGCGCCAGCGACGGCGGCTTCGGTGACCTTGAAGGGCTGCAGGCCCTTGCCGCTCAACTGGCGCACCGCCGAAACACGGTCCGGGGCTTCGAGAGACCCGTTGAACTCCTTCCCGGAGCCATCGACTGCATGATAACTGAATTGCGGCATTGGCCTTCATAGTGGGCAGAAACCGCGCAGTGTTCAAAGAGGAACTCGCATTGTGAGGAATTCCGGCATGAATACCGGCCCAAGAACCGGGTTCCGGCCTTCGTTAACGACATCGCCCCATGAACATCTCTCACCCCCCGTTTTTTGAGCTTCAGCAACAGACCAGACGTGTCTTTCTTGGCACATCCGCCCAGGGCCTGGGAGGTCTGGCGCTGGCATCGCTGGTGAATCCTGCCCTGCTGACCGCAGGAACCTCCGGCGTCATCACCCGGAGCCACTTTCCTCCCAGGGCCAAGCGCGTGATCTGGCTGACCATGGCAGGCGGCCCCTCACATCTGGAGACTTTCGATTACAAGCCCAGGCTCGCCGCCATGGACGGACAGCCGATGCCGGAGAGCATGACCAAGGGCCAGCAGATCGCCCAGTTGCAGGGCCAGGCCTTGAAGTGCTTCGGGCCGCAGCATGAGTTCGCCACCTTTGGCAGGAGCGGGCAGTCCATGAACAAGCTGTTCCAAAACCTCGGCACCGTGGCGGACGACCTCTGCATCGTGCGCTCCATGATGAGCGAGGCCATCAACCACGACCCGGCCCACATGTTCATGAACACCGGCACGCAGATCGCCGGCCGGCCCTCGATGGGCTCCTGGTGCACCTACGGCCTGGGCGTTGATTCATCCGATCTGCCCGGCTTCGTGGTGCTCACCTCTCTGGGCAAGGGCGGGCAGAACCAGCCCATCGCCGCCCGCCAGTGGTCCAGCGGCTTCCTGCCCAGCAAGTTCCAGGGCGTGGCCTTGCGCGCCAAGGGCGATCCGGTCCTCTACCTCACCACGCCCAAGGGCAGCACCCGCGAGCAGCAGCACGATCTGGTGAACGCCATCAACACCCTCAACGCCCAGGAAGACGCGATTGTGGACGATCCCGAAATCGCCACCCGCATCGCGCAGTACGAGATGGCCTTCCAGATGCAGGCCAGCGTGCCCGAGCTGATGGACATCAGCAAGGAGGGCAAGGGCATTCTTGACCTCTACGGCTGCCAGCCCGGCGACGGCTCCTTCGCCTCCAACTGCCTGCTGGCCCGCCGCCTGGCGGAGCGTGGCGTGCGCTTCATCCAATTGTATCACAAGGACTGGGACCATCATGGCGGCCTGAAGGAAGGCATCGCCTTCAAGGCGCAGGAGATCGACCGCGCCTGCATGGCCCTGATCACCGATCTAAAGCAGCGCGGCATGTTTGACGACACGCTGATCGTCTGGGCCGGCGAGTTTGGCCGCACACCGATGTCCCAGGGCGGCAGCGGCCGCGACCATCACAACAAGGGCTTCAGCGTCTGGCTCGCCGGCGGCGGCGTCAAAGGCGGCATCAGCTACGGCGCCACGGACGAGCTCGGCTACGCCGCCGTGGAGAACGTCACCGAAGTGCACGACCTGCACGCCACCATGCTCCAGCTTCTCGGAGTCGATCACCTGCGCCTCACCTACAAGTTCCAGGGCCGCGACTTCCGTCTCACCGACATCAAGGGCAATGTCATCAAGGGCATCCTGGCCTGATAAACCGTCCCGTGCCGACATGCCATGAAACACACCCTCGGACTTCTCTCCGCGCTGCTGCTCCCCTCCCTCGCTCTGGCCGGGGTGACGGCAAAACGCCCCAACATCCTCTTCATCCTCAGCGACGACCAGGGGTATGGCGATCTCTCCGCGCACGGCAACCCCGTCCTGAAAACGCCTAACATCGACAAGCTGCACGACGGCAGCGTGCGCTTCCAGAACTGGTTCAACAGCCCCACCTGCTCGCCCACAAGGTCCGCGCTGCTCACCGGCCGGCACGAGCTGCGCAACGGCGTCACCCACACGATTCTGGAGCGCGAGCGGCTCGACCCCAAGGCGACCACCCTCGCCCAGGTGATCAAGGGCGCCGGTTACGCGACCGCCATCTTCGGCAAGTGGCACCTGGGCGACGAGGCCGCCTACCAGCCCGGCAGACGCGGCTTCGACGAGGTCTTCGTCCACGGCGGCGGCGGCAGTGGCCAAAGCTATCCGGGAAGCTGCGGCGACGCCCCCGGCAACACCTACTTCGACCCCACCTTCCTGCACAACGGCGTCTTTGAGAAGATCAAGGGCTACTGAACCGATGTCTTCTTCGACCGGGCCACCAAGTGGATCGAAAGCAAGAAAGGCAAGGAGCCCTTCTTCTGCTGGCTTGCCACCAACGTGCCTCATGCCCCCTACAACGCCAAGCCCGAGGACCGGGCGCTGTACGACGGCAAGGTGCCGGACAGCGACTGCGCGAATTTCTTTGGCATGATCCACAACCTCGATCTCAATGTGGGCAAGCTGATGGCGAAGCTCGACGCCTGGGGCATCGCCGACAACACGCTGGTGATCATGATCAATGACAACGGTGGCACCGCCGGTGTGAAGGTCTTCAACGCCGGCATGCGCGGCGCCAAGGGCACGCCGTGGCTTGGAGGCTCGCGCGGCTTCTCCCTCTGGCGCTGGCCCGGGACGCTCAAGCCCGCCGACTGCAATGCGCTGACCTCCGACATCGATTTCTTCCGCACCCTTGCATCCGTCGCCGGAGCGAAGCTCACACCCGAACTGGAGGCACAGGCCGCCGAGGGACGCGACCTGACGCCCCTGCTGGAGAATCCCAAGGCCGCCTGGGAGGACCGCTACCTGTTCACCCATGTGGGACGCTGGCCCAAAGGCAGCAATCCCGATGACGCAAAACTCAAGAACTGCGCGGTGCGCAACACCCGCTACACCCTGGTCAGCGAGGTCGGCTTTGGCCCCAAATACGCCACCGCCGTGCCCAGGTGGCAGCTTTTCGACGTCATCGCCGACCCCGGACAGAAGACCGACGTGGCGGCGACAATGCCGGACGTTGTGAAGCAGCTCAGCACAGTGTACGATCAATGGTGGACGTCGCTGCACGGCCAGGCGGACCTCAACGAGGGCGCCGTCGGCCCAAGGCTGAACCCCTTCGCCGAGCTTTACTGGAAACAGTTCGGCGGCGGCCCGACCCAGGCCGACTACGAGCGCATGGACCCGCTGAAGGCAAAGACCTTCGAGACCTCACGCGCAAAGGGGCGCTGAGCCGTTGCACCACACTTTGCCAAAGTTCATCATTTATCATCATGGTCGGCGCAAGGCGCGAAAAAGGCGGGCCTCAGGGCCCGCCTTTTCCAAAGGTTTTTAACAATCAAAAACAACAACGAAAACCTCAGGAGTCGGTGCGGGTCGCCACTTCATGCGGCTTGATGTCCATCGTGGCCGGGCCGGCGATCTTCAGGTCGTGCGAAATGGGCCACACCGCCTCCATGTTGAGCTTCTTGGGCGGGGAAAGCTTCGATTCCTCGCCGTCATCCGCCGCAGGAGCATTGCCGCCCTTGCCTGGCACAGATTGATACAACAGCGAAACCAGGGTCGCCTGGATGCGCTCGCCGTCCAGCCGCTGCACATGCACCACGCTGGCGAAGGTCTTCTTCTTTT
>CAINXC010000419.1 GCA_903854655.1 uncultured Verrucomicrobiota bacterium | reverse complement strand
GCCCAAGAGCACGCTGGCGACGCTGGGCGGGGTGTACGTCAGCTACCTGCCGCTGCTGGATGCGACCAACGCGAAGAACACGGGCAACGCCTACTGGCTGGCCTACAACGGGGTGAACTCCAGCTCCGCAGCGCTTTCCAACGGCTCGTATTCGTTGTTTGCCTATGAGCACATCCTGTACCATTCGACGGTGAGTTCGAACCAGCAGACCGTGCTCAGCGCGTTCACCAACCAGCTCATCAGCACGGACGCGACGATTCTGCTGAACACCTTGCACGTGTCGCGACCGGTGGACGGGGGGATCATTACCACGACGTACTGATCCAGCCCTGCCCGGCAAGCCGGGTGTGGACGCGTCAAAACCATCCAGTGCGGGCCCCGTGCCTGCACTGGATTTTGGTCGATCGGAACCCCGGCAGAGGGCTCATGTAACGCAAACGTCACACACCATGGATTGAGTCCATTGGGGCGTCATGGAAGAGACTCGGCCCCTTATTTTATAAGCGAAAGCATGACAATCCTCACCCCAGATCAATGCCGTGCCCTGAGGGTGTGCCACGCCCTGCGGCCCGTGCTCCTGCTGGGGGTGCTCCTGGTTCTGCCCGTTTGCGTTGGCTTGGCTGAGGAAACGACTCCGCCGGCGGCTCCCGCTTCCGCCCCGGCGCCCCTGGTCGGCAACCTGTACGTGCGCGAGTACCGGGTGAGGGGGGCGCACCTGCTGAACAGCGTCGAAGTGGGGGAGGCCGTGTACCCTTATCTTGGGCCGGGCCGCACGCCGCAGGACATTGAGGATGCCTGTGCGGCGCTGAAGAAGGCGTACAACGCCAAAGGTTACTCGACTGTGGATGTCACCGCACCTCCGCAATCGGCCGCCCGGGGCATCGTGGTTTTGCAGGTCGAAGAGATGAAGGTGGGCAAGCTGCGGGTGAAGGATGCGCGCTTTTTCCTGCCCAGCGACATTCGCCGCAGGGCGCCGTCGCTCGCCCCCGGCACCGTGCCGAATTTCAACGAGGTGACAAAGGAGATCATTGCGCTCAACCGCGCCTCTGATCTGGCCGTGACCCCTGTGTTGAACCCCGGCGAGGTTCCCGGCACCGTGGACGTGGACCTGAATGTGAAGGACAAGGATCCCCTGCACGGCAGCCTTGAGCTGAACAACCGCTACAGCCCCAACACAAGCGAGCTGCGCCTGAACGGCTCGCTCAGCTACGGCAATCTGTGGCAGACGGGCCAGACGATGGGCTTCAGTTTCCAAATCGCGCCGATAAGCATGAAGGACGCCGAGGTCTTTTCTGCCTACTACACGGTGCCGGTGAATGATGTGCTGACCCTCACCTTGCAGGGCACCAACCAGGACAGCGACGTCTCCACTCTGGGTGGCAGCGACTCGGTTGGACGCGGGCAGATCATGGGGGTCAGGGCGAACGTGGCGTTCCCCAACGGGCCGGGCTTCATCCATTCCTTGACCCTGGGCATGGACTACAAGCACTTCGAAGAGATGGGCCTGCAATCGACCAAGATCGACTACTATCCAATGAGCATGGTCTATGGCGCCTCCTGGGTGGGGGCGAGCAGTTTCACGGACCTGAATGCGGGAGTCGACCTCGCTTTCCGCGGCCTCGGCAGCAAGGAGGCGCTGTTCGACCTCAAGCGATTCAACGCCGACGGCAGCTTCATCTACTTCCGGGGCGATTTGACGCACACGCACGACCTGCCTGGCGGCTTCCAGCTCATGGCCAAGCTGCAAGGGCAGCTTGCCAACCATCCTTTGATCAACAACGAGCAGTTTTCCGGCGGTGGCCAGAGCACGGTGCGCGGCTACCTTGAGTCCGCCCAGCTAGGGGACAACGGGGTGTTTGGCACGATGGAATTCCGCAGCCCCTCGTTCATCGGCAAGGCCGAGAAGGAGGATGGAACGAAGGACAAGTCCAATGAGTGGCGTGCCTATGCCTTTTTCGACGGCGGCACGCTGTCGCTGAATGATGCGCTGCCGCAGCAGAAGAGGCAGTTTGATCTGGCAAGTGTCGGCATCGGCACAAGAATCAAGCTGCGAGATCATTTCAATGGGTCATTCGATGTAAGCCTGCCTCTCATTGATCAGGGCACCACTCTCGCCCGCGACGTCTTCCTGTCGTTCCGCCTGTGGGCCGATTTTTAGCACCTTCTCACACCCCTCCTCCCTCTTAGAATGCGAACCACCCATTACCGAAGCGCAATCCGAAGCGTAATGCTCCTGCTGGCCGTGCTCACCCTCAGCCAGGCCGCCCACGCGGCCTCCTGGTGGAAGCCGCAGTGGACGGTGCGCAAGAAGATCACGATCGACACCTCGGACAAGGGCGTGAACATCACCGACCCGATCGGCTCGGTTCCGGTGCTGCTGCGGCTTTCGGACGGCAATTTCAATTTCCTGGCGGCGAAGGAGGATGCCAGCGACCTGCGTTTTGTCGCCGCCGATGACAAGACCGTGCTCAAGCACCACATCGAGAAGTTCGATTCGCTGCTGAACGAAGCCTATGTGTGGGTGAACGTGCCGGATCTGAAGCCGGGGGCCGAAACCACGATCTGGCTCTATTATGGCAACGGCACTGATGCTGCGAAGGCGGAGGATGCCAAGGGCACCTATGATGCCGACACCGTTCTTGTGTACCACTTTGGCGACGCAGCCACCGCAGCCACCGATTCCTCCGCCAGCGGCATCGCCGCCAAGGACGTTGGTCCGCTGGTGGCCGGATCACTGGCAGGGGGCGGCCAGCGCCTGCTGGGGCAGACTCCGATCACTCTCAGTGAGGCTCCTGCGTTGGAGTGGGCGGCGGGCGGTGCGTTGACCTGGTCGGCCTGGATCAAGCCCACGGCGCCGCAGCCCAACGCCGTGATTTTCAGCCGCCGCGAAGGTGCCAGCTCCTTTGTCATCGGTCTGGACAACGGGTCGCCGTTCGTGGAAGTCAACAAGCAGCGCTCGGCCACGGGCGCCGCGGTGGCTCCCGCCG
>CAINXC010000418.1 GCA_903854655.1 uncultured Verrucomicrobiota bacterium | reverse complement strand
GACCGATGCCGGGGTGGACAACGTGCCTGAGCTGCTCGGCAAGGCGAACTTCATCGCCACCACCAGCAATGTCTTTGCCCGCACGGATTACCTGCTGGCCAACCCGTTCCGGCCCTACCGCTTCAACCACGACTATTTCTTCCTCGCCGGCGCCGCCTGGCGGGATGCGCTGGCCATTGTTCCAGAGCTCCTCATGCAGTATCGTGTGCATGGCAGCAACACCATCTCCACCAAGCCGGAGCCGCTGATCCGCGAGATGCTGCGCATGCATCTGGACCTGTATCACCACCATGCCGCCGAACTCGCCGCCGATGCCGCCATGCGGGCGCGCTTTGGCGACTACTGCCGTGCGCTGTGGGACAACATCTCCTCCTTCCACGCCCCGCTGTTCCACGTGGCGCTCGCCCAGCTCGCCGCCGAGGTGCCAGAGGCCCGGCTCGAAGCCATCACCAGCGCCTTGCAAGGCCCCGAGTTCGCCACCTTCCCCAATCACACCCTGGCCGGGTCTTTCGACGGCACCGCCCTCGCCTCACCGTCCGTGCTCAGCCAGCGCCTGGATAAATTGAAGGACGAGAAGACGAAATGGAACCAGGAGCGCGATGCCTGGAACGAGCTGGTGCCGTTGAAGCAGAAGCTCATGGAATCTCGCTGGGTGGCGCTTGGCGTGGCGCTCGGTTTTGCGAAATCCCTGGCCAGGAATGAAGGCAAGGGACCGGTGGAAAAACTGCAGAAACTTCGAGAGGCGTGTGCGAAGTCGGGATGGCTCAGGTTTAGCGCGAGGCTGGGCTTTGGTAGTGTAAAAACGTTGCTGGAAAGGTGATCTGGAAAAGGTGATCTGGAAAGGTGATCTGGAAAGGTGATCTGGAAAGGTGATCTGGAAAGGTGATCTGGAAAGGTGATCTGGAAAGGTGATCTGGAAAGGTGATCTGGAAAGGTGATCTGGAAAGGTTGCGATGCACACTGCTCCACAAAAGGCACCGCTAAACCACACGACACAGGGTTCCACATATTCTCGCCAAATGTAATGGCGTGCCCAGGTTTTGTGGCGGCCTCGATGCTAATGTGGAGCCTACGGATGGTGTTGTCATTCAGGAGGCGTTGGAGGGAGCGTTCCAAATTCATCGCAAGTGAAGAACGGCACTGGAATGAAGCTGAACGCGCTCGGGCTCACCAAAGGCCGATTTGCCCATGCACGAAAATTGGAGAAATCATGACATTCCAGTACTGCGTTTCTCATAACGGAATCGAGGTCTTCACTTGCCCAAGCTGCGAAAACGTGAAATTGCTTCAACCCGGTACGGTGCTGATTGGCTCGGATGTCGTCTTCCGTCCACCGATCCCTCCCCAGGTGATGCAGCATTGGCTCAGTGAGTCCGAACGGCAAAGAGAACACGGCTTTTAGGATGCCTCACTTTATAGCCACCTCAGGCGTGCAACGCCTGGAGCACGGCTTCCGGCTGGCGCTCCACGACGCGTAGCAGAGCTTTGGCCGGTCCTTCTGGCTCACGCCGACCCTGCTCCCAGTTTTGTAAAGTCCGCACGCTCACGCCGATCATCCGCGCAAAGTCAGTCTGGGTCAGTTTTGTCTGCTCCCTGAGTTCTCGGACGTTGGTGCGGGTCGTCTTGCGATGGGGAACATCCTTGCCCCGCATGATGGCTCCCATATGGTGGATGCTCTCGACGAGCATCTGGAAATCTTCATCCTTCATGGGTGTATTGGTCGATGAGTTGTTTGAGCATCCCAAGCTGGGCGCTGGTCAGGTTTTCCTGGCTGTTCTTCCGGTAGGCAAAGAGCAGGTAAACGGTGTCTTTGTGATGGAGGTAGTAAATGACGCGGATGCCGCCCCTCTTGCCTGATCCCGCCACGGACCAGCGCATCTTGCGCAGCCCACCCGATCCGCGAATGATGTCCCCAGCCTCGGGCTGTTCCACCAGAGCGAGCTGTAACAGGTTGTGTTCATCGGATGTGAGAAGCGCGTCAATCTGTCTCGAATAGACGGGAGATTCAATAAAGTGGAGCATCTGCCTTCCCTCAACTACGCCATTGGCGTTGAAAAGCAAGGAGCACTTCTCATGCAATGAATCATCCTTTGCTTCCTTGATGCGCCTCCGAACTCGCCTCACTTCGTCACCTTCACAACGAAGTAGAGAAACGGCCCCTTCACTTCCTTGAACCAATGCGGGATGCCACGGGGGATGACGATCACGTCGCCCTTGGCGAGGTGATGCGTCTCGCCGCCGGTGATTTCCTTGCCCTGGCTCTCGCCATTGGCGCCAGTTTTCAGGTCCACCACGGTGCCGCCGGTGACGAATTCGGCCGTGCCGTCGATGATATGAAAAATATCGGTGTCGTGCGCATGGATCTCGACCTTGCCCGGGCCTTCGCGGTGGCTGGTCATGACCTTGAATTCCTCCGTCTGCAAAAGCTTGGCTCCTTTGGTCCAGGTCGCGTCCACTTTTTCGTGATCGAGATGAACGACTTCGGAAGGCGAAGGGTCTGCGGCAAAGGCAGTGCAGGCGAAGCCGGCGAGGAGGGGAAGGAAGGTGGAGCGGAGATTCATGAATGGAAGAGCTGCGGATGGATGATGGAGAGGAGGGCGAGGGGAGTGCAACGTCGGCGCGATGTTTCTTCTTGTCACCAATCGAGATACCCCGCCCTCACACCCTTTTGATCAAAGCCCCATCTTCGCCCATGACTCGCGCAGGAAGCGCAGGTAGTTGCCGCTCATGATATTGTTAACATCCTCCTCCGTGTATCCGCGCTTTGCCAGCATGGCGGGGATGCGGGCGAGGTCGGCGATGGTGTCGAGATCGGCCGGGGTTTGTTCGGTGCCGTAGCCGCCGTCCAGATCGGTGCCGATGCCGGAGTGCAGGGCGTTGCCCGCGAGCTGGCAGACGTGGTCGATGTGGTCACAGATGACTTCCAGCTTGAGGCCGGCGTCCTGCGGCAGGGTCTTGCCGCGAATCCAGCCGGGGATCATCATCCAGGCGTCGAGCGCGGCGCCGATGACGCCGCCACGCTCAATGATGGCCTTCAACTGATCGTCATCGAACTGGCGGGGATCAGGCACCAGGGCGCGGCAGTTGGAATGGCTGGCCCAGACGGGGCCGTTGAAGATCTTGAGGGCATCCCAGAAGCAGCCGTCGGAAAGATGGGTCACATCCAGGATCATGCCCAGGCGGTCCATTTCCTTGACCAGCTCTTTGCCAACCTCCGGCAGACCGCCGACCTGATCGTGGCCCAGGGCGTAGCGGCAGACGCCGTAGTGTGCGGGGCCCATGGCGCGCAGACCTTGGGCCCAGGCGCGTTCCAGATGGCCGACGGTGCGGATGGAGTCCGCGCCTTCGAGACTGAGGACATAACAGATGGGCTTGCCTTCATCCGGCGCATCGCTGTTCCAAAGGGCGATGGCGGCTTCGAGATCCTTCGAATTGAAGATCTGGCGCATCACGCCCTCCTCCTCCATCGCCTTGTACCACGAGAGCTGGCCCTGTGTCTGCGCCCAGGCCTGTTCTGCGGACATCCAGTTGGCAATTGGGCGCGCGCCCTTCATGCAGCCGGCGAGCTGGGTGGCCACGCAGATGCCCACGCGCCCCTGGCGCATCTCGGGGAAGGCGGTGGTGCCGCAGCCGATGCCCTTGCCTGTCATGCCCTCCTCACGGCGCCGCAGCTCATGGACAGGCAGCCGGAGGTCGCGATTGAATTCCAGCCCGTTGAGGCTGAGGTCCAGATGGCAGTCGAAGATCAGAGGGGAGCGCATGGTCGGATTCATACGTTGCCGCATGATGCCAACATGCAATCGTGCATCAACGTGCCTTGTAGTTCGGATAGTCCTTGGCGAGCAGGCGGCGCATTTCGTCGGCACTGGCCTTTTGGCCCAGACGTTCGAGAGCCTTGGCCGCCTTTTCCAGCGCCTCCGGGGTGACCTGGGGATCGGCGAGCACCTGGCTGGGCATCACAAATTTGGCGGCGGCACCCTTCCACTTGGCGGCAGCCCCGTCGTGATCGCCCTCGGTTTCCAGTTTGTCGCCCTCGGCCAGCAGGGCGTCGCCCTGCACGATGAGGAGCCTGCCTTGAGCCGCGCCGTCCTTGACGATGTGCAGCCCTTCATCAGCGGCGTCCTGCGCGCTGTCGGGCTTGCCCGCACCAAGCAGGGCCCTGGCCTTGGTCAGCAGACCGAGCGCCTTGGACCCAGGGTCGGGTGAAGTGGCGAGGAAGTGATCGACCGCCTTCACGCAGTCGTCATAGCTTTTCACTTCGAGCAGGGACTGGGCGAGGAAGTTCCAGATGCGTGGATCGGTGTTTTCCGGCACCTCAGGCGTGGAGGCCCAGGTGAGGTACTTGGCGCTGCGGTTGTATTCCTTGCTCTTGAAGAAGGTGAGGCCGAGGAATCCGAGCATGCTGGGCGGCATCGTCGCATCCGTGTAGGTGGCGCGATAGGTGTCCACTTCTTTCGCCAGCGCCTCCGCGTCCTTCTTGTTCCACAGGCAGAGCTGAATTTTCTGCGAGCCGATGTTGCCATAGGCCTTCTTGTCGGCGTTGACAGCGGCCCGCAGCAGAGGCAATGCCTTGTCGGTGTCCTTGAGGTCGATCAGACCGCTGCCAGCTCGAAAACTGGCCTCCGCCCTGGCCGGGCTGCGCGGGAAGAGCTTCAGCAGCATTTCGAAGTCGGCCACCATGTCCTTGGTTTTGCTCTGGTCGCCATGGACAAGGGCGCTGAGGTAGTAGGCGAGCTCGACCGAGTCATCCTTTGGGAACTCCCTGATGATGTGCTGAAAATCCCCGAGCGCCTTTTCATTGTCATGGGTTTCCTTGTAGCAAAGGCCGCGCTTGGCGAGGGCTTTGGCCAGGCCGGGATCATCGGGCGAGCCGTTGATGAACTCGGTGAGGGAGGCGATGGCATCGCTGTTCTTGCCCGTTTCGGCCTCGGACCAGCCCTTGTGAAACCAGGTGCTGGGGCGAAGATTGGCGGGCAGGGTGGGCACCTGGATCTGCCCATACTCATCGGCCGCCTGCCGATATTCCTGGCGGTTGAAATGATGGTCGGCGACGAGCAGCCGCGCCTTGTTGATGAACTCGTGATTCTGATGCGTGGAGCCGTAGGTGGCGACGAAATCACGCGCGATGTCACCCAGCCTCCGATCGTCAATCATGTAGTAGCAGTAGACACGCCAGTAAGCCGCCTCGAAGGCCAGCTCGTGCTGCGGGGAGAACCGCAGGATCATGTCGTAGAGGTCGATGGCGCGGGCGTAGCTCTTCTTTCCCCGGTGCGCGTTGCCCACCTGCATGAGCAGCCGGGGCCGCAACTCCACGGGCGGCAGAAGCTCGGAGTTCCGGTTGTAGGTGTCGATCACGGCATCGTAGTTGGCCTGGGCGTTCAGCTCGCCAATGAGGCCCACAAGGGCGGCGCCGCGCTGGTCGGGAGTGGCCTCCTTGTTCTTGAGCACCAAATCATAGAGCCTGCCAGCCTCCTCGGGTGCCTTGAGCTCGCTCTGGATGATGGCCGCCTTCAGTCCGGCGTCGCCTTTCACCTTGGGATCGGCGGAAGTCTCCAGCAGCTCCATGAGGACGGGCAGTGCCTCCTTGTTCTTCTGGTCCCTTTGCAGGATGGTCGCGCTGGAGAGCAGCGCCCGCTCCAGGAAATCGTTGCCTTTCTTCACCGCCAGCACGGGTTTGAGGGCTTCGAGCTGCTTTTTGCCGTCCTTCAGCCCGCCGTAGGCCTCGCTCTTGTAGAACGCGGCGGCGAGCTTCACCGCCGGCACGTTCGTCTTGGACTCGCACATGCCAAAATAGCTGGCGGCGGCTTTGAAATCACCGCTGTTGTAGGCGGTGACGCCGAGCCAGTAGGCGGCGTTCGATGCGGGCTCGCTCTTGGGGTAACGGTCCACCACTTCGCGGTAGCAGTTTTGGAATTCATCTGTCCGCCCCTGAAAACGGTAGCATTCGCCCAGGCGGAACAGCGCCCATGGCACCTGCCGGCCTTGCGGGTAGGTTTGCAGGTACTTGCCAAAGGACTGCGCAGCGATGGCGTAGTCTTTCTGGCCAAACGCAAGCATGGCATAGTCGAAGAGATCCTGGTCCGGGCCCTTGGGCGCGGTGTCCTCCACAACGGGCTGCGCCCTCGGCGGCGCCGCTCCTTCCGGCCCCACTGGCACCGCGCGAGGCACGGGTTTTTCATCGACGGGCACGGCCCGGGGGATTTGCTGCGCCCAGGTGGGCGGTGCGGCGAACAGCGCCACCGCCAAAATGAGGCGTATCTGCGAGAGCCCTGCTGAAAGCGAGGGCGGAACGGGCGAAGGCTTCATCGTCATGTTAGTTCGGAGGCGGCGCATCCTTCACATCGCGGGTCGCGAAGGCGATGTTCCAAATGCCGGCCTTCTGGCAGGTGTCCAGCACCTTGATGATCTTGTCGTACTCGGTTTTGGTGTCGCCACGGATGATGACGGCCTGGTCCTTGTAGATCGTGGCGATGTTGCGGAGCTTGGCCAGCAACTCATCCACCGCGAGGGTCTGGCCATTGACGACGATGGCCCCGTCGTTCTTCACGTTGATGATGATCTCGCCCACCGAGGAGGCCTTGCGGTCCTTGCCTTCCTCCGCGGCGGGCACGCTCACATCCATGAGTTTTTCCTCCTGGCCCGCCTTCCACGTGACCGCAAAAAAGATCACCAGCAGGAACAGCACGTCCACCAGCGGGGCGAGCTGCATGGGCACGGGATCAATCGAGTTCGTCTTGCGGAAATTCATGGTGAGGAGGGCGGCGCTAAAACTCCATTACGTCGCTGACTCGCCGCCTGCCTGCCGGGTTGCCGCCCGGGCTGCGCGTTTGTACTGCACGGCGAGCAGGGCCATCAGATGCGTGGTCGCCGCTTCCATTTCCGAGATCAGGCGGTTCACCTTGCCGCGGAAGATCGAGTAGAAGATCAGGGACGGGATGCCGATCACCAGACCGGAGGCCGTGCAAAGCAGGGCTTCCGACACGCCTTGTGCCAGGCCAAGCTGGCCGCCGCCGCCGTAGGTTCTCCCGGTCTTTTCATGGAAGGTGCGGATCATCCCGATCGTGGTTCCCAGCAGGCCCAGCATGGGTGCAATTGCACCAACGTCGCCCAGGTAGGCGATGCGCGACAGCAGCAGGCTGGACTGGCGGTTGCCTTCCGCCTCAGTGACTTCCTTCACCTCTTCAAAGCTCGCCGTGGGGTTGCGGGTGGCAAAATCCAGGGTCTTTGAGGTGATGCGCGCGATGCATTCGTTGCGCCGGTTGCACACCGCCAGCAGGCCCAGGTAGTCCTGCTTGCGGATCAGGGCGTCGGCTGAATTCATGAACCCGTCGCTGACCACGGAACCTTGCCGGATGGTGAAGGTGTAGAGCACGATCAGGAAAAAGGCGACCATGGAAAGCCCGATCAACGGATAGGCCATGATGCCCGCTCCTTTGATGAACATTTCAAATGACAGCACCTGCGCCCCGTCGTCCGGCACGACTTTTTGCGGCACCGGTGTGATCACGACCTTTGGTGTGATTTGAGCTTGCACCGTGACTGCCCAGCCAGCCAACACCAGAGCCGCAACAGTCAGAAGGAGGAAGGTTTTTCGGAACATCGGGCGCGATTCTAAGCCGATACGCCGTTCTTGCAATCGCGAAGGCGATCCCCGGCGCCCGCTTTGAGCGAATGCTTTTCACCCTGGACCCGGGGGGTGCGACATTGGAAAGACCTTCCGCCCTGCAACCGTAGCCCCTAGCATGTCCAACCTGCCTGATTTTGCGTCGCCTGGAACCTCCTCCACCCTGAACCGGCGTCGCTTTGTTGCCTCGACAGCCGCAGCCGCCTTTGGCTTCCAAATCGTGCCCCGCCATGTGATCGGCGGGCCCGGCTTCACGCCGCCGAGTGAAAAGCTGAACATCGGCTGCATTGGCATCGGCGGCCAGGCCGCCGGCGACATGGCGGACATGGACAGCACGGGCCTCGTCAACTTCGTCGCCCTGTGCGACGTGGACCTTGATCGCGGTGCCGGCAACATCAAGAAGTACCCCGGCGCGAAGCTGCATCGCGACTATCGCAAGCTGCTGGATCAGCAGAAGGACATTGATGCCGTGCTGGTGGCGACTCCCGACCACGTTCATGCCCCGGCCAGCATCATGGCCATGCATGCGGGCCGCCACGTTTACGTGGAGAAACCCCTGGCGCATTCCGTCGGCGAAGCGCGTCGCATGGCCGAAGTGGCCAAGGCCACCGGGCGGGTCACCCAGATGGGCAATCAAGGCCACGCCAGTGAAGGCCTGCGCCTCATGCGCGAGTGGATTCTGGCGGGCAGCATCGGCAAGGTGACCGAGGTGCATGTGTGGTCGGACCGGCCGGGAACTTTCTGGGACACCCAGGGCAAACCTTTCCCCACGGACACGCCGCCGGTGCCGAAGAACCTCGACTGGGACCTCTGGCTTGGGCCCTCGCAGGCCCGGCCCTATCACCCCGACTACTGCCCGCGCAAATGGCGCGGCTGGTGGATGTTCGGCAATGGTGCTCTTGGCGACATGGCCGTGCACAACGCCGACCCTGCATTCTATGCGCTCGATCTGGGGCCGCCCGATTGGGTGGACGCCGAGACCGCGCCGAACAACGGCGAATCCTTCCCCGCCTGGAACATCATCACCTACCACTTCCCCGCCCGTGGCGATCAGCCGCCGGTGACGATGAAGTGGTATGACGGCGGCAAGATGCCACCCAAGCCCCCCGGCATGGAAGCGGAGAAGAAGCTTGGCGACAACGGCATCTACTTTGTCGGCGACAAAGGCGCCATGATAGCTCCTGGCTGGTCTGGCACGCCGCGCCTGGTGCCGGAGGCACGCATGAAGGACTTTGTGATTCCTGCCCGAGTCATCCCGCGCTGCACGGTGGGCCACCGCCGCGAGTGGATCGAAGCCTGCAAAGCCGGCAAGCCGGAGGACGCGAAGTCCGGCTTCCACTACTCCGCGCCCTTCACCGAAACTCTGCTGGTCGGTCTCCTCGCCGTGCGCCTGGGCAAGCGCATCGAATGGGACAGCGCCGGTCTGAAGGCGACCAACGCGCCCGAGGCGGAGGCCTTCATCCACAAGGCGTACCGGCAGGGGTATGGGATTTAGGCCACCAATTCCCGGATCACGTTGCCGTGCACGTCCGTCAGGCGGCGGTCGATGCCGTTGTGCCGCCAGGTGAGCTTGGTGTGGTCAATGCCCAGCAGGTGGAGCATGGTGGCATGGATGTCATACACCAGTGTCGGGTTGGCTCGGTCGAGCGGCTTGTAGCCCCACTCGTCGCTCTCGCCATAGGTCGTGCCGCCCTTGATGCCCCCGCCGCAGAGCGAGTTGGTGAAGCAGTAGGGGTTGTGGTCGCGGCCCTTGCCGCCTTGCGTGGACGGCATTCGGCCAAACTCGGTGGTCCAGAGGATGATGGTGTCATCCAGCAGTCCGCGCTGCTTCAGATCCATGATCAGGGCGCCGACCGCCTTGGCCATGCCCCAGGCCAGCGGGCCGTGATCGCGCTCCACGTCTTCGTGGCTGTCCCAGTTGCGGCGCGGGAAGCCGTTGTCGTTGCCGCTCCAGATCTGCACAAAGCGCACGCCGCGCTCCAGCAGCCGGCGCGCGGCCAGGCATTTGCGGCCCATGTAATCGGCCTCCTCTTCGGGATTGATCTCCGTGGGCCACACCTTGCGATGCTCCTGGATGCCGTACATGGCCTTCATCGCCTCCGTTTCCTTTGAGATGTCGAGCGCTTCAGGGGCAGCGAGCTGGCTGTGTAGTACACCGTGCCTGGCGGGTAGGCTGTGCCGGAAGGGGACGCGCCGGGGCATGCACCCGTGGCGGCGGTGGACGCGGTGGCCACGTGGGCGCTGACGTTGCCGTCGTACACCAGCGTGTTCACAATCTGGAGCACCTCCTCCTCTGACAGCGT
>CAINXC010000417.1 GCA_903854655.1 uncultured Verrucomicrobiota bacterium | reverse complement strand
GTGTTCGCGGTTGGAATACAGACTTTAGTCTGCCGGGGTGGCGCAGCATTCATCAGGCACAGCTCCGTGACTTTCCCGGGGCGGGGAACACAGGTCAGGTGTGCGTGGCCGGCTTTCGTGGAATGAGCAGCGCCGGGAGAAACCTTCCGCCGTGCCGCAGACTAAAGTCTGTACTCCAGCCGCTGTGCCCGGCCTGGGGCGGTGAGGATCGGGAAGGGTTTTCGTAGCCGCCGATGCATGATACACCCCGCGAACAGGGAGCGCTGGGCGGCACTTGGGCCGTGCTTCCTTTGCAAACGGGCGCCCCGGCGTCACCCTTTGAACAGGCGGCGCGCGAGGTGCAGGGCGTGGTGTTCGAGCTGCCGGCGGCGTTTGTCGGCGGCGCGGCGGAGCAGGCCGGGGCGGGAGCAGCGCGGGCCGGCCAGAAGCTGGTCCACATCGTGCAGCCGGCCGAGGATGGAGCCGAGCCTGCGCGCCTGGGCCAGGCGGCGGCGGGCGTGCTTGCGGCGGCGGCCCAGCAGGAGCGTCTGGTAGTACAGGGTTTTGGTGGTCTTGCGCAGGCGGTGCAGGTGGTCGGGCGAGGGGTCGTCTTCGCACTCGCGGCGCTGGCGGCAGCCGCAGGCATGGTGCCGGAGGTGGGCGGCCTCCACCTGCCCCCAGGTGAGGGTGCCCAGGTCCAGCGCGGCAAGGCCGTCGCAGAGAGCCCCGGCCGTGCTGGCGAGCCGCCGGGCCTTGCGCCGCAGCGCGGGGGAGAGGGTGACGGCGGCAGGAGAAGGAGCCGGTGGCCGGCCCAGGAGCCCGGCCTCCAGGGTGGCGAGCACTTCCTCGTCGCGGTCCTGGGTGAAGGCCTGGCGCAGCGTGCGCGCGTGGCTTTTGAGGGGGCGCAGGCACGCGGGCGGCAGATGACCGTGCAGCAGCTCCAGCAGCGCGCGCAGCTTTTTCATGCGCACGCGCAGGCGGTGGATGGCCTGGCCGGGCCAGGTTTCCAGGCGCTGCAGGTCAAGCACCGCCTGCCGGGCGCAGCCGCACAAGGCCCCTTGGAGGACGGTGCCGGGAGGGGGCCGCAGGGAAGACATGGGCGCGGTGGCGCGGGGCCGGGGCTGTGGACGGGGAAGAAAGAGCGTGCGCGGATGCAGAGGCTGATGCCGCCGCGCCGCACAAGGAGCTTACGTGGCGGCACGGGCCGGGGTTTCACCGGAAGCAGAGCGCGGGGCGCAGAGCGCTCAGTGCAAAATGAAAAATGAAAAATGAAAAATGAAAAATGCTCAGTGCTGAGAGCAGGAAGGTGACAGGTTCGACAGATCTCGCGGCGTCACCCAAAAGGTGAGCGTCTCATCTGTCGTCCCAATGCCTTCAAATACCTTGTGTTACCAGGCACTGAGCACTGATCATTTTGCATTGATCACTTTGCATTCTGCTCCCTGCTCCCTGCGCGCTAGTAGAAGCTCTTCTTCAGGATCGTGGCCTTCATCTTGCCCACGCGGTCGTGCAGGGCGGCGATGTCGGTGGTGGCCTTGAGGAGCATGGCGGACTTGTCCGGGTACTGGGTGGCGAAGGCTTCGACCTGCTTTTCGAGCTGGTTGAGGGCCAGCTTCATTTCGGTGAGCTTGCGCGAATCGTCGTCGGTGGAGCGGGCCTCGTTGATCGTGGCCTGGATCTTGTCGCACTCGCGGGTGAGGTAGAGCACGGCGCCGGGCACCGCCGCAGGGCCGCCGGTGAGGGCGCCGGAGGTGGAGATCTGGGGCTTCTGCGGCAGCAGGTTGCCGGGCTTGTGCGGCACCACGGAGATGGGCTCCTCGCTGATGCCGCCGCCTTTGGGATCGATCAGGGTGGGGGTGATGAAGAGCATCAGGTTCTTGTGGTCCTTGGTGCGGCTCTTGGATTTGAACAGGTAGCCGATGCCGGGGATCTTGCCCAGCAGGGGCACACCGTTGGAGGTTTCCTGCTCGGTGGCCTCGTCCATGCCGCCGACGGCGACGGTGTAGCCGTCGTTGACCTCCACCGGGGCGCTGTACACGCGGGAGGTGGCGACCGGGTAGCTGTTGCCGGCGATGAGGGTCTGCGAGATGATGTTGGAGACGGTGATGGCCATGTTGAGCAGCACCTTGTCGCCCTCCATCTTCTTGGGCAGGATGTTGAGCACGGTGCCGATGGGCAGGTAGGAGACGGAGGAGGAGGTGGTGGCGCCGGCGGTGCCGCCGCCCATGCTGGTGGAGCCGCCCAGGATCGGCGTGTTGACCACGCTGCGGATGACGACCTCGCGGTTGTTGAGCGTGACCATGCGCGGGTAGGAGGTGGTCTTCGTGTCCGCGTTGGTGAGCATGGCGCGCAGCTTCACGCTCAGGTCCTGGGAGGCGAGCACGGCGGAGGTCAGCCCGCCGGAGAGGCTCTTGCTCAGGTTGCCAATATCCACGCCGGGCGTGAGCAAGTTGGCGGCGTCCAGACGGAAGCCGCCGTCGGTGTTGGGGGTGAGCGTGCTGGTCACCGTGGTGCCGGTGGTGCTGGAGGTGACGCTGTTGACCTGGCGGTAGTTGCCGGTCTGGCCGAGGGTGCCGCTCCAGTCGAGGCCGAACTCCTTGGTGGGGTCGGTGCTGGACTCGACGAACTTCACCTCGATGGCGATGAGCGGCTGCTCCTTGTCCGCCACGGCGAGGAAGCCTTCCACCCACATGTGCTGCAGCCGGGTGGCCACCACATAGAGGGTGTTGGCATCGGACATCCAGAGGACCTTGGGCCGGTGGCCGGTGCTCATGTCGTTGGAGTTGCTTTCCGCCGCCGCACCAGCGGCCCCGGCGGCGCCGCCGAGGCCTGCGCCGCCCATGGGCATGGCCGCCGTCTGGGTGGTGGAGATGGAGCCGTCTGCATTCACCTTTTCCAGCGGCAGGTCGAGGATGGCGCGGATCTGGTTGATCAATTCGCTGCGGGCGACCTTGAAGGTGTCCTGCGCGCCCTGCAAATCGACGGCGGCGGACTGGATGCTGCCCTGCTGGGTGCTGTTGCTGGAGCCGGCGCTCACGGATTGCTTGGTGACCAGCTCCTCCGCGTTGTTTTTCACCGCGTAGGCGCGGCCGATCAGCTCGCGGTCATCGGCGGGGCGGATGTACCACATGCCGTTTTCCGGGATCAGGGAGAGGGCGTTGGCCTTGCACAGGGTTTCCAGCACCTGGAAAGGGCTGCCGTAGATGGAGAAGGTGATGATCATGTTCGCCTCCGGCGCGCTGTCCGGCAGGGAGATGAAGGAGATCTTGGCGTCCGTGGCCAGGAAGCGCAGCACGTCGCCCAGGTTCGACTTGGCAAAGTCATACTGCTGCGGCGGCGCGTCGCGCAGGGCACGGGCGGCCTGCTCGTACTCCGGCGCCATATTGCGGGAGAGGAAGCCGCCCTGCTCCGCCGCCAGGCCAGACGCCGCAGATGCAGCCGGTGCCAACCCGAGAACCCCGAGCAGGGGAATGAAAGCGAGAAAAGAAAGTTTCATGCGAGGGGAGCCGATTGCTGGATTATAATTACCATAGTTTATGAAAATTATAGCAGTCCACAACTTATTTGTGAGGAAAGCGTATTTTTCACAACCGCTGACAGTCACTCACCCGAATCCTACTGTTTTTCACAATTGTTATAATTTCAATATTTACAATTCGTGATATTATGCCACTGTGCTTTTGATATTTCAGCCTGCGCCAGCCCCCTTCTCCAACCTCTGCCATGATGCTTCCTCCTCCAGCGAGACAGCTACACCTCCCTTGCCACAAGGGCGGGCGGGGTGGTTTCACGCTGCTGGAAATCATGATCACGGTGGCCCTGATCGGGGTGATCGCCTCCGTCGCCATCAGCATCCTGGGCACCGGCGTGCGCCAGTCCGTGCGTGACGGCAAACTTCAGGCGGACGTGGTTCTGCTCAACCAGATGGTGAGCCTGTACCTGGCGGACGGCGGCACCCTCTCGGGTGTGACGTCGCCGCAGGTGGTGCTGGACAAGCTGAAGAGGGCGCGCCCTTCCGCCGAGGCGGAACGGCAGGCCGGGGTTTCCACCGGGCGGTTTGTGGATGTGCGGCTCAGCGCGCTGATGGTGAGCGGCCCCCTGGCCTCCGGCCAGCAGTACCGGGCGGTGTGGAATGGCCCGGCCAACCAGTTCCAGCTCCAGAACACGCAGAGCCTGGCGGTGGATGAATTCTATTTTGACCAGACACTGACCGGCGCCTCCTACCCGATGGACACGCGCACCGTGTCATCGAAGCAGTACAACGGCAACAACGGCTGGGTGTGGGGCGGCGGCGCGGCGCCGGTGACGGTGACGTACGTGAGCCCGACGCTGGCCAGCCTGGGCTCCTCCAGCCCGGGGTTCAACCCCACGTCCCCGCTTCCCTCCGGCAGCGGCTCAGGCACCGGCACCGGAACAGGCTCCGGCACGGGGACGGGCACAGGCACCGGAACAGGCACGGGCACCGGAACAGGCACGGGCACCGGCAGCACGCCGCCCACGGCGCTGCCCAGCCCCCAGTTCCTGCCCGCAGGCGGCACCTTCGCCTATGCCGCCTTTCCCAGCACCGTGACCATTTCGCCGAACAGCCCGCCCTCCGGCGTGTCTTCGCTGATGTACCGGATCAACGGCGGCGCCTGGAACCCCTACAGCACGCCGGTGCCGGTCACCTCGGGCATGCTGGTGGAGGCGGAAAACGTCGCGGGAAACCCCAGCTACTCCAACGGCCCGGTGGCAGGCCAGAGCTACTACCAGATGGTGGCGGAGTTTGACGGCTCGGCGGCCGGCTCGTGGACCAATCCGGTGGGCGGGGCCAACCTGGTGGACACGATCACGCCCGGCGATCCCACCACCACCTTCGCGCACGGCAACACCACGCTGGACCTGGGCAACGGCCAGTCCCTCAACGCCGGGGTGCAGAACACCATCTCCTACACCAAGACGCCCTTCACCAACGTGCAGCCCAACACGCCCTTCACCCTGGGCTCCCTGGTCATGCTCAACGGCACCACCTTCAACAACAGCGAGGCCTCCTCCGTGACCCTGCACGTGAACCTGACGCTGACCAACCCTGCGATGAGCTTCGGGGTGGACATCCCGCTGACGCTGATCAGCACGCCCAACACCAGCGACCGCCTGGCCAGCGCGGACATCGTGGCCCTGGCCAACCCCGCGCCGCTCACCTTCTCGATCAACGGCCTGAACTACACGCTCAACCTGAGCTGGGTGAGCCTCGACCCGAGCGCGGGCGTGGTCCAGGGCAACGAGTTCCTGGTGTACGAGGGCGCCTCCGCCACGGCCAATCTCCAGGCCGTCCTCACCCCAAGCCACTAAACCTTCCCAACCCAACACACGCGATGGACGACATTCACGAACGCAGCCAGCTTGGCTACCGCATCCTGCACCTCTCGAAGGACTCGGGCGTGAGTGATTTCTACATCACGCCCTGGGAGCAGCTCACGTACAAGCGCAACGGCAAGCTGTTCTTCGACTCGTTCGTGTACCAGCCGGAGCGGCCCATCGAGGTGACCCCGGGCTGCATCGACTACGCCATCTCCATGGGCACGCGGCGCTACCGTGTGAACCGCATGATCACCCGCGGCCGGCCGCGCTGGACGATGCGTCTGCTGCCGGAAGTGATTCCCGACGTGGCCAGCATCTCCGTGCCGCCCGCCGCGATCAAGGCCTTCCTGGAGGCCAAGAACGGCCTGTTCCTGGTCTGCGGCGCCACCGGCTCCGGCAAGTCCACCACCATCGCCTCGCTGATCCAGGAGCGCGCCCGCCGCCGCCAGGAGCACGTGATCACCTTCGAGGATCCCATCGAATTCATCTACCCCACCGGCCTGCCCTCGCTCATGTCGCAACGCGAGATGGGCACCGACGAGCACGAGTTCGCCACCGCGTTGCGCGCCGCCCTGCGTCAGGCGCCGGATGTGATTCTGGTGGGGGAAATTCGCGACGGCGAAACCGCCGAAATCGCCCTGCAGGCCGCCGAAACCGGCCACGTGGTGGTGGCCACGCTGCACACCTCCTCCGCCGCGCAGACGGTGCAGCGCTACCTCAAGCTCATCCCCAGCGACCGCATGGAGAACGCCATGCTTTCGTTTGCCGATTCGTTCCGCGCTATTTTGTGCCAGCGCCTGATGATGGACGAGACCAAGGGCAAGCGCTTCCCCATCCACGAGATGCTGCTGCCGTACGACTCGGTGTGCGGCATGATCCGGCGCGGCGAGTTCAAGAACCTGGAGCACGAGCTGGAGGCCGGCTTCACCCGCGGGATGATGAGCTTCGAACGCTGCCTGAACATGAAGATGGCGGACGGCTGGAAGCCGGTGAAGGCGCGCGCCACGGGCTTCACCGAGCACGAGGTTTACGATTACCTGTCCAAAGAACAACTCACATCTGTTTATGCTGCTGGATGACATCAAAAGTGTGCTCTCGTTCGCCGCCTTCCGCCCGGATGCCGACGATCCAGACCTGACCTGGGCCAAGCGCTTCGAGGGGCGCCGCTCGCTGCTGCTCAACGTCAGCCGCTCGCACGTGAGCTGGCGTTCCATCAACCGGAGGGGCAAGTTCGACCAGTCCGGGATGCTCGAAGGCGACCTTGCCGACGTGGCCTCGCAGCGCGGCGACGAATGGCGCTCCATGACCGAGGGCGGCTGGTGCGCCGTCTCGCTCAACAACCGCTTCATCATCAGCCTGGAAAACGGGCTGATGCGCGGCGACAACACCAGCCACCTGCTGCGCACCAACCCGCGCAACGTGCTGGGCCCCAAGTACGACCGCGGCAAGCGCTACGCCCTGTGCAACCACCTGGACACCACCGCCAGCATGCTGCTGGCCTGCGAGGACTCCATGGTCAAGGTGACCGAGGACGTGCTGCGCGGCGTGGGCCTGAAGACCGGGCGCGTGTGCTGCGGCCTGTTCGCCATGCTCGAGTACGCCATCAACGGCATCTACGCCGCCGGGCGCGGCCAGGTGCCGCCCAGCTTCGTGCTGATCGCCGCCTGTGAAGGCTCCATCGCCGCGCTCGCCCAGCAGGACGGCCAGTGGCGCGACCTGCGCTGCCGCAGCGGCCTGGGCTCCGAAGGCGTGGAAACCGCCCTGCAAATCATCAGCCCCCTGGTCGCCAAGGCCCCGCCCGGCACCCCGGTGTTCTTCGTGAGCGACGGCCAGGACGTGCGCTTCCGCAAGGATCTGATGGACCAGCTCGACCGGGTTGGCGCCCGCGACCTCACCCAGGACGACCTGATCTGGAGCCTCCTGGGCCTGCATTAACCGCCCCCTCATCCCCCCCCTCTTCCCATGAGCCAGTTCCTCTGCCACGACTTCAAAACACCCCGCACCGACATGTCGCGGCGCCTGCCCGCCTCGATGCGCATGGTGCCCGTGATCTTCTACCTGGTGCTGCTCACCTCCGCCGTCTTCATGGTCAAGGACATGACGGACCTGCGCAAGGCCGAGCGCGACCTCACCGTCTCGACCGCCCGCAAGGACGAGGCCGTGGCCGCCAAGACCAAGCTGAAGGAAGAGGCCGCCGCCATCCTCACCGAAAAATACCGCGCCGAAGGCATCGCCAAGTGGGTGGAGGGCACCCGTGTGATACAGCCTATCAGCGTCGCCGTCGCCCGCGCCATGCCGCCGGAGACCAACATCACGGAGCTCTCGCTGGAGCGCAACATCGACGTGCCCGCGCAGGTCTCCATGCTGCTGCGCCTGGTCAACGGCGGCGCCGCGGAGATCGAAAACGTGCAGAAGGCGCTCGACCGCCTGCACTACCGCAGCCACTCGCCCCAGCAGGCCAAGCAGGGCGATGTCGTGGAGTTCCGCTCCATGCTCGTCTGGCAGACCCCCTCCGCCCCGTAACACCCCAGCCCCCACTCCACCATGAACGGAAAGAAAATCTCCTGCATCCTGCTGCTCCTCATCGTCGGGGTCATGGTCTATGCGGGCCAGATCATCCACGGCAAGGCGGCCGCCAAACGCGCCGAGGCCGAGAGCGCCGAAACCGCCGCCATGGGGGCCGAGGGCGAGCGCGACACCGCGAACCTCGACCTCGTGAGGATCAAGGGCGAAACCGACAAGCTGAGCCGCTTCCTGGCGAGCTGGACCCCGTACGCGGACCGCATCCAGACCCCGTCCGAGGTGGAGGAGGCCGTCACCGCCAGCCTGCGCAACTCCAACACCATCATCCTCTCCCAGAAGTTCGAGCTGCGCGACAACCGCGGCTCCACGGTGATCCCGCGCCTGGTGCGCGCCGCCCTGGTGCTGGAGGACGACTATGCGAAGACGCTCAACTGGGTGGGCGAGCTGGAGCGCCGCCTGCCCCTCGCCCGCGTGACCAACTACCGCATCTCCGGCGGTGAAAACGGCCGCCAGGTGCACGCGGAGATCACCATGGAAGTTCCCATCGTCAACCTCAAGGCGGCCGCGCCCCCCGGCGCAGCAGGCAAGAAAGCCTGAGGCCCCCACCTCCTTCCCTCCCTTCACGCCCATGAACAGGACCTTCGCCCTCTCGCTCGCCTTGCTGGCCGCCTCCGCGGCCGGCTTGCGCGCCCAGTTCGCACCCGCCGCCGCCGACCCCTCCGACGGCTCGGAAAAAATCCGCTACGAGCTCATCCTGCCCGAGGAGAAAGCCCCCGAGGTGGTCAAGCCCAGCGAGCCCAACCCCTTCAGCAAGGCGGACACCCACATCATCAAGGAGGACGGCGCCTCCGGCGAGGAGAACCGCGTGCGCGAAATCCTTTCCAACCTGCCCATCACCGGCTACGCCGACAGCCGCGGCAACGGCCTGGACGCGCGCATCATGATCGGCCCCATGAAGCTGCGGCGCGGCGACATCGTCCCCTCCGTGCTGGCGGATCAGAGCGTGCGCCTGCGCGTCAACGCCATCAGCCGCGAGCAGGTGGACCTGGTGTGGATCGAGAAGAAGAAATCCACCGGCATGCCGCCGCGCGTCGTCACCCTGCAAGTGCACGTGACCTCGCCCAAGGTGCGCCGCGAGCTGCCCACCCTGCCTGTCGCGGCCCCCGACGCCGGCAAGAAAGGCGGCGGCAACTTCATCTACCAGGGCGCCCGCAACCCGGACAACGACATGCCCCCCACCGACCCGTCGCACCCCCCGGAAACGCGCCGGGCCACGGCGGCGGATTCCAGCCCGCCACCCTCCCCGGCGGCCGGCGCGCCTGATGTGAAGTCCGATCCCGAGCACCCGGCCAACCTGCTGATGAACCTGCTGTTCAAGTCCGCCAGCAAGCCCGTGGAGGCACCCCCGCCCGCACCCAGCAAATGACCTCCCGCATCCAGCAGCACAAGGGCGGGTTCAGCAGCATTGAACTGCTGCTGGCCCTCGCCATTGGCGCCGCACTCATCGCGGCGGCGGCCATCGCCTACGGCGCCCTGGCGCGCGACCAGCCGCGTGTGGGAGCCTCCGCCGTGATCACGCTGACCACCGCCACCGTGATGAACTTCTACAACCTCAACCAGCCCACCATCCAGGCCGCCGTCGCGCCCAGTTACGGCACGCTGGCCGAGGCCGAGGACATGCGCGAGCGCTTCCTGGCCGACACGCTCTCCGCCACCGCCGTGTACTGCCTGGCGCGCAGCGGCCTCAACAGCCTGCGCCCCTATTCCATCCCCTACAATCCGCAGACGGACCTGGTGCTCGACGGCCCCGTCAACTTCCGCCAGCACCTCATCAACAAGGCCCTCGCCACCGCCGCCGTCTTCACCAAGTCGCGCAACTTCGACAGCACCTCCACCAACGCCAGCATCTTCGTGCTGGGCTACAGCTCGGACCCCACCGTGCTGGTGGTCAACGCCGTGTACGAGATCGACATCCTGCGCGCCACCAGCCCCGCCACCGGCTACTACGCCTCCGTGCGCCGCTACGTCGCCACGCCCGGCAACGCCGCCACCCTCACCCAGTACTACGCCCTGTACTACCCGCCGCCGGCCACGGCGCCCGCCGGCCTGAAGGCGGACACGGAGAACTTCTCGCCGATCTGGGTGAGCTTTGAGCGCTCCGACCGCACCAACGTCTCGGAGGGCTTCACCATCGACCGCTTCAAGGCCGCCGCCGAAAGGCCCTTCTACTTCATCTGGTGGCCCGATCCCGCCGCGAAAAACCTGGGCGACCAGTTCGCCTCCGTGGGCAACAGCACCTACGCGCCCACCGATCCGCGCCAGGCTTACAACCACATGGGCGGCCGCACCTCCTTCATGTTCACGGTGCCGGTCTTCCCCGCGCTCTGAGCCCCGCCGCACGCAATGAAACCACCACGGCACCAGCACCCGCTTTCAGCCCAGGGCAGCGTCCTTGCCGTGGCCATGATCATGACGCTGCTGGCCGGCCTGTTCATCGCCGGCTGGATGTCCCTGGCCTCCATGCGCGCCGCCTACGCCCGCAACACCGAGACGGCGGCGCGGCGCCGCCTCATGCTGGAGAACTCCAAGGCCTACAGCCAGCAGGTCGCCCGCCAGAACGCCATGAGCGGCAACAGCGTGCTGCCCGCCGTGGCCAGCACGCTCACCGACGGCACCAACCTCTGGGGCGGGGTGGACACGCTCTCCGGCTGGTCCGGCCTGCAGCTCTACTCCCTGCCCAACTCCGTGAGCTACCCCGCCGCCGGGTTCTACTCCACCCTCTTCCCCTTCAACAACACCGGCCTGCGCCCCGGCGCCTCCTTCGTCTCCACCCAGAGCGTGCAGCGCCCCGCCGTGTTCCAGGACGTCGTGGACCCGTTCACCGGCTACCTCTTCCTCAAGGCCATCAACCCCTGCCTGGCCGGCGACGGCATGGTCATCTACCGCAAGCCGGATGTGGAGCCGGGCCAGACCGAGCTCGCCCCCAACATCTACATCAACGGCCGCCTGGTGATCCGCGACCCCTCCTGCTTCTTCCCCTCCACCCAGGTCAATCTGGGGGCCAAGGTGCGCCTCAGCGCCCCCTGCAACAGCCTCTACGTGCAGAAGTACGACACGCTCAACCGCGTCACCGGCACGGACCCCAGCAGCGGCCTGGAGATCATGCCCTCGAACATGCCCGCCGTGCCCAGCACCTACGGCCCCTCCACCAGCTCCCTCTACGGCGGCTACCTCAACGTCATCCAGAACCCCGCCAACACCGCCAATTCGTTGTGGGACATCCAGCAGCGGGAGTCCGACGCCGGGCGCGCCGCCTACTCCACCATCAGCGTGGGCATCGCCACCGGCCACACCACGGACCCGTGGTACATCGTGGCCGAAACCAACCCGCCCTACCCGCCGCCCGCCTGGCCCTCCGGCTACCCGCACGTGTGGAACGTGATGTACGTCAACCTCAACCATCCCAGCCTCACCAACCTGCGCATCTACGGCGTGGTGAACCAGATCGTCTTCCTCGGCCAGAGCACCTCGGCGGACTACTCCGCCGCGTCCAGCCTCAACCCCATCAGCATCATCGTCCTGCCCGATCCCCTCACCACCCTCACCGTCCAGGATTTCTCCTTCGTCCGCGAGAACAACCGCCCCATCATCCTCGCCGCCAAGGGCACCCATCGCGAGCGCCTCGACATGTTCTGGACCGGCGGCACCATCCCCTCCGTGCCCACCCCGCTCACGGCGGACTGGCGCCTGATCTTCATCAACGAGTACCGCCAGGTGACCCTCTATCCGCCCACCGCCGGCGGCGTCAACGCCGTCTCCATGGTCGGCGGCATCCTCACCAACTGGTCCGTGAAACGCGTCGTGGACGGCGGCCTCGCCTCCACCTTCAAGATCACCCCCGAATGGAACGGCAGCTACACCCTCGCCAGCCTGCTGCCGCGCGACGCCTGGCTTGAATCCTACTTCCAGCTCACCTCGCCATGAAACGCCCCGCCCGCCGCCCCATCCGGTTCACTTTGGCGAGCGTTCCGCCCGGCCCCTTGACTGCTGTCGCCCGGCGCAAGGCAGGGCGCGTTGTCCCAACAGGCAAAGGGCCCGTCG
>CAINXC010000416.1 GCA_903854655.1 uncultured Verrucomicrobiota bacterium | reverse complement strand
CTTGCGAAGGATCGTCTCGGCGTTTTCCAGGTCGCCACTGGCCTCGGCAAGGGCCTTCTTGCAATCCATCATGCCCGCGTTGGTCTTGTCGCGGAGTGTTTTGACGAGTTCTGCGGTAATGTCTGCCATAACTAAGTCTGGGAAAAAAGGGGGTTGGTGGGGCAATTACTTCTTCAGGCCTTCGATCGCGATGATGATCGGGTCGATGAGCTTCTGAAGGATGATGCGGATGGAGCGGATGGCGTCGTCATTCGCGGCGATCGGGTAGTCGATCACGTTCGGGTCGGCATTGGTGTCCACCAGGGCCACGATCGGGATCTTCAGGCGGCGGGCTTCATGCACGGCGATGTGCTCGCGAGCGGCATCAACGATGACCACGGCGTCCGGGAACTTGTCCATGGCGCGCACACCCTTGAGGTTGCGCTCCAGCTTGGCCTTCTCACGGCCCAGGGCGGCGAGCTCCTTCTTGGACATGGACTTGAACTCGGGCTTCTTCTCGATGTTGTCGAGGTATTCCCAGCGTGCGACGCTCTTGCGGATGGTTTCCAGGTTGGTGAGCGTGCCGCCCAGCCAGCGATGGTTCACATAGAACTGGCCGCAGGCTTCAGCCGCTTCACGCACGGCCTCCTGGGCCTGGCGCTTGCAGCCCACGAACAGGATGCGCTTGCCTTTGCGGGCCATTTCCGCCAGGAATTCGGCGGCGACATCGACCTGCTTGACGGTTTCTTCCAGATTCAGGATGTGAATCTGATTGCGGGATTCAAGGATGAAGGGCTTCATCTTGGGGTTCCAGCGCTTGGTCTGGTGACCAAAGTGGACCCCGGCTTCGACGAGTTCAGCGAGTGTGGATTGCATGTAGGTACGTTGGTGCCAGTCTTCCGCACGCCTTCCCACTGGGGCTGGCGCTCGACTTGCGTCGATCCGGTTGAACAGGCGTTTGAGGTTGTCTCCGCAGGGGTGACCCCACGGCCCAAAAAGGGTCGCGAAGGTAGAAGCGACCCGGTTTTTGGCAAGAGGAGAAAATCTGGGGCACAAACTTGTCACTGTCTTCGCAATGTCCGGGCCCGGTACCGCAAGACTTCACTGGCGGGAGCAAAGTGGGTCCGCTATTGTGGATTCATGCCGACGCTCGTCTCAACCGACACGATCTCCGAATATCAGTTGCTGACGTCTGATGAGTTCCTGGACTGGCTGGAACCCGGCAGGCATGCCGACCTGATCGGAGGCGAAACCTTTAGGCACTCCCCCGTCAGCCTCAAACACGCCGATCTTCTGAATTTCCTGGACAGTCTCTTGCGCCGCTACCTGGAGCACTCAAACCTCGGGGGCAAGTTGTATCGCGAGGTTGTCGCGGTGAAGCTCAGCGCACGCAATGTCTTTGAGCCTGATCTCTGCTGGTTCAGCCCTGAGCAGGTGCGCGGGCTCCGGCCCACTCATGCGCCGTTTGCCCCGCTTTGGGTGTGTGAAGCCTTGTCGCCCAGCACGGCGGACCGCGAGGTGGGCCCCAAGTTCACGGCCTACGAGGACCATGGGGTGAAGGAATACTGGGTGCTCGACCCCCACACCCTGCGTCACCGGTTTTACGCCCTGGAGGACGAAGTCTTTGTCGAGTTCGCCAGGGAGGGGGACTGGATTGAATCCAAGGTCATACCTGGTTTCAAAGTCGCCCGCGCATGGCTGAACCCGGAGGCGCTGCCACTGGTGGGCGATTGCCTTGGGCAGATGCTGACCGGGCCGGAGTGAAGGCTCTTGCATGCACAGACTGCTCGCCATTCTCTGCTTGTTTGAAGGTGGGCCGATGGCCAACGCCTTCGATCTTGCCAGTGTCTCCACCATCGAGGGCCGGAAGGTGACCGTCTGCCGGGTGGATTTACATAAGGAGGTGCTGGAGATCTTCCTCCGCGACGCAGTGGGTGCGCCACTGAAGTCCTTTGACGGCATCGAGCGCTATCTGGAGCCGCAGGGCAAACGGCTGGTCTTTGGCATGAACGCGGGCATGTACCACGGCAATTTGTCGCCGGTGGGGCTGCTTGTGAGCCACGGCGTCACTTTGAGGCCGCTGAACCTTGAAGGTGGCGGGGGAAACTTCTTTTTGAAGCCCAATGGCGTGTTCATGATTTCCGATCGCGGGGCCAGGGTCATCGCCTCGGATGAATATCCGGAGCTCAACGAGAAAGTGCTGCTGGCGACTCAGTCCGGGCCGTTGCTGTTGCGCGCCGGCCGGCTTCACCCTGCGTTTCACCAGGACTCGAAAAACCGGCTTTACCGCAATGGGGTTGGAGTCGTTTCGCCCCAGTCGGTCGTCTTCGCGATCAGTGAGGAACCCGTGAACTTCTACGAGTTTGCCACGCTGTTTCGCGATGTGCTGCATTGTCAGGACGCGCTGTTTCTGGACGGGACTATCTCAAGCCTGCACGCCCCGGAATTGAAGCGGAGTGACAAGAAGATGGACCTGGGTCCGATCATCGGCATCGTCGGCGGCCGGTAGCGACAAATCTGGGGACGCTTCCCGTTGCATCCGTTCCGCCGTGCCCCACACTGGGGGCCTCCACCTCCGCACTGCCATGTCATTGATTGATCGACTCGAGCGGGTTTTCTTCTGGCTCTCAGGAGCCGCCACCGACACCTTGGAATCCTGCCCCGCATGGGAAAGGCGCAAGTACGTGGCTTTTGGCGCGACGGTGCTGGTGCCGTCCGCCTTTGCGCTCCTCGCTTCGGCTTACGCCGTGAGCACCTTGACGACTGACTGGCGGGTGATCGCGGTGGTGGCGCTGGTCTGGGCTTTCATCATTCTGACCGTGGACCGGGCGCTGCTGGCCACGTATCGAGCCTACCAAAGCATCTTCCGCAAGGCGGCGCAATTCGGTCTGCGCATCGTCGTGGCTGCCTTGATGGGGGTGACGATTTCGCATCCGATCACGCTCATGCTGTTTCGCGACACCATCCAATCAGTGGTGGAGAAGGACCGGCAGGCCGAGATTGACGCCGCGAGAACCAAGGCCGCAGGGCAAAAAAAGGAGGTGGAGGCGCGAATCCCCGCCGTGGAAGCTGAAATTGCCAAGGCCAGGGAGCGGTGGAACGAGACCTTCAACGCCAAGTTCCTGGACAGCCAGACGGATGGCAAAGGCAAGCCTCTCACCGACGAGGAAAAAGCGGCGAAGACGGCGCTGGAACAAAAGATCGCCGAGGCGACCGAGGCCCAGCACACCCAGCTCACGGCCCTGGAAAAGCAAATTTCGGAACAGGAGGCCGCGAACACCAAGCTGGCCGCCGAGCTCAACCAATGGCAGACGGACTTCGAGCGTGAGGTCAACGGCCAGCGCAGCGGCATTGTCGGCCTCGGGCCCCGCGCCAAGAGCATCCAGGAGGACCAGCTCGCCTGGCGGCGGCTGGAGTCCAAGCGCCTGGCGGGTGTTCTGGAAGGCCTCACGGCGCAGCGCACCCAGTTGCTGGCGGACATTGACGCGGCCACCGCCAACACCACCAGCGTGTTCAACGCCAAACTGGCCCAGGACGCCGCTCGCGCAAAGATGGAGCAGGAGCGCCTGGACGGGCTCAAGCGCCAGGTGCAGCAGCAGCAGGCTGATCACTTTGTGGAGCAGCAGGACGGCATTCGCGGCACCTTGCAGAAGCAGATCGACGCCCAGCTTGCGCAGTTGAAGAATTTGCAGGACGAAATTGTGAGCTTGAATGTGGACCAGGACACGCGCGTCGCCGCCCTGCGTGCCGAGCCCCGGCGCGACATCCTCACGCAGACCCTGGCTTTGCACCGTCTGTTCGAGCAGGGAGGGCAGGGCGGACAGTTTGCTTTGGCCGCCTACTTGGTGCTGACGGCGCTGTTCATGCTCGTGGACACCATTCCGCTGGTGGTGAAATTCTTCTCCAAGCCAGGGCCGTACGACACGCTCCTCGACCTCGACGAGGTGCGCTTTGACCGGGAGCGGAAGAGCTTCCTGCAAAGCTTCCACCGCTACATGGATGAGCTTTCCAGCGGCCGCATGCTGCATCTCACGCGCAATAAGCCCCTGGAAGCCGCGCTGATCGAAGGAGTGGACCGCAGCCGCGCCGCGAAGGAGTTTCTGGAGCAGTTGCTCGACCTGGAAAAGGCCTTTGAAGAGAAGGTGCGCATCGAGCGCGAGCGCATCGCCGACGAAAGGACCAGCGAGAAGGCCACGGAGAAGCTGGCCATGCTGGAGAACATGATGCAGAGCTTTTATGGTGATCTGCGGCTGCGCATGGAGCACTTCTTCAGCGATGATGCTGCGCGCCACGCCGCCTCCCGAACCCCCCTCTCATGAAAATCGACAGCTCGACACGCATCCTCCTCACCGGCGCCTCCGGCGGCATCGGCACCCACCTTGCGGAAATCCTCGCCCGTAAAGGCGCCCGGCTCATGCTCGTGGCCAATCCCGGCGTGGACCTGCGGGTGGTTCAAAAGCGGGTCCAGGAACTGGGCGGCAAGGCGGACTACCTGGTGGCCGATCTGCGCACTGACGAGGGTGTCGCCGCCACGGTGGACGAGGCTTTGCGCGTGCTGGGCGGCGTTGACCTGCTCATCAACAATGCCGGCATTGAATTTACCTGCGCCTACCATGAGCTGGCCGAGCAGGACGTGCTCGATGTCATGAACGTGAACCTCATCGCCGCCATGCGCCTGACTTGGCGCCTGCTTCCGTCCATGCTGGCGCAGGGCCGGGGGCATGTCGTCAACATGTCCTCCCTCGGCGGGCGTGTTGCCCCGGCCTGCCAGGAGCCCTACGCCGCCAGCAAGGCGGGCCTGATCGCCTTCACCTTCTCCCTGCGCGCCACCTATCGCGGCACCGGAGTCAGCGCCTCCGTCATCTGCCCGGGCTTTGTCGAGACAGGCATCTACACGCGCCTCTGCGAGAACACAGGGATGAAGGCACCGCTCCTTTTTGGATCATCCAAGGTGGAGGCCGTGGGCACGGCGCTGTTTCGTGCGGTTGAAAAGAACCTGCCGGACGTGGTGGTCAATCCCATCCCCATGCGGCCGCTGCTTGCCCTGCAGCAACTGCTGCCAAGGGTTGGCGAGGCCCTTGTGGTCGCCGCCGGCGGCCATGCCTTCTTCCGCCGCGTGGCTGAGCGCTTGAAAAAATAGTGGCGGCAAAAGGGTCTGGATCGGAAAGAAAACAGCTTGCGCGACAGATCAATTCGCGCATCTTCACGGCCCTTCACGGGATTCCGATGTAGCTCAGCGGTAGAGCGGGTGGCTGTTAACCACTAGGTCGTAGGTTCGAACCCTACCATCGG
>CAINXC010000415.1 GCA_903854655.1 uncultured Verrucomicrobiota bacterium | reverse complement strand
CTTGCGAAGGCGGATGTTCTTGGGTGTGCACTCCACCAGTTCGTCGCCGCCGATGTACTCGATGGCGCGCTCAAGGCTGAAGCGGATGGGCGGGGTGAGGGCGATGCCCTTGTCGGCGCCGGTGGTGCGGAAGTTGGTGAGCTGCTTTGCGCGGCAGGGATTCACCGGCAGATCGTCCGTACGAGGGTTTTCGCCGATGAGCATGCCGTCATACACCGCGTCGCCTGGGCCCACGAAGAGCTTGCCGCGCACCTGGATGGTGTCCAGCGCGTAGCTGGTGGCTTCGCCGCTTTCCGTGCTCACCAGGGTGCCGGTGGTGCGCGTCTGCATGGTGCCGCAATGCGGTGCGTACTCCTTGAACAGATGGCTGAAGATGCCATGGCCGCTCGTAAGGTTCATCAGTTCGAACTCGAAGCCGATGATGCCACGCGTGGGGATGGTGCAGACGATCGTCGTGCTGTGCGCATGCGGCTTGATGTCATCAATGCGGCCTTTGCGGGCCGAGATGCGCTTCATGATGCCGCCGAGGTACTCTTCAGGCGACTCCACCCACATGGTTTCAAAAGGCTCCAGGATGCGCCCCTGCTCGTCCTTCTTGGTGATGGCCATGGGGCGGGAGACGCACACTTCATAACCTTCGCGGCGCATCTGTTCCACCAGCACGGCGATCTGCATCGCGCCACGGGCGGCGACTGAGAAGATGCCGGCAAGCTCGGTGTCGTTCACCTGAAGCGCCACGTTGGCCTTGGCTTCCTTCATGAGGCGGTCACGAATCTTGCGGGAGGTGACGTGGTCGCCTTCACGGCCGCCCAACGGGCTGTCGTTCACGGAGATCTGCATCTCAATGGTCGGCGGATCAATGGCCATGAACGGCAGAGCAGGGGAATCGGCGGAACCTCCCACGGTCTGGCCGATGTCAGCGTCTTCGAAGCCGGAGATGCCGACGATGTCACCGGCGGTGCCTTCGACGGTATCGCTGGAGGCGAGGCCGGTGTACTGGAACACCTTGGTCACCTTCAGCGGCTTGGCGGGCTCGTCAGGCGTGCGGCCCAGGAGGAACACGCGGTCGCCCATCTTGACACGGCCACGACCGATCTTGCCCACGGCCACACGGCCCACAAAGTTGTCCCAGTCGATGTTGCTGATGAGCATCTGGAAGTCGCCATCTTCTTCGGCCTTCGGCGCGGGAATGAACTGCTGAATCTTTTCCAGCAGGTAGGTCATGCTCTTCTGCTCCCCGGTCGGCGTGTCGCTCACCCAGCCGGCGCGGGCGCTGCCGTAGATGAAGGGGGCGTTGAACTGCTCGTCCGTCGCTTCAAGCTCCAGGAAGAGCTCCAGCACCTGGTCCTTCACCTTTTCCGGATCGACGTTCGGGCGGTCCATCTTGTTAACGAACACGACGGGGTGCAAGCCCTGGGCCAGCGCCTTTTTGAGCACGAAACGGGTCTGCGCTTGGGGGCCTTCATAGGCGTCCACCACCAGCAGCACGCCGTCCACCATCTTCATCACACGCTCCACTTCGCCGCCGAAGTCGGCATGGCCGGGGGTGTCAACGATATTGATGATGTGGTCATTCCAGTGAACACCGGTGTTTTTGGCCTTGATCGTAATGCCCTTCTCACGCTCAAGGTCCATGCTGTCCATGGCGCGCTCGGTGGTGGCTTGGTTTTCACGATAGGTGCCGCCGGCTTTGAGAAGGCCATCGACGAGCGTGGTCTTCCCATGGTCAACGTGGGCGATGATGGCGAGGTTGCGGATCTTCTGGGGGCTGGGCATAAAAGGGGGGCGGAGATTACTTCTCCCCCTCAAATGTGCAACCTTGGGTTTTGGAACGAAATCGTGCCATTCGCCCACCACCCAGGGAGCCGCCTCCAGAAGCCGATAGACAGGGGCGCAATGGGCGGCCCGCCCATTGCGCCAGAACGGCACAGGCCTGACGGCCTGCGGCGGCTACTACTTCTTCTTCTCGCGATGGACTTCGTGGCAGGCCTTGCAGTTCACGGCCTTCTTGTAGTCCGAAACGCCTTTGGGACTCTTTGACTGGACTTCCTTCACGGCGGCGATCAGAGCGTCGCACTTTTCCTTCCAGCTTGCGGGGGTGCCCTTCTCGGGCTTGGCGCCGGCCATGCCTTAGTAGCTCTTCAGGATGTCGGCCAGTTCCTCTGGCGTGGCGGTTCCGGCGGAAACCTTCTTGCAGGTGGCAGTGTCGCCCTTGTGGTATTTTTTCATGGCGTCGGCGATGGGGCCTTCGGCCGCCGCGGCGATCATGACGCTGGTGAAGAGACAGGTGCAGGTGAGGAGGATGCGTTTCATTTCGTTGTTTTTTTGTCGATGGGCTCGGTTCCATGCGGTTCAAATGGCGCGTGGAATGGCCACCTTGTGGCAGATTTTGGCGGCGTGGTAAAGCCTGCGAGCAGTGAATTTGTTTCACTACGGCGACAAACTTCGTCTTGAACAAGACCGGGGCGGCTCACAGCGTTCATGAGCCCCGCCATCGCCCGATCACCTCCTCCTTATTATAGAAGCACATCATGCGCTCCCTCATCGTCCTCACCACCCTCATCACACTCACCGCCGCTGCGGCAGACTACGACCTCGTCGTCTATGGCGGCACCTCGGCAGGAGTCATTGCCGCCGTGCAGGCGAAGAAACTTGGCAAATCCGTCGTCATCGTCGCTCCGGACAAGCACCTCGGCGGGCTCTCCAGCGGCGGCCTCGGGTACACGGACACGGGCGACAAATCGGTGATCGGAGGCCTGGCCCGCGATTTCTACCATCGCGTGTGGAAGCACTACGATGACGCAACGTCCTGGACCTGGCAGAAGAAGGCGGAGTATGGCAACAAGGGCCAGGGCACTCCCGCCATGGATGGCAATGACCGCACCATGTGGATCTTCGAACCGCATGTGGCGGAGCAGGTGTTCGAAGACTATGTCCGCGAGAACGGCATCCCGGTTCTGCGGGATGAGTGGCTGGACCGGGCAAAGGGCGTGAAGAAGGAGGGCGCCCGCATTGCCTCCATCACCATGCTCAGCGGCAAGACCTTCACGGCAAAGATGTTCATCGACGCCACCTATGAAGGCGACCTCATGGCCGCTGCGGGCGTGGAATACCAGGTGGGGCGCGAATCGCAGGCCGAGTATGGCGAGGACGCGAACGGCATCCAGACCGGCAAGCTGTATCACCGTCACCACTTCGGCGTTCTCAAGGAACCCATCAGCCCCTATGTCATTCCCGGCGACCCCAAAAGCGGGGTGCTGCCACGGGTGAGCACGGAGCCTCCCGGCGAGTATGGCAAGGCTGACAAGAAGGTGCAGGCCTACTGCTTCCGCATGTGCCTGACGGATGTGCCGGAGAACCGCATCCCCTTCGCCAAGCCGGAGGGCTACGATGCCAGGCAGTACGAACTGCTGCTGCGCGTGTTCAACGCCGGGTGGCGCGAGACGTTCGAGAAGTTCGATCCCATCCCCAATCACAAGACGGACACGAACAACCACGGCCCGTTCAGCACGGACAACATCGGCTTCAACTGGGACTATCCGGACGCGGGCTATGAGCGCCGCAAGGCGATCATTGCGGAGCATGAGACCTACCAGAAGGGCTGGCTGTACTTCATCGCCAACGATCCGCGCGTGCCGCAGGAAGTGCGCGAGGCCATGCAGAAATGGGGCCTGCCCAAGGATGAGTTCAAGGACAACGGCGGCTGGTCGCATCAGATCTACGTGCGCGAAGCACGGCGCATGACGGGACAGTTCGTGATGACTCAGAACGAGCTGCAAAAGAAGCGCCCCACGCCTGACTCCATCGGCATGGGCAGCTACACCATCGACAGCCACAACACGCAGCGCTACATCACTCCCGAAGGCGCCGTGCAGAACGAGGGCGACATCGGCGTCTCCGCCGGCGGGCCGTACGAGATCGCTTATGGCGCGCTGGTTCCCAAGCGCGGCCAGTGCGACAATCTTCTCGTTCCCGTGTGCGTCTCCAGCTCGCACATCGCCTTCGGCTCCATCCGCATGGAGCCTGTGTTCATGATCCTCGGCCAGTCTGCGGCGACCGCTGCGGCGCTGGCGATGGATGCGGGCCAGACCGTGCAGGACGTGCCGTATGCGAAGCTGCGCGAGCATCTGCTTGCGGATGGGCAGGTGCTGCGTGCCACACTCAAAGGGAAGCCCGCGAAGACCGGCAAGTGACGGTGGAGCGGGTTCGACCGTGGAGCTGGAAGCCGCCCGCAGCAAGGCTTCCAGCGTCACCCTCAAAACGAAGCGGCCTTCAGTGAACTGAAGGCCGCTTGTTGTTTGCGTTGTTGTTGGTGCTGGATCGATGGCAGTTCAGTGAATGAACTGGTCTCGCCCACAAATTGCAGCATAACTCATGAAATGAGAAGCAAAATCATGCGCTTCACGTCGCGATGATGAAAAAAAGTTTTGGATCAACATGCAGGTGCATCATCAATGCCGCATGTGAACAACCCTGTCATCACTCGCCGACCAGCTCATAGCTGCCTTCGCCACCGCCGGTGAACTTCACGGCAGTGGCGCTGGCGTCGTCGATCCTCACCTGCAGGCCGCCATGGCAGATGATCCATGGCCGGGCTTTGAAGGGGGCGGAGAAGCTGATGCTCTCACCAGCAAAAGCCGTGCCACGCTCCAACCGCTCGTTCTGTCGGTTCGACCGAGTGTCATACGTGAAGGCCCCGAGCAGCCGCACGCGCGAGCCTTCCGCCTTCACCTCGACATGATGCCAGCCATAGCCAAGGCCTGTGACGCCCTTGCGATTCTCCATGTACAGTGTCTTGCCATCGGCATCCGTGAAGGCCTGGTTGGTGGCGGCGCGGAGCTTCTCCCGCCCGTCCACAAGCACAATGATTTCGCCGCCATCAGCGGCATCGACATAAGCGATGGAGAGATCTGTGCCAATGAAGTCGGTGCTGGCGACAACCGCTGGAACAACCGCTGCCGCAGCATCCCCATATGGGCCGCCCCATTCGGAAACGAAGGGCTCCGGCTTGGCAGGCAACTTCCAGCGCGGGCTGCCGACACCGGCCCACTGGCGGTTGAGCGCCATCTTGGAATCTGCCGCGATCAAGGCCGTGTCTTTGCCGCTGACCTCAATGATGTGCCGGTCGCCAAACGTCAGCCGCGCCTTGGCGAAGCATGAGTCGCGGTTGTCGCGTGCTCTCACCGGCTTGCGGCGCGAGCCCTCGTCAATCGCACCGTCCACATGCACCGTCACCGTCTCGTCCTTTGACGATGCCCACAGATTGATGAAGGTGTCATCCAGAATGAAGCCCTTGTTCTGACGCAGGCGCTCGTCACCAGCCGCGTAAGTCCTCGCATCGCCCTCCCAGCCGAGGGTGTAGTGGCTCAAGCGCTCCGGCAGTTGCAGTTGCCCGATGCCCGCGCGCAGGGGCTCGCCCACATCGAAGGCGCGCTCCAGTTGCCTGGCCCACAGATAATGGGCGGCCGCCTGTGGATGGCCGTCGCTCGGAACGAGCGCGCTGCTGTTGCAATAGCGCGTGGTCTCGCTGATCACCCGGCCGAGGTCAATGAAGGGGATCTGATAGCGCAGGGAAAGCTCCCGAAGGTGACCGGTGTTCGGCGTGTACATCTCCCGGTTCTGCCACATGCAGAAGACGAATTCGATGCCGGGGTAGTGCCGTTGGAACCAGCGGATCGCGCCTTCAAACGCGGCCACCTCATCCGCACCGTCCACCTTCTCATTCGCACCGCTGCCGAAGATGACGAGATCAGGCCGCGCGCCCTCCGGCCTGGCGAACACGGATGGATAGAGTTCCTGCCAGGTCCTGCCCTTGGCCTGGCCGTTGGCAGCCGGATCAGGCGGCAGGCTCAGCGTGGCATAGGCCTCCAGACCGGAGTGCGACTCCGAAATGCAGGAACCATCGCAGGCCATGATGTTGAGCAGCAGGTGGTCCATGGGGTAGTTGAACTTCTGCATCAGCAACTGTCGCAGCCGCCCGCCGTAGCCGAAGTGGTGCCGCCATTCGCCGATGTAGTCGTTCCACTCCGGATGCCCGATGATCGCGCCGTCAAACGTGGCGACCTTTGACAGCGGCTGCTTGAACGTGGGCGACTTCGGGTCCTCATCGTACGGCACCATCTGCGGGTTGGCGCTGCCGCGGTCAATGCTCGAACCCATCACGATGATGTGCAGCGGATCGCCGCGCCAAAGCTTTTGAATGGTGCGCGGAAGGCTGCGATAGTAGTCGGGCATGGGGCGCGCCTCGATCAGGCGGTTGGCGGCCTTGTCGCCACGGGTCAGGCAGGGCGAATACAGCCACACATCCTCTTTTGAAGTGTTGCTGAACTCGATGGTGATGCCGATGACATTGGGTTGCTTGGTGGACTTCGTTGGTGACTCGGTGAAGCCGAAGGGGATCACCGCCTTCTCCACCTTCAGCTCAAAGTCGGGCACGTCTCCCGAGTCGTTGGTGAAGGAAGGATCAGCGGTCAGCTCACCGCGAGAGTGCTTGGGAAAGGTGCGCTCATCAGAAAGGCCAAAGTCTTTCGGGCTCCACTCGCCCGCCTCGCTGTCGAGCTTCATCATGCGGATGGCGGCACGCAGTGACTTCGGCCTGGCCTGATGCCCAAAGACCGACAGGCTCACCGGTTCCCCGCCGTCCAGTCCCAGCTCCGCGAGCAGCGCGAACTGATGCAGGCTCTTGCCCGGATGAATCACCACCACGTTGTCCACCGCAAAGGAAGTATGGAGAGCCGTCTGCCGCGCGGCCCGATAAGCCTCGGCATCGCCATAGGCCGCCTGATCCCAGCAGGCGATGGCGCCGGCCTTGTACTCGGCGGCGGTGCCAGCGCGCGAGTTGTCGAAGCTGTGAAAATTCAGCGCCGGATTGAGCAGCAGGTTGGTGGCGGTTTGCGCCTGCGCGGCAACCGCGAAAGCAAGGGCGGCAAGACTTGAGCGAAGGAGAAAGGACATCCGCACATTACCGTCGCTGGAGCGTGAAGCTTGCAGACAAGACAACGGCATCGCAGTGCGCGAAGCGTCCTGGACTGCGTGCGATTCATCGCCGCTTTTGCTGGGCTGCCGGGCTGTGTCCCAATCCCGGTCGCCAGCGAAGCTCAGTGCTTTTGGGCGGACTTCCAAAATCCCCACGCCATGACCGCCGTGACCACCACCGTGACGATGCCGAACTCGCTGACCAGCCAGCGCGTGCATCCCGTGTCCTGGGTCAGCGGGTTGAGCAGCTTCAGCATGAACAGGTTGTGGCTGGCGTGAAAGGCGGTGCAGGTCCACACATTGCCGGACTTCAAACGCAGCCAGGCCAGCGGAAAGCTGATGGCAACAATCACCAGCGTGAAACAGGCCATGCTGTACAGCAGGTGAGTATGACCATGATAGCCGCCAAAGATGATCAGCGGATAGTGCCACACGGCCCAGGCCAGACCGCTGATGACACAGGCGCGAGGAAAGGGCATGACCTTCGCGAGTTCCGGCAGCAGGAAGCCCCGCCAGCCGATCTCCTCGCCAAGCGACATGGCACAACCGCCCAGCCAGATGAGACTTGGATAAATCAAGCCCACGGCGACGAAAGCGCGCAGCGGTGTGAGGTGCCCCAGCCCAAGCGACACCGTCATTTTGTCCAGCCGCGCTCCGTCATAAAAGTGACCCAGCCCAGTGCCCCACACGAAGCCATAGACGGCGAAGGTATAGGCGATGGGAATGCCATAGCCGATGAGCATCAGCCCCGCCGTCGGACGATGAAATCCGATGTCCGCAAGCGGCCGCCCCGTGCGCCTGCCGGCCACCCAGGCCGCCATCGCCGGCGACCACGTGACCAGGATGGCCAGAGCCCTGAAGAGCCACGATCCCTCCCAGCGCGACGCGAGGGCGACCAGGACCTCCAGCACAACCGTGATCAGCGCCAGCCAGGTCAGGAAGCTGCGAATGCGCTCGCGCGCGAGTTGCTGATCAGCAGGCACCACTACCTGGCCGGCTTTTGGTACAGCTCGCTCACATTCACCGCCGCCAGTTCCACGAAGTAGCTGGCGATCTTTTCCGTGAGCACTTTCAAATAGCGCTCGCCTTTCTCGGCGCTGGAAAGCCGGGGATCGCCGGAGCCGGTGTCATTCGTCGCCTTGGTCCAGGGGCGCTGCGCCCAGGCCCACTTCTCGCGCAAGGCTTTGAGGCGCGGCGGATTGTCGCTGCCATCCCCCCACTCTTCCTTGGGCAGGACAAGGTTGGGATGAAGGTGCATGATCATGCTGGTTTCACGCTCGTCGGCATGATCGCCCGGCAGGACGAAGATGTCCTTGCCCTGATCGGCCTGGAACCAGGACATGACGCTGAGAAAGATGCCTGGATGCTTCGGCTGCAGCTCGCGCAGCATCTGGCGAAAATCATTGCCACCATGGCCGTTGAGGATGACAAACTTGGGCACGCCCACCCCGGCAAGGCTGCCGATGATGTCATTGAGCACCGCGAACTGCGTGCTGGGGTTCATGTTGATGCAGAAGGGAATGTCGAGCTGGCCCGTCTGCACGCCGAAGGGTATGTTCGGCAGGATCGCCACCTTTGCCCCCTGCTCCCAGGCGACGCGCCCGGCCTCGGCACAGATGAACTCGTTCTGCAAGCTGTCCGTGGCATACGGCAGGTGGTAGTTGTGCGCCTCCGTGGCACCCCAGGGCAGCACGGCCACCTCGTACTTGCAGTCCTTGACATGCTTCCAATTGGTTTCAGCGATGATCCAGGGGCGGGGGGCTTGGCTGGTGCTCATGGTAGGGCAAGGAGTGACATAGTTGGTTAATCGAATAGGGGGCAACCACAAATGACAGGGAAGGCAGGGCCATCACTGCTCCTGCCGCATGGGTATACCTTGAACGCGAACTCAAATCTCAATCCGATTCCCATGGGCTTCAGGCAGAGGCGGGCGCTTTACGAGGACCAAAGAAGCGGTCTCCGTTGAAGTGAATCATGTGATCGGGCTCTTCAGCGATCCACACTTCGGTTTCCCATGCAATCTCTGGTGCGAATTTGCGAAAGGCGTTCCGGTCAAGGAAGGCGGTGACGAATACCAAGGGCTGGGTGCATGACCCACAGAGTTTCTCCAAGGCGATGAGCCTTTGTGGTGAGATGGGACCAAAACTGTGCACGGCTTCAACCAAGAAAATCCAGCCACGCTTTTCATCCCATAAGACGATGTCAGGTAGGCTGCCTGATGCCTCCAGTGTTAGGCCTATCTTCTTTAGCCTCTCCAGATCACAGACAATGGACCGATTGTCCGCATCTCCCAAATATAGGACGTGTGAGTCAGCCGCAAACCGAGGTCGGAATTGTTCTACGATGGATCGTTGCAGAGCGTTGTGCTGCCCTGGGCCGAGCTTTAGCACGGAGCCGTCAGGCATGATGACGGCGACTGAGGATACCGCCAGTTTCCCTCCCATCACATCCGTCAATGGGGTCCGGCCCTCCATAAACTTGGCGGCCTGCGCTGTCCACCCTGTCTGACCAAACGCTTGGATCACTGGCAAATACAGAGAGTTGATTCCGTAGCCCCGTCTCGGATCGTTAGCGGCAGCATCGGGATTGGCTGCACTGCCAAGCACAATTCCCGCCAGTACGGCTCCGCGGAGGTGCTTTCGGCGGATGTCATCATATGAACCAAGCGAAATGGACTCCTCAAAGTGCTTGTTGATGAAGGCAATGATTTGACGTGTTCCCAGTGGCGCTCCTGGATGTGTGCCGCATGACGGCCAGTCGGCCGAATGAGTAACACCGGCGACGGCGAGGAAACTCATCGCAGACATTTCCCGTTGGCGTTGGGTTGCGGAGGCAAGCGGGACACCCAGAGCCTGAAGCACGTCAATGGCCTCATTGATTACCCGGCGAACGCTCGGTGATTTAGTTTTGCGGGCCATGGGCGTTCAAACTGAAACCGCAAGCTCGCGACTACCTGCCAGTCCACCAGGTGCCCCCAAATACTTCAATACGGCTTTTGCCAGCGAATACGCCATCATCGGCGGCACCGCGTTTCCAATCTGGTTGAAGACACTTCCTTCAGACCCGACGAACTCGTAATGGTCCGGAAAGCTCTGCAACCGTGCGGCTTCCCGGATTAAGAGCCTCCGTCTGCGCCCGTCGGGAAGGGCGATGCGTTGCATGTCTCCAGTCGCACCAGCAAGGTTGCGGCAGGTGAGAGTTCTCGAGGGCATGTCGAGGTGAAGGTCTCTCGGACGAACGCAGCTTGATGCTTTTTCATAGTTCGCCACATACCTGTCCATGCTTGGGGTGAGGAACCTCGACTCTGGTGGAACGGCGAAAAGCATGCCTTCCAATGCATCACGCGCCGTCCAGACATGCGCAGATGGTGGCGGAAACACAAAGCCTCCTTGATGACCGACAACGACCAGCCGTTCGCGTTTCTGTGGCACTCCATAGTGCACTGCATTGAGTAACCGCATGTCCACCTCGTAACCAAGCGATTTGAGGCGTTCCAGGATCTGGTCGAGATACCAGCGGTTTCCGTACATCATGCCCCTGACGTTCTCAAACATCCACAGCTTTGGACGGAGTTTTTCGACGGCGGCGATGAAGGTTGGAAAACCGTCCCGGGAATCGCTTAACCCATGCTGATGTCCTCCCACTGAAAAAGGCTGACAAGGCGGGCCTCCAATCACAATATCGCACTCTGGGAATTCAGAGTCGAGCGTGAGGATGGTTTCGACACAAGCTCCTCCGAGGTTTAGGCGGTAGGTAGCGCAGGCATCGCCATCCTTTTCGAATCCCATCGTAGCCACTCCTGCGGCTTCGAATCCAAGGGCGAGACCTCCACAGCCCGCAAACAGATCGACAGCAACGAACTCGGGCTTCTTCGCCGGTCGTAGAGTCTTGTTGATCGTGTTCGGGAAGGTGGGCATGGCGTTGGGGGCGTGTTCGGTGAGCGGGCGGGAAGCGTTGCCGGACACCATAATCCCCAGGATTCTCTGCACAAGTTTTCCCGCACCTTCCGTGTTTATTGTCGACGGAGCCATGGACCCCGAGCAGCTATTCACGCTACAACGGCCTCGGGCGGCAGTTCGCGTCGAATCTCATCAATCCGATATCCAAAACCACTGCCCTTCACACTGCTCAAATCAATGACGCCGTCGCGACGATTGAACAGACCGGGATGCACCTGCTCCTCTGCAAGGGAGGCTTCGGGATAGAACTGCATGGCGTTGCACTCGACGCCCTGAATGGTGCCTGCGTGGGCGGCGAGCTTCACGTGCGGAATCATCGCGAGCATGGGGTTGGTCAGGTCCTGCACCATCAGGGGCATGCCGTGCGCCTTGGCCCAGCACAGGCTCAGCAGCGCGCCGGTCTGCGTCTTGCAGGTCTTCAGCGCCACGCCGGACCAGCCCAGGCGGCGGCCCAGGCGGACGAACTCCCAGTCGTGCGCGCTTTCATCCAGGAACAAAGGCTTGCGGGCGGAGACGCTGCGCACGTCGATCTGGTTGGCCTCCAGGTCATAGGGGAAGGGCTGCTCAACATAGAGCGTGCGGGCGTAGATCTCCGGTTCGTCGCTCAGCAGCCTGTCCATGATTTCGTTCACATACGCGGGGTCCTTGACCGTGCAGTTGAAGTCCGCGCTCAGCCAACGCACGCCGTTGGCGAAGCCGATGCGCCCCACCCGCTGCATGCGCTCATAGTCCCAGGCGGCATCCGTGCCGCGCAGCTTCACCTTCAGGCACTTCAATCCGTCGCGCTTGATCCAGTCATCCAGCAGCACGGGGTAGCCGTCGTTTGGCTCGCTGCCCGTCAGATCGCTCGCCTCCAGGGTGTCCACCCCGCCCACCAGGTGCCACACCGGCAGGGTTTGGGGCGCGTCAGCAATCAAGTAGTCCGCAGGATAGCGGCCGCTGAAATCAATGCCGCTGCCCTCCTCCGCCTGCACATAAGCGCTCAGATCGCGGCTCATGAATTCGGCGTTGTAGGTGGTATAGACATCCCGCTCCAGCAGCTTGCCGAAGGCGTCGTGCACCGCGATGTCGAAGGCGCTGAACGCCACCAGGGCACCGAGATAAGGCATGGGCGCGCCGCCCGCTTCCGCGTTCGTCGCTTCGAGCGCGGGCAGCAGGTGCTGATGCTGGAAGTCATGCCCCAGCTCCATGGGGTGCCCTTGCAAACCGGAGTCCACCAGCAGCTTCGCCACGCGCACGGAGAAGGCCTCCATGCGCCGCGCCCGCTCCGTGACCGAGAGCGTGCTGGGCCACACCCAGGAGACGCTCAGCGGTGTCTCGCCCCAGCCCTCGGCCTGCCTGCCCTGGCCGTCCTCCACCCGCACCCGCACCCGCAGGCACACCGCGCTGGTCACCGTCTCCGGGCCAAACTTGAGCGGCACACGGAAGGAAATGGGCAGGAAATAAACGGCGGCTTCGCGGACGCGGATGTCGGTGGGCTTGGGCATGGTGTGGGAGAATGGACGGGGATGGCGGAGGCTTCAACCATAAGGACCCAAGTTCAGTCACGGCTCAGACAAGCGGAAGTTGAGAGATTGGTCACCTGAGCCGCTTCCATTCATCGCAGGCATCCTCTAGTGATGGCGGTGCGGGTGGAGTGAGTCTCTGCTGGCGAAAACACATTTCATGAAGGGCATCGGCAGCGGGCGTCGCAAGGTCATCGCCTTTGCGTTTCCATTCGTCAGACTCTTCATTCCAGGCAGCGCCTGTCAGATACACAAACCAGGTCTCTACGTTCCTCTTTGGAATCGCAACAATCGCCGCCTCATCCGCATTTCGCCGTTCGATACCGTAATCGACACACGCCCGATCAAGCTGCTCCTTACGCCTCTGCACGCTCCCCGTGTCAGCATCAATCATCACGATCAATGCCTTGTTCTGCCATTTTCTCAGAGACTTGAGCTGAGGGGGATAGTGGTCACGGACGTATTTCTCGCCCGCCCCTCCTTTGCGCCCCGGCAAGGGCAGGATCCTTACCTGTCTATTGGAACGATAGCCTCGCAGGTAAAGGAAGCGCCGAGCAAAGGTAGCCTGAGCATGGTCCTCGCACAGAACAATCACCTCCGATTTCACTCGTTCCACCCCCTGGCGATGGTTTCAGAAAGGCTGAGACCATCGTCCACTGCAGGGGCCTCATCCTTGACCCGCGTGGGTCCACTGCCATCGCGACTCAACCATCGGCCTTTGGAACTGCCAAGATGGTCGATGATCTCTGGGTGATGTGAAATGAGCACCGCTTGTTCAAAGCTCTGCCCACATTCGTCGCTCAAAGTTGTCAGCCATGGTTGGATTTCACGAAGTGCGACAAAATTGTCGGGTTCGTCCAGGAACAAGGTCAGACCACTTCCCTTCAGTCCGAAGACCAGAGTGTAAAGCGCTATAAGAACTCGCTGACCATCGGAGAGTTCACCGAAGTCAAAGGCTAAGCCACCCGGCTTTTTGCCCGGATGATCAAACAATACCTTGAGGCCTTTCGTGTCCTCACCAGTGTCTTTGAAACTGAACGAAGAAAACCCCGGCAGGACGCTTTTCAGTTCATTAAAAAGATTGAACATGGCCCCCATATTTTCCTGGGACAGCCTTCGGTACCAGGACACAAAATTCTCCATCCTTGGCAAGAGGGTTGTGGCTTCTTCGCTGCTGTAGGATTCCATTTGGGCCGGTGAAATCCCTGCAATTACAAAATTGCCTACTTCACGGCGGAATGACGTTAATTTTCTATTGTCGTGAGCAGCCTGAACTGTCGCAAGTGACGGCAGAGTCCAGTCAAAAGGATAACTAGGACCGGCACTGTGATTATCGCGGAAAAGCTGCACCTCCGCAAGCCGCCTCATGAACAGAGGCCTACCATCTTGGGTGAGACTTTCCTCCTTCACCCGGCATTTATGCCCCTGATCTTGGTGTTCGAGCACAAGCACGTAGCTCAAGTTTTGATTTTCGATGATCAAGTCCATCTCGAACCTCTGTTCCGGCGAGTCCTGCCAACGAGTCAGTTCGCGGAAAGGGAAGGCCGTTTGCAGGCGTCGTTCACCACTGATGAACTGTTGCAGTCGGCGCAAAATCTCAAACACGGAAGTTTTTCCGCTCCCGTTTGGACCCATGAGCAGATTGAGCCGGTCAAACTTCATTTCAAAGTTGACCAAACTGCGGAAATTGTCGGCGTAGAGTCGTGTAAGCATGGGAATCGGAAAACTTTTAGCCCGAATTCAAGCCATCCCCAATTTCTTTTTTTCGGACTCACGAGCTTGCCAACCTGCACCAGAACCGGGTATTTGTCTTCCGATTACCACCTTCATGAAGCTCCAGAAGATCAAGTACCTCCTCCTTGCCCAGGACATGCAGCGCGCCTTGAAGTTCTACAACGCGGTGTTCGGCCTCACCGCCTCGGTGGAAAGCGACTTCTGGTCCGAAATGAACTTCGGCGACAGCATTGTCGCCCTGCACGGCGGTGGCGACGGCTCGCGCAACAGCACCGACCTCAGCTTCCAGGTGGACAACATCGTCGCCGCCTGCAAGCTCGTGCGCGACAACGGCGGCCGCATCGTCACCGAACCCGACAAGCGCCCCGAAGAGCCCATCGTCCTCGGCACCTTTGCAGACACCGAGGGCAATGAAGTGATGCTCACCCAGTGGGTGGGGTGAGGGGCGCTGCTGCTGTAGCTGGGGTCTGTGACCCCGGAGGCGTTGGGCCATGCCACCGCCCATCGCACGTTCCGAGCACGGTCCAACTTGGTCCTGTGCGAGAAGGAAGCTTTACAGGTCCGGCCTCGAAGAGGCCAGCTACAGCAGAGGGCGTCCGCCCTACTTCCCTTCCCAGACTTTGATGTTGCGAACCACCAGCTTGGAGCCGCTGGAGGCCAGCCACCAGCGCGAGCGCTTTTGCGAGTAGGTCGGGTGCGAGCCCTCGATGGATTTGTCACCGATGGTGGCCGCCATCTTGTCGCCGCTCCACTCGTAGCGCACCTTGTACCACTCGCCCACCTTCAAATCGAGAGCCGCCTCGGCCGTCGTGCCGCCCGGGCGCACGCCCTTCACTTCACTGGAGTCCTCCTGCAGCTTCATGGACTTCTTGTTGATGGACAACCTGCCGATGTGCCGGTTGCTGTCGCTGCCCAGGATGAAGCCGCCGGCTCCCTCGAACTTGAACTCGCACTCCACCACCGCGCTGGCGAGCGAGACCTTGTGCCAGAGCACCGGGCCATGCTTCTGCTCAGGAATATCGGAAACCACGATCTCGCCGTCCTTCACCTCCCAGATGCCTTTCTGCACCGCCCAGTCCTCCGGCAACGGGGCTTTGAGATCAGGTTCGGCGATCAGCTTCCCCTTCTGAACAAGCGAAGGCTTGGCTTCCTGGGCAAAGGCGGCAGTGGCGGTGGTGAGCAACAGGGCGAGGGCAAGGTATTTCATGAGTTGTAAAGAAGCGTGAAAAACGCCCGGATGTTGCAACAAAACGCCGGGGGTGTTGCCGCAGGGGCGGCGAAGGCAGTTTGCCTGGCTTTTTCTGCTCTCGGCGTTGTGAGAAGCCCCAGGATGATCGTCCTCTCCCGGCGGGAGAGGATAAGAGGTGAGGGGCGGAACGGCCCACATGCATGTATCGCCCCTCCCGGGAACGCTGCCGGGGCGCTGTGGCGAAGCACCTCGAATTCCCCCTCCCAAAAATCACCCGCCCTCCCTCGACTATCCCTTGCCAGCCTTCCGATCATGGGCCTCAACACTTGTCCGGTGTCAATTGAGATGAAGCTTTGTGCGCGAGACAGATGATGTCTGCGGCAGTCAAGGGATTTCGCGCATCGTGCGCTGCGCGTGCCACCTTCCCGAATGAACTGAAAGGAGAGCGGATGGACCCTCTGTCGAAGTGGATTTTGAACCACGGATGTCACGGAGTTCAAGGATGGTTCGGTTTGGATTCAGGCGTAGCTGGAATTCAGTCATCCGTATTATACGCGTTATCTGTGGTCGAACATCAGTGGCGGTTTTCAACCCATGGGCAAGTATCACCCTTTGTCATGAAGAGCCATCAAGTGTGAGCAACTGGGAATGATTTTGGTTCCGTCGAGACAGGACGGGGCTTGGCTGGCTTCGAAGGCCGTCGTCGCCAAGACGGCAGCACTCCCAGCGTGGTGCCGCGCAGCGGTTGGTTCGGGCATGGTGGAATGTTGCTCTATTCGTTTTGCCCGAAAATGGTGAAGTGGGCCTGTGCCGGGCTCCTCTGGCAGCGGGGATGTTTCCAAACGATGACCGAAACGGCACAAATCATGACCCGAACACAACGGAATTCTGATTGTCGAAAAAAGTTGCTGACGGGCGTGCAAGACTGGTCTTTCAAAGAGCGACTGTCCGTTTCCCCCAAAATGACCCTCCGTAACGCACTCCTCGCTGCTCTCATCGCTTGCCCGGCCCTGGCCCAGGACAAGCCCACGTACACCTTTCCCATCACGGCGAAGAGCCCTGAGCAGGAATTGAAAACCATCACGCTGCCGGAGGGGTACTCGCTGGAACTGGTGCTGAGCGAGCCGGTGATCAAGGAGCCCATGGCTTTCGCCTTCGATGGCAACGGGCGCATGTACGTGGTGGAAATGCGCACCTACATGCAGGACATCGACGGCACGGGCGAGCTGGAGCCGAAGAGCCGCATCTCCCGGCATGAGAGCAGCAAGGGCGACGGCGTGTTCGACAAGCACACGGTGTACCTCGACAACCTCCTCATTCCACGCATGGTCCTCCCGCTCGATGACCGGGTGCTGGTGAACATCACCAACACCAGCGACGTGACCCTGCATCGCGATTCGAAGGGCGACGGCGTGGCCGACGAGCATTCCGTCTGGTACAAGGGCGGCGACCGTGGCGGCAACATGGAGCACCAGGCCAGCGGGCTGGTGTGGGGCCTGGACAACTGGATCTACACCACCTACAACAACTACCGCCTGCGCTGGAACGGCACGGGCGAGCCGCTGAAGGAATCCACCGCACCCAATGGCGGCCAGTGGGGCCTCACCCAGGATGACTACGGCAAGATGTGGTGGTCCAACGCCGGCGGTGAAAAGGGCATCTGGAACTACCAGACGCCGATCCTTTACGCGGCCATCAATGTGAAGCAGCAGAAGAGCGAGCTGTTCGACACGGTGTGGCCTCTCGTGGGCCTGGCCGATGTGCAGGGCGGCACCAACCGTTTCCGCCCGGAAGACAGGACCCTGAACCACTTCACGGCCTGCGCCGGCCAGACCGTCTATCGCGGCGACCGCCTGCCCAAGGAGCTGTATGGCAACGTCTTCCTGCCCGAGCCTGTGGGCCGCCTGATCCGCCGCGCCACCGTGGAGGTGAAGGACGGCATCACCACCGTCGCCAATCCGTACGAGGCCCAGCAGAGCGAGTTCATCCGCAGCACCGATCCGCTGTTCCGCCCCGTCAACATGGCCACCGGCCCGGATGGCTGCATCTACATCGTGGACACGTATCGCGGCATCATCCAGGAAGGCAACTGGGTGAAGCCCGGCAGCTACCTGCGCAGCGCCATCGAGCCCACCGGCATGCAGAACAACGTCAGCCGCGGCCGCATCTGGAGGCTGGTCCACAAGGATTTCAAGCCCGGCCCGCAGCCGAAGATGCTCAGCGAAACGCCCGCGCAACTGGTGGAGCACCTCACGCACCCGAACGGCTGGTGGCGCGACACCGCCCAGCGCATGCTGATTGTGAAGGGCGACAAGAGCGTGGTGCCCGCGCTCATCGAGATGGCCACCAGCAATCCCAACCACCTGGCCCGCCTGCACGCGCTGTGGACGCTCGAAGGTCTCGACGCGGCGACACCTGATCTGATCCGCGCCAAGCTCAAGGACGAGCACCCGCAGCTTCGCGCGAACGCCATCCGCGTCGCCGAAACCCTGCTCAAGAAGGGCGACACCAGCCTGATTCCCGACATCAAGGCGCTGAAGGCCGACAAGGACCCCACCGTGGTGCTGCAGGTGATGATGACCTCCAAGCTGCTGAACTGGCCCGCCTGGAAGAACGAAGCCCAGGCCATGCTGCTCACCACCACCAGCCTCGGCGTGCGCGAGATCGGCTCCGAGCTGCTGGTCGAGGCCCCGGTGCTGAAGGGCAAGTTCAGCAGCCAGGAAAAGGCGCGCCTGGAGCGCGGCCAGGACGCCTTCCGCTCGCTGTGCTTCGCCTGCCATGGCTTCGATGGCACCGGCATGCCGGTGGCAGGCCGCGAGGGCGTGACCCTTGCCCCGCCCCTTGCCGGTTCCAAGACCGTGGTGCAGGGCGATGCCATCATCCGCGTGATGATGAACGGCCTCACCGGCCCCATCAATGGCAAGACTTATGAAGCCCTGATGGTGACCATGGCCACCAACAGCGACGAGTGGCTCGCCGATGTGACCAGCTACATTCGCAAGGCCTTCGGCAACAACGGCAAGATGGTGGACAAGAAGGACGTGGCAAAGCTGCGCGCCGAATTGAAGACCCGCATCGCCCCCTGGACCATCGAGGAGCTGCGCAAGACCAGCCCGCAGCCGCTCGCCAACCGCGCCCAGTGGAAGCTCACCGCCAGCCACGGCGACAAGGATCTGGCCAAGGCCATCGACGGCGACATCGCCACCCGCTGGGACACACACAAGCCGCAGAATCCCGACATGTGGCTGCAAATCGAGCTGCCCGAGCCCACCGACATCACCGGCCTCGTGCTCGACACCGGCAAGTCCGGCGGCGACTACCCGCGCGGCTACGAAATCACCCTCTCCACGGACGGCAAGGAATGGGGCAAGCCCGTGCTGAAAGGCAACGGCGAGGCGGGTTCCATCGAGTACCTGCTGCCCAAGCCTGCGAAGACCAAGTTCATCCACATCAAGCAGACTGGCGCAGCCCCGGGCACCTTCTGGTCCGTTCACGAGCTGGATGTGCTGGGCACGGTGAAGTAGCGGACGGGGGTTGCAATGCCGTGGTGGGACCTATAGGTCGTATGGGCCAGATAGGTCCCACCGATTGCCCCTGCCTTTCGATGCCCCGCAGAATCGCGGTGTCTCCGAGCCTTGCCAATCCCAGCCCCCAAGTAGCTGCCTTCGCAAGAAGGTGGAAGGGAGCGTCCCCGCGCCAACAAGGCCCTCCGCCCCACGCTTTTGCAAGCGCGGCTACTTTTCGCTTCGCTCATGCCGGAAACGCCCGGTATAGGTTCCGCAGCTTGCCCGTCAGCTTCCTCCTCCCTTCCATCCACCTCCCATCCGCCATGGCACCCAACCCCTTCGACTTCACCTGGGTCACCCGCCCGGAGGCCTGGATCGCCGTGCTCACGCTGTGCGTGCTGGAGATCGTGCTGGGCATCGACAACATTGTGTTCCTGTCCATCCTGGTGGGCAAGCTGCCGCCGGGCCAGCGCCAACGTGGGCGCTACATCGGCCTCACCCTGGCGATGACCACGCGCATTCTGCTGCTGCTCAGCATCACCTGGGTGATGTCGCTCACCGCGCCACTGTTCACCGCGTTTCATCGCGCGATCACCGGCAAGGACCTGGTGCTGATCATCGGCGGCCTGTTCCTGATCCGCAAAAGCACGAACGAAATTCATGAGAAGCTCGAAGCCCGCTCCGAGGATGAGGCTTCCCGCCCCCTAGGCAAAGCTGCGTTTGGTGCGGTGATGATCCAGATCGCGCTGCTGGACATTGTGTTCTCGCTCGATTCCGTGATCACCGCCGTGGGCATGGTGCAGCAGGTTTCGATCATGATCACGGCGGTGCTGCTTTCCGTCGGCTTCATGATGATCTTCGCGAAGACCGTGGGCGACTTCGTGGGCCGCCACCCCACCGTCAAGATGCTTGCCCTCAGCTTCCTCATCCTCATCGGCACCGCCCTGATCGGCGAAGGCTGCCACTTCGAGATCCCCAAAGGTTACATCTACTTTGCCATGGCCTTCTCGATGGCTGTCGAGATGCTGAACCTCAAGGCCAAGGCAAGGCGGGCCAAGCATTAGCGTGAAGCGCCAGCCCCATCATCACTGACGAAGACCATGGATCGCACTCAGCAACAACAAGCCGCCTTTCAAGAGTTCTGCCAGGGCCAGCGCAGCCTCTTCTGCATCGCCGCCCTGGCCACCCCCGAATCGCTCGATTCCTTCGCCTATCGCACCAAGCCTGGCGACGCCCGCCAGATCCTCGCCTGGACCGAAGCCGCCGAAGCGGAGCGCTGGAGAGTGGCCAACCAGCTCGCCGAATCGCTGGTCGTCGAACTGACCTTCCCCGTGCTGCGCGCCGGAGTTGCGGCCCTGGCGCCGGAGTTGCAGGCGGCGTATTCGATTGAGGTGATCTGAAGTCAGGCTGCCTTGGCGGGGCAAAACTGGTTGAGCCGGGAAGTCGGTGCAGAAGAACGTTGAGAGGCCGGATGTCATGAGAGCGCGGTTGGAGTACAGACTTTAGTCCAATGCCATCAGGGAAAAGAGGTGCAGACAGGTGCAGGAACCTTGATGGGACGGGGCTCGCAGCGGCTTGTCACAAGCGGGTTTTTGAACCATCAGGTGCGCAAGCGCCCACAACAAGCGCCACCCCGGCCGACTGAAGTCGGTACACCAGCCGCGCCATCCAGCGTGCTTCGACTGTTCAGGGCCATGAG
>CAINXC010000414.1 GCA_903854655.1 uncultured Verrucomicrobiota bacterium | reverse complement strand
GTCATCGCCTCGCCAAGCAGGGAGGCAAGCGCGGCGCCGCCCAGGAGGTTCTTGCCACGCGTGAAGAAGTCACGGCGGGTTTCAAGCAGGCCGGCCGATGATGGATGATGGATGATGGATGATGGATTCATGAGCGTTCCTCGGTGTTATTCGGCAGTTCGGTGATTCTTTTTGACGCCCTGGATGAAGGCGATGAGCTTTTGCGTGAGATCGATGAGTTCGTTCTTTGTCGCTTCACTTTTGAGGGAGCCGGTTTCGAAAAGGCAGTCAATTTGATCTTCAGTCTCCTTCGCCGAGCCAAGGGCGTATTGCAGATGTTTCAGGAATTCGAGTTTGTATCGCTTTCGTCCGTAACCTTCCACGATGTTGAAACGGATCGATTTCGAAGCGCGCCGGATCTGGCTTCCTGTCTCATACATTTCAAATTTTGGAATGTCGTTCAAAGTCATGTGATGCACCTTCACCGAAAATTCTCTGGCAAGCTGCCAGACCTCCAGATCCTTGTGATCCACGATTGTCCTGCGTTCATTCATCTCTCATCGATCATCCATCATCGCAGCTACTTGTTCAGCACTTCGTCCAAATTCATCACCTGGTTGCAGACCATGGTCCAGGCGGCGAACTGCGCGGGGTTGAGCTTGGGATCGGCAGGGGATTCGCCGACGGCGAGCAGCAGCTTGGCGTCCTCGGCATGGCCCTGGTAGTAGGCGAGCAGGTCCTTGTGGCTGGCGGCGATGATGGCGCGCTCGTTGTCCTTGAGCGGGCGGCAGAGCACGCGCTGGGCGATGAAGTCAGGGGCGCTGGGGGCGGCCATGGCGTGCTGCGCGAGGTTGCGGGCGGCCTCGACGAACTGCGGGTCGTTCATGGTCACGAGGGCCTGCAAGGGCGTGTCGGTGCGGTCGCGGCGCACGCAGGTGACCTCACGCGCAGGGGCGTTGAAGATGTCCATGTTCGGCGGCGGCGCCATGCGCTTCCAGAAATCGTACACTGTGCGACGGTAGAGGTTCACGCCCTTGTCCTGCACGTAGTTGCGGGTGTTGCCGATGCCCACCTGGTCCCACACGTGGTCGGGCTGGTAGGGCTTGGTGCCGGGGCCGCCCATGAGGGGTGAAAGGGTGCCGCTGGCGGCGAGCGCGTAGTCGCGGATCAGCTCGCCGTCCATGCGGAAGCGCGGGCCGCGCGAGAGCAGCTTGTTGGCGGGGTCCTTCTCGATCTTCTCCGGCGTGGCGGTGGCGGCCTGGCGGTAGGTGGCGGAGGTGACGATGAGCTTGAAGAGCTTCTTCACATCCCAGCCGTTTTCGCGGAACTCAACGGCGAGCCAGTCCAGCAGCTCCGGGTGGCTGGGCGGGGTGCCCATGATGCCGAAGTCTTCCGAGGACTTGACGATGCCGGTGCCGAACACTTCCTGCCAGAAGCGGTTCACCGTCACACGGCTGGTGAGCGGGTTGTTCGCATCCACGAGCCACTTGGCCAGGCCCATGCGGTTGTGCGGAGCGCCCGGGGGCAGGGGCGGGAGGGCGGCGGGCGTGTTGGCCTCCACCTCCTCGCCCTTGCGGTCATACGCGCCGCGAATGAGGATGTTGGCCATGGCCTTGCTGTTCATTTTCTCTTCCTGGACGTGGGTCACGGGGCTGCGCGCCTTGATGGCTTCGCGCTCGCCTTCCAGCCTGGTCACGCCCTGGTTGAGCTGCTGGTACTTCGCATCGCGGGTGGCGAGGTAGTGGTCATAGAGCGCCTCGCGCTGCTTGGGGGTGCGTTTTTCGGAAGCGGCGGCGAGCACTTCGCGAAGCGGGCCGGTGGCGCCGATGCTCTTGATTTCCGCAGGGGTGATCATGCGCGAGTAGAGCAGAGCGTCCTGCACGGAGCCGCCCTCGAAGATCTGGTTGCCGCTGCGCTGGCCGATGCGCATCGCGGTGGTGGTGCGGATGCTGCTCGCGGGCTTCAGGCGGTTGACCTCCAGGTTGAGCTTCTCCTCCACGCCATCGACGAAGATCTTGATGCCCTCGGCCCTGCCGGAGCCGTTGTAGGTGACAAAGACGTGCTGCCACACGCCGGGCTTGAGCACGGGCCGCTTGGTCTGGACCTTCATGGCATCGTCCGGCCACTGGTGCACCATGTGAACCGCGAGCGACCGGTCCGCCTGGAACAGGTCCCAGCCGCGATAGCCGTCCTTCTCGTCCATGCGGGCGATGATGCCGCCGAACAGGCCCGCCTTGCCGGCCTTGATCCAGGCTCCGTAGCTGAAGGGCTGGTTCTTTTCGAAATCACCCAGGCCGCCCAGGTCAAAGGTGCTGTTGCGGCCCATCACCGGCGCGGGGCCGGTCTTGCCGCCGGGCGACCAGGTGATGGGGCCGGTGGCCTTGATGGTGGTGGAAGGCGTGCAGTTGCCGGTGACCTCGCTGCCGGCCCCTTCGTTGAGCGGCACGTGCGCGACCAATCCCTTGGCGGGCACGTCGTTGTCCAGCATCTCGGGCTTGGCGGAGGCCAGCCACTGGGTGAAGTCCTTGCGCCCCTCGCCCTTGCGCTGCTCGCGCTGCTTGGTGGCGGCGGCGATTTCGGCGGGCAGGGCCGTCCAGCGCGGCCGGTCCTTGGCGTCCGGCACCACGAGGATGGGCGAGGTGTCCTTGATGTTGCCGTCCTTCGCGGCCTGGGTGGTGTTGCGGAAGAAGGCGGCCATCGAGTAGTAGTCGCGCTGGGTGACGGGATCAAACTTGTGGTCGTGGCACTGGCAGCAGTTGGTCGTCAGCCCCATGTACACCCAGCCCATGGTCTGCACGCGGTCGGCGGCGTAGAGCATGAGGTTTTCCTCGTCGATGGTGCCGCCCTCGTTGGTGGTGATGTTGCAGCGCTGGAAACCAGTGGCGATGAGCTGGGACTCAGTGG
>CAINXC010000413.1 GCA_903854655.1 uncultured Verrucomicrobiota bacterium | reverse complement strand
CCCCTTTCTGATTCTTCATCTGGTGATTTTTGCGGCCTGGCTTCTGGTCAACAGTGTGACCATCGCGGGCTTCAAACCCTTTGACCCCTACCCCTTCGGTTTCCTCACGCTGGCAGTTTCGCTGGAGGCGATATTCCTCTCTGTGTTCGTGTTGCTCAGCCAGAACCGTCTGGCGGCCAAGGAGAGGGTGCGGGGTGACATCGAATATGACGTGAACCTGAAGGCCGAGCTGGAGATCGCCCATCTGCATGAAAAGATTGACCGACTCACCTCCAGCGTGCTCACGCGGCTGGATCAATTGAAGCCTCCAACCCCGGAGCCCTAAGCCAGCATGGGCGGGTCCATACCGAACTCCGGGACCTGCACGCACACGGCGCGACCGGACTGGGTGGCACCGAAGAAGGCGCCGTTGACGCGGCTTTCGCTGCCCACCTGCATGTAGCTGTTGTACTTGAAGTGGCGGCCCGGCTCCAGGCGCGGGAACTTGCCCACCACGCCATCACCTTCCACCACCTGGGTGTGCCCGTCGCTGTCGCGGATCACCCACTTGCGGCCAAAGATGGTGACGGTCTCCTCCGACTTGTTGTCGATGGTGATGAAGTACACGAAGGGGTGCGGCTTGTCCGCCGGGGCGCTCAGGGTGGGATCGTACACCACGTTATCGACCGTGGCGGTAAGGCCTGGAAGCTGCTCGAAGTGGATCGTCACACCACAATGTAAACACAGAATCCCCAACAAACAAGCCTCCTCGCGTCTTTTCCCCTGAAAATCCAGGCGCGGCATTGGCGTACCCATCCTCGCCTCCATGTCCATCATCACCGATCCGCTCTCACCACCATGCGCCGGGCCGCTCAGCCGACGCGGGTTCATGCGCGTGGGGCTGACGGGCTTTGCCAGCCTGAGCTGGCCGGGGCTGCTCCGGTTACGGGCGGAGGCCGCTTCCGCGCCGACGCGGGAGAAAACGGCGGTGATCCTGGTGTGGCTGCGCGGCGGCTGCTCGCACCTGGACACGTATGACCCCAAGCCCGATGCGGGCAGCGAGTACCGGGGGCCCTTCAAGCCGCTGCCCACCAACGTTCCAGGACTGCACCTGACGGAGTTGCTGCCCTTGCAGGCGAAAATCGCGGACAAATTCACCCTGCTGCGCTCCATGGCGCACACCGGCGGAGGACATCCCGCCGGGTCGTTGCAAATGCTCTCCGGCGATACCGATCCACGCGACAAGCCCAAACCGCTGCTGCCGGACTGGATGACGGTGGCCAACTACCTGCGCTCCAGAACCCCGCGCAGCAGTCCGCTGCCGAACTACGTGGGGGTGAACCCCATCGTGAATTACGACAGCTTCACCATTGCCGGACCCGGCTACGTGGGTGCCGCGTATTCGCCTTTTTCGGTGCTGGGCGATCCCAGCCGCCCTGACTTTGAAGTGCCCAACATCGGCCTTGCCGATCCGGCCAAGGTGGCGCGCCTGGGTGATCGGGTCGCGCTGCGCCGCAGCCTCGACAATCTGGAGCGCAGCGTGGATGCCTCCGGCGAAATGCAGGCGCTCGACCAGTTCGAAACGCAGGCGATGACCTTGCTGACGAGTCCGCAGACACGCACGGCCTTCGATTTAAGCAAAGAAGACGCCCGCACCCGCGACCGCTACGGGCGGCACCGCTGGGGCCAGCAACTGCTTCTCGCGCGGCGCCTGGTGGAGTCCGGTGTGGAGATCATCACGAGCTGCCTTGACGGCCCGCAGTGCGGGCGTGTGGCCAACTGGGACGATCACGCGGTGAACCACAACGTGTTCGAGGCCCTGCGCTTCCGCGCCCACGCCTTCGATCAGGCCGTGTCCGCGCTCATCGAAGATGTTTACGCTCGCGGCCTGCACAAGCGCGTGCTGGTGGTGGTGAGCGGCGAGTTTGGCCGCACGCCGAAGATCAGCTACGCGGCAAGCTCCGGTGGCGGCGAAGCCAGCGCCCCCACGGGCGTGGTGCAGCCCGGTCGTGACCACTGGCCGCGCGCCTTCACCAACCTCTGGGCGGGCGGCGGCCTGCAAACCGGCGGAATCATCGGAGCCAGCGACAAGCGCGGCGAGGATGCCATCGAGCGCATCAGCACCCCCGGTGATTTCTTGTCCACCATCTACCATCACCTGGGCATCGACGCCGAGAAGACCACGATCAACGACCACAGCGGCCGCCCCACTCCTTTGGTGCCGAGCGGCAGGCCTATTGCGGAACTGATGGCGTGACGGGCGCTATTTGGGCCCGGCCAGCGCGGCATCAATGCTTGCAGCCACTTGTTTGGCGAGAAACTCCGAGCCTTCGACGCTGAAGTGGACGTCATGGGGCTTCTGCATCCTGGCCTCCACCGGCAAAACCAGAGTGTAGAGATCATCCACCTGAATCTCGTTCTCCTTCATCACCTTCGCGGCCACCTCATTGTAGAGCCCCACGGTCGCCGAACGGTTGGGAGGGCTGCGCGGGGAGTTCATCTGGTCGGGGACCGGGGTCGAGGTGGCCCAGATCAGTTTGGCGCCGGTTTGTTTCAGCCTGGACACCAGCGCGCGGAGGTTCTT
>CAINXC010000412.1 GCA_903854655.1 uncultured Verrucomicrobiota bacterium | reverse complement strand
CTTCACCTGACCCCTATTTCTTCGTTGCTTTGCGGCTTTCCCCCGGGCCCGAGGTGACCGGTTCACGAAGACAGAATTTTTCCGGTATGATGAAGAAGTTGATTTGCGCTGTCTTTTTGCTCGCTCCTGGCAGCAGCGGTCACGCCCAAGCCCCCAAGCCTCCTGCAGCACCTGCCGCGCCGGCGAAACCAGGCATTGACGCCGCCTCCCCCGATTTGCAGACGGCGGTCACCAAGGCCTACGAAGAGGGGTTCTCCCTCATGCAGGACGGCAAGTTCAAGGAGGCGCTGGACAAGGTGGCCTTCATCCGGGGCAAGATGAACAAGCCCTTCGCGCCGGTGATGTTCATGGAGGGCGCGTGCTGGTTCAATCTTGGGGATTTCGCCAAGTCGGCCGCAGCCTTCGAGAACTACCTGAAGGATTATCCGGACGAGAAGGATGCCAAACCGGAGAAGGTGAAGGAGACCAACGCGGTAAAAATGGGGCTGGGGCGTGCCTACTTGAAGCTGGGCAAGGATGATGACGGGATCAAGGCGCTGCTTGAGGTGGCGGGTGTTCCCGAGCTCAAGGGCGAGGCCGGGCTGCTGCTGGCGGAGCACTATAAAAAGGCGAACAACACCGAAGAGGCGTTGAAAATTTTGAACAGCATTGTCGGCGACGGGGTGCATTCGCCGGAGCAGATTCAGGCGGCTCTGATGGCGGCGGATCTGTATGTGGCCAGTGGCGACACGGAAAAGGCGGCCCAGCTTTTGGAAAGTGTCAAAGGCGGCGGCGGCACTTCGGGTGAGAACGTGATCCAGCTCAACAACATCGGCCTCAAGCTGGGGGACAAGATGCTGGAGGAAAAGCGCTTCCGCGAAGCCCTGGGCGCCTATCAGTCCGTGCGCCGCAAAAGCGAGGTGGTGCGCCTGCAGAAGGAGCGCATCGCCCGCATTCAGGATGCGATCAACAAGGGCAAGGGCAGCAAGGAGGAGCTTGAGGCCAAAATCGCTGCGGACAAGGGCATGCTCGACGAACTGGAGAAGCGCACCGATTACGACGCCTCCCTGTTCTACCGCCTGGGCCGCTGCTACTTTGAAATGCAGCGCCCCTGGGAGGCCATTCTGGCCTTCGATGAAATCGTGACGGTGTTCAAGGATTTCCCCCAGCGTGACAAGGCCCTCTACGGCATGATCATGGCCAACGCCTCGCTCAAGCGCATCGGCAAGGCGCAGGAGGAGTGCGAAAAGTTCATCCGCGACTTCCCCGACAGTTCCGAGGTGGGAACCATTTCGGAGCTCTTCGGCATGCTCTCCTACCAGAACGGCAATTTGCAGCAGGCCGTGGACAATTTCGACAAGGCGAAGAGCTTCCCCAAGGCCGACAAGGAGCGCCTTATGTTCCTGCGTGGCAACGTGCTGTTTGAGCTGCAACGATTCCAGGATGCGGTCACGGAGTTCTCCATCCTCAAGAAGGACTTCCCCAAGTCCGCCTACCTCGACGATGCCGACTACCGCATCGCCCTGGCCTATTTCTACCAGAACGACTACAAGAGCACGATGAAGGCCCTGGAGGGCTACATCAAAACCCAGCCCAAGGGGCAGTACGTGGTGGATGCGAAGTACCGCCTGGCGTTCATCAAGTTCCAGGGCGGCAAGGTTGATGAAGCGATGCAGGAGCTCATCGGGCTGGTCAATGATTCGCCCAACGATCCCAACATCGCCCAGGTGTACATCCTCCTTGCCGATGGTTTCAACCGCAAGGCGTCCGGCGATCCTGAGCACGCGGAGGAGGATTCGCAGAAGGCGCTTGAGGGCTACATGAATGGCGTGAAGAAGGCCAAGACCGAGGATGTCCTCAAGTACGCCATGGAGCAGGCCACGGAGCTGCTCCAGTCCATGAATCGCTGGCCGGAACTGGCTGAAATGTGGCAGACCTACCTGAAAACGCACGACAAGGACCCTGCCGTCCGCCTCAAGGCGATCTACTGGATCGTGCGCGCCCTGATTCTTGACAAGAAACTGGATGAGGCCAGGAAGCTGCTGGGCGATAACATCAGGCCCTACATCAGCAACCCTGCGAACGACCAGGTCGAAGGGTTGATTCAGCAGTTGTGCGGTCTGATGGCACCCAAAAAGCGCCGCGCACCCCGGCCTGTCGTCGCCCCGGCTCCAGCCGCAGAGGCACCTAAAGACGCCACGGCCGCCGCACCTGCGCCTGCTCCCGGGGCCGAAGCCCCGAAAGACGGCGCTGCGCCAGCCCCTGCTGCGGAGGCCCCGAAGGAAGTGGTCCCTGTGGCGACTTTCGAGGAGTTGGAGAAGCAGTTGACGGAGATGCTCACGCCGGATCCCCTTACGCCGGTGGCCAACATCCGCATCATGTTTGGGCGTGCGTTCCTGGCCCAAAAAATGCGCGAACAGGAGAAGGCGGAGAAGATTTACAACATCATCATCGAGGTGGCGAAGGCGGATGATCTCAGCCCGCTGCTGCTCTCGATCGTGGGTGACAACGCCCGCAAGAAGGGCGTTCTCGACAAGGCTGAAGCCTGCTACGAGCGCCTGCGCACCATTTTCCCGGACAGCGAGTTTGCCGATGGCGCACCCGTGGGTCTGGGCGAAATCCATTACAGCAAGGGCGAGTACGACCAGGCGTTGAAATTCTTCGAGGAAGCCACCAGTGAAAAATATCAGGGAAGCGGCCGGCTCATGGATGCCACCCTGGGCAAGGCCAAGACCCTGCTGAAGCTGGCCAAGCTTGATGCGGCGGCCAAGGAGTATGACCAGATCGCCCGCCTGAAGGAGTGGCGCAGCGGCTGGGCCGAGGCCCTTTACGGCCTCGGCCAGGTGAAAGAGGCAAAGAAGGACTATGCCGGGGCCATCGCCTTCTATCAGCGGGATTTCATCGCCCACCAGAAGGAGAAGGACTGGATGGCGCGCGCCTACCTGCAATCCGCCCGCTGTTTCATTGTCCTGAACAAGCGTGACGAAGCAAAAAGAACCCTTGATGAGATGCTGAAGCGTACTGACATCAAGGATCAGCCGGAATTCAAGGAAGCGCAGCAGGAGCGGGCAAAGCTGGGCAATTAGGTTTGAAACTATGAGACAATTCGTTTCAGCATTTGTGGCGGCGGGCGTTCTCGTCCTGGCAGGGTCGGCTCATGGCCAGGCCATTGTCCTGAAAGACGGGACGAAACTCGGCCCCAATCAATTCCTGGTCGAGGGCGGCAAAGTCATGAAACTCGTCAAGATCGGCGAGCAGACCTCCAAGGCGGCGCTGCCCATGTCGAGCGTTGCCAAACTGGACTGGCCCGCGAGCGAGGAACTCACTTCGGGCACCAGTTTGATGGCGGCAGGCAAGACCGCCGAAGCTCTGGAAATCCTCAAGAAGGGGATGGATTTTTTTGAGCCGCTCAAGGACGTCGAAGGCAACTGGTACGCGGACCTCGCCTTTGCCTATGTCGAGGCGCTCAGCCAGGGAGACTCCGTCACGGATGTGGTGAAGGCCCTGCCGATCCTGCGGTCGCTCAAGCTCTCCGATGCCCAGAAGCTCAAGCTCAAGATCATTCAGCTCAACATCGACCGGCAGACGGGAACGAACGCCGACACCGTTGTCGGCCAGGCTCAAAATATTCTCAGTGAAACCGATGACTCATCAGTGGGGGCCTCCCTTTGGAGCATCATTGGCGATGTCTATTTCAAGCAGAAGCAGTGGGAGAAGGCGTTGCTGGCCTATCTGCGGGTGCCGGTGTTTTACGGCACGCAGGTGCAGAAGGTGCCGGAGGCCGAGTTCAACAGCGCCGAATGCCTGACGAAGATGCGCCGCTTTGAAGACGCCCAGTCCTACTACAAGCGTCTCATCGAAACCTATCCTGGCTCCGCCATTGCCGAGAGGGCCGGAAAGGCTGCGGCCACCATCAACGGCCTGAAAAACGACGATGAAGCCCTCGCCAAAGGTGGCGAGAAGAAGAACGCCCAGCCAGCGAAGGCGGACGCCGCCAAATAACCCTTTTCACCCCACCAACCCACCCTCCGCATGTCATCCCCAGCCTCCGCGCACCTTATGCAAACCCAACCAGCCAAAGCATTCCTCCGGGCCGGCGTGTGCGCCGCGCTTGTCATTTGTGGACTTCTCGTCGTGTCCCCCGCTTTTGCGCAGGCGGACGCCAATGCCCCGGCACCCGGCCAGACCAAGGTCGTGGAGTCGCACGAATCGCTTTTGGACATCTGGAAGAACGGCGGGATCGTGATGTATCCGCTGGGCTTCTGCTCGATCATGCTGATCTGGCTCACGGTGGACGTCTTCATGCGCACCTCGCCCAAGAACATGGCGCGGCCCGCCTACATGCAGCAGCTCCAGGACCTGTTCCGGGCCGGTGACTATGTGGGCGCCTACCAGTTCGCCAAGAACAATCCCTCCACGGCCACCGATGTGGCCCGGATCACGCTGAGCTTCGTTGGCGACGGCCAGGAGGCGACCGAGTATGCCATGCTCGACAGCCTGAACAAGGTGAACGCCGGCATCCAGACCCGTATCAACTACCTTTCCGTTATCGGGGTTTGCACGCCGATGATTGGTCTGGTGGGCACGGTGAGCGGGATGATGAAAGCCTTCAAAAACATGGGCACCAGCGGCATCGGCGATCCCTCCGGCCTGGCCAAGTCCATTGGCGAGGTGCTCATCGCCACCGCCTCCGGTCTGTTCATCGCCATTCCCGCCTTCATCATGTTCTACCTGCTGCGCAACCGTCTCCAGGTTTCCATGCACCATGTCCAGGAGGAGCTCTCAGCGCTGTTCCGCAAGATGCCTTACAGCCACCTCAAGGACTGCCACGTGGGCGAAGAGGAATTCTTTGCCGCCGTGCCGAACTGGGTGGCCGGCGGGGGCGCTCCTGCGCAAGGCGAGCCTGTGACGGCCTAGTTTTTGAGGCGCATTCACCCACCCATTCAACGCATCGAGATTTAGGAGGCACTCACCATGGCAGGAGGCGGCGGCAATACTGAAAGCGGCGAACCGGAGTTCCAGATCGCTCCGATGATCGATGTGCTGCTCACCCTGCTCATCTTCTTCATGAGCATCACCTCGGCGGAAGTGCTGAGGATTGACAAGGACATCCAGCTTCCCGTGGCTCCGGACGCGAAGAAGAAGGATGAGAAGCAGGCGATGAACGAGGCGGCCCTCAACATCCGCTGGCAGTCGCTGCAGCAGAAGTCGTTGATCACCTTTGAAGACAAGCAGTATCCTGACGCCGACCCGCTGGTGGAGCTGCTGAAGGGGCGCAAGGAGCGCAATCCCAAGTACCGCGTGGTGATCCGTGGCGACAAGCGCATGCCCGCCATCGAAATCCAGAAGGTGATGACCCTCGTCAGCCAGGCGGGCATCGACGAGATATCCTTCTCCGCCCTCAACCAAGAGTAGCAATCCCATTTATGTCCGCAACCCCTGGTAAGAGAAGGCAGCCGCCGGAAGTCGAGGCCGTGAATCTCGGCTTCCAGATTGCACCCATGATCGACGTGGTTTTCGTGATCATGCTCTTCTTCATGGCCATGGCTGGCGCCGTGAAGGTGGAGCGCGAACTGAAGCAGACCCTGCCCGGCGTGGCCCCTGCCACGACCGACTCGCCGGACGTGCCTGACGAGATCATGGTGGGCGTGGAGGAAACCGGCTCCGTGACTCTCAACGAGGAGGAGCTGGATCCCTCGACCAGCAAGGCCATGCCGAATTTCACCGCCACCATGAAGCGCTTGAAGCAGGAGGCGGACAATCGCAAGGCCAAGGTGCTGGTGACCATCAAGGCCGAGGAGCAGGCCAAGTATGAGCGCGTCATCGACGTGCTCAACGCCATGGCAAAGGCACAGGTCAGCAATGTCACCTTCACCGTGGGTGCCGAAGACTAGCCCTTCATCCAGATCTTCCGTGATTCGTTCCCTTGAATCCGCACTCGGGTTTCCGGGCTGCACCTCAGGCCGCCCCGAATTTTCTTTCCCTGGGCGCTTCCTTCTGTTCTCATCCGGGGTTAACCGCCAAGCACCCGGTGCCAACTATCCGCCTTTAGCCAAGCCATGAGCCAGGACCCTGCCAATCCGAACACTCCTCCGTCCCCCCACCCGGAGGTTCCTGATCCGCAGGCGGGGCACCCTGGTTTGCCGCCGGGTTACGTGCCCATGCCTGGCATGATGCCGCCCGGCTATCCACCGCAACAGGGCGGCTATCCGCCACAGGGTTATCCTCAGCCTCCCGGCTATCCGCCACCGCAGGGCTATCCGCCAGGCTACGCTCCCCAGGGCATGATGCCGCCCGGCTACCCGCCGGGCTACATGCCGCCTCAAGGGTATCCTCCGCAGGGCTACCCACAGCCTGGGTATCCCCAGCCGGGCTATCCCCAGCAAGGCTATCCGCAAGGCTATCCGCAAGGCATGATGCCGGGCTATCCCATGCCTTATCCTGGCCAGCCGATGATGCCGCCGCCACCTGGTTACCCCATGCCCATGCCTGGGCAGCCTGGACCGGCGCCTCACGATTCCCAGGGGTTGTACCATCCGCCGGTGCCTGCGCCCGCCGCCTCGGGTCCCATGCAGATGCCGCCGCCCGGCGCTGCCTCGGCACAGCCTCCCGGCTCAACCTCCGTGCCAGTCATGACAGAAGAGGCCCTGCTTGAAAGCGGCGGGGAGTTTCATCCCGCTCCGGTGCATGATTTTGGCCCGCCGCCGCGCCGCAACAAGTTGATCGAAGGCTGGAAGACCCTGGGGGGCGGTTCGCTCACCCTGAGCATTCTCATCCATGGCGGGCTGCTGTTGCTGGCTGGCCTGGTGGTGTT
>CAINXC010000411.1 GCA_903854655.1 uncultured Verrucomicrobiota bacterium | reverse complement strand
CCGCCAGCCCGACCATTCCCGCCCCACGCGAGGGGTTGCTATGATCGCTATTTTCGCTATTTTGGTGCTGTTTAGCACATCCAATTTAGCACATGAAAGGGCTTTTCCGAAGAGGTCGTACGTGGTGGGTCCGGTTCACGCCGGCTCCTGGGGCCGCACAGCAGCGTTTTTCGCTGGGCACGGATGACGAGGTGAAGGCCATCACGGCGGCCCAGGATCTCATTCGCAGGATGGGAACGGCGGCGATGGCGGTGGCGGGGTCTTGCGAGGCGGAGATCGAGGCCTACCTGGTGGCGAAAAAGCGGGACGGCCTTGCGGCGTCAACGCTGCAATCGCGGGGGTACGTGCTGCGGCAGTTCGCCGCCCACACGGCGGCTGTGTCGCCACAACTGATCTCGCGGGCGGCCGTCGAGAAGTGGTACAACGGGCAGCGGGCGAAATCGGAGCACACGGCCGCCGACTACCTGGCCACGGTGAAGGTGTGGTTCAAGTGGCTGCTGGACGAAGGGAGGCTCACCCAGGATCAAGCCAGCCTGGTGAAGCCGCCGAAGAAGCTGCCGAAGAAGCTGCCAATGCGCATGAGACGCACTTTCCTGATGCCCGATCAGGCACGCCAGCTCCTGGAGGCCTGCGATGATCCGGGGCTGAAATTCGCCGTGTACTGCGGGCTGCACGCCGGCATGAGAAAGGGCGAGATCATCGAGGCGCGCCCAGAGTGGTTCGACATGACTGAAGGCCTCATCCATGTGCAGGCGACGCCGACCTTTGAGCCGAAGACGCGGGACTGCCGGACCATTCCGATGACCGATGAGTTCAAGGCGTGGCTGCTCGATGAGTACAAGCTTCACTCCCCTTTCATGCTGCTGCCGCACAAGAAGGTGAAGGGCCGCAAGATCAACTCCACTCATCGCTACCGTTACGATTTTCGCACTGCCTTCGAGAACTTGACAGCGGCGTGCCAGTTCGAGGTGACGTTCCATGACCTGCGTCGAACCTTTGCGTCGCTTCTAGTGTCCCGAGGTGTGTCATTGTACAAGGTGGCGAAGTGGCTGGGCGACACTACGGCTGTCGTGGAGAACACGTACGGGCACCTGATCCCAAAGGATGACCAGATCAATGAAAGCTGGACGGTGCCAGCCGCCAAGAAGGCCAAAAAGAAAGCCCGTTAACGATGGCCAGTCTCAGTCCTGGATCATCATGCTACCCAGGGCCTCGAAGGTGGCGTCATCGCTGTCTTTGCGATTGAGGGTGGCGATGCACCGGCCTGGGGTCCAGGAGCGACCCAGGGGGTAGCGGGCGTCGATCTGGTACACGAAGATTTGGGATTCCTTGTCGCTCACAAAAGCGCAGGTGGCTTTGCCCAGCTTGAGGAGGCGCATATCGAGGGCGGCCGCCATCTTGGCGAGGGTGGAGATGCGGGAGTCGGCTGCGGGCTTGCGGGTTGCGAGTGTTTTCATGCGAGCCCATTGTACCACAGGTCTAACCTATGGCTAGCGCAATGTGTGATATAATGCATTATATTTTAAGGATGGGAAGATCGGGTTTACTCAGTCGCCGCTGGAACAGCTTCAGCCGGCGCTAGCGGCGGCGAATCCGGCGATTCGGTGAAGTCCAGATAGAATTTCTGGCCCCGATGAAACTTCCCGAACAGAGCCGGGTTGGCGATGTAGATTTCTAGGGTGGCCGCCGGACTGAACCGCGCGAACGTGTTGTCTTCATCGGCTCCATCTTCGGGGTAGCCACCCTTCTTGCACACCGCATTGAAATGCAGTGTCTCACGATTGTCATCGTGCTTCACGATCGAGGTCACCGCCATCTTCGCCCACATGGTGGGCGGCACAGGGGGATTCTCAGAGGCGTCCTCAGAGGGGATGTCGTACTCTTCGCCGACTTGGAACGGGGAGCCTTCAGCGGCTGCGGTGCATTTGAATTTTGCCATGGTAGGAGGTGTGATTGGGTGGGATGAATGGGGTCTATTTGCCAGCGCCGGCCTGCTCGCTGGTCACGTCGTTGTCGCGGGCGGCGAGGCCCATGATGAGGCCGCCGATGCTGAGGCAGGCGGCGGAGACCCATTGCCAGTCGGGAGGCAGGACGCCATGCAGGACAGGGGCAGAGGCGAGCAGGACGCCGCCGAGGGAGGTTTTCCAGGAGGACTTGGGTTTCATGAGAAGTGATGCAGGGTAATGCTCTTTTGGCCGGTGGCTTTCCGGCGGGGAGCGAGTGGTTACTGCGCGGCGGCCGTGGTGGTGGGCGTCGCGGACGTGAGGAGCTGAAGCGCGGTGTTGACGCCATCGGAGACGAGCGCGCCCTTGTCGGCCTTGTAATCGGCCAGGAGCTGCCGCGTCTGCTTGCCAACCACCACGGTGACCTTGCCGGCAGTGGTGGACGTGGGGCTGGCGGCGATCTGGGCGGCCAGGTCATCGACGGCGGCGTTGACGGCGTCCTGGGCGGCAATCGCGGGCTTCTTGCTTGTCAGCTCGGTCAAACCCTTGAGGGCATCGCCTTCGAGGGTGACGTTGAGCGCGGCCTGCTGAGCAGGAGTGGTGATGCCGAGTTTGGACTCGACGGTTTGCACGGCCTTGCAACTGCCGAGCGAGCAGCCGATGCCAATGGAGGTGGCGATGATGACGAGGGTGGCGAGGATCGATTTGGTATTCATGCAATCGTGGCGGGGTGTCAAATGAGCGCAGCCAATCAGGAGATTGGCGGTCCCGGCTAGGAGGCCCTGGGGCCGCGCGGCCAGGTGCGGGCGGCGGCGAGGATGACCAGAGAGGCGGCGACCATGCCGCCGAGGAAACAGGTGATGTACCAGGCGTAGATCATGAGTCGTGAGGAGTGCTGGAGCGGCTGGTAAGGCAGAGGCGTTCCACGTCGCGGAACGGGCACTCCTCGACGTGACAGCGCTGGTAGGCCTTGAGGGTGCCCGATGCCTCGCCGCCGGCGCGCTCCAGGGACTCGACCTTGATGCGCAGGGCGACGCGATCCGCCCTGCATTCGTCGTTCTGTGCCCAGAGCAATTTGGCGATGTAGCACAGGGCTCCGGTAACGGAGGCGAGGCAGGAAAGGGCGAGCTGCTCGGTGGTCATGCGGCGGGAGGCGTGGCGACAGTGTATCAAGGGTTGACGGTGATGGTGCCGTCGGCGTTGACGGTGAAGGGCTTGATCAGCGCCAGGTCATCGGCTGTCACGGGCTGCGGCACCAGGGCGGCGAAGTCGGCGGCGCTGAGCGCGGCCTTGAGCTGGGTCTGCAGGGCGACGATGGCGTTGTTCGCGGCGAACACGGTTGCTGCCTTGTTGCCTAACGTGTTGATGTACTGCTGCGGCGTCCAGTTCGGGTTGTTCCAGCAGTTTTGCAGGCCCTGGTGCGTCTGGCCGATGAGCTGGCCGAGATTGGCGCTGGCCTGCATGACATCGAGGCGGGCGGTGCCCTGCACGGGCGTGAGCACCGCGCCGGGGGCGAAGGGGGTGTCGGCACGGGCTGCGAGGCAGGCCAGGATGGCGATGAAGGCGGCGAGAAGCGAGGCGGAGATGATGCGTTTCATGGTGTGATGCAGGTTGATGGCAATTGATGAATCAGGGGGCGATGGAGAGCACGCCAGAGTTGTTCCAGAGCGCACCGGTGGGCAGTCCGCTGGCGCTGGTGGGCAGGCTGGGGAGCAGGATGTAGGCGCCGCTCGCGGCCTGGATGACGATGTTGCGGGCCGTGCCGCCGCCGCTGCCTTTTTGCGTGCCGATCACGAAGACATTGGTGGTGGTGTTCCAGCCCACCTCGGCGCGCTCGTAATTCGTTGAGCTCGTGTAGGTGTTGTAGATCGTGAGGTCCTGCGATTGTGTAGGACTGTAGAAACCGCGCATCGCAATGTTGCCGCTGCCGCCATCGGAGTAGAAGCTGCCGCCGCCATAGGCGTAGCTGCCGGACAGGCTGCCACCAGGGAAGATCCAGCCGCAGAAGTTGGCCCCGTTGCCGAGCTGCATCGCACCGCTGCCGCCCAAAGTGAACACGCCGCCGTTGCTGTAGATGCTGCTGCCCGCGAGTGTTACCGCGCCGCTGTTGGCGACGCTGAAGAGCGAGCTGCCACCGCTCGTCTGCACGTCGATGCGGGTGCCCGTGCCGGTGGGTGCAATGATTTGCTCGCCAGTGAAGGTATTACCCCCCAGCGTGGCGGGCGCAGTGCCGTTGCTGGCGGCGGTGAGGCGGCCCTTGGCGTCGACGGTGATCGAGGCATACGTGTAGCTGCCAGCGGAGACGGCGGTGCTGGCCAGGGTGATCGCCGCGCCGCTGTTGGTCACGTCGCCGGAGAGAGCCGGCAGTCTCGCTCCGGCGAGGGTGCCGCTGCTGATGTTGCTCGCGTTGGTGGCGTCCACATTCGGTACACTGCCAAGGCCCACGGCAGCGCCAGTTGCGGTGATCGTGATGGGATGCTTGCTGCCATCGAAGCCAATCAAGGTGTTCGCCACGGCGGGGAGCGTGTAGGGGGCGAAGGCGGGCGGTCCAGCGCCGATGGTGGTGAGGATGATGTCGCCCGTGGCGGCATGCAGCGTGGAGGCGGCGGAGATGAGGCCAATCAGGAGATTGGCGATCCCAGGGCGGAGGCTAGCGAGTGAAGAGCGGGACATAATAGGTGGCGGATGCGGTGACGATTTCGAGTGAGCCATCGGAGGCGATACGGACGGCGGTGATGGCGGAATCGACGACGCTGCCGGCGCCGAGGGTGGTGATGGTGCCGGAGGGGTTGATGAGCTTGATCACGCCGCCATCATTCCAAAGCTGCATGGTGCCGGCCGGGGCGGCCGTTGGTGGCGTGGCGGACTGATCGAGCAGGGCCGCGCCGCCGGGCAGTGAGAGTGGCAGGGCTACAAGCACTCCCGCCACGCCGGACGCGCCTGCGCTGCCAGCAGAGCCTGCCGAGCCCGCGCTGCCGCCGCCGGTGGAGGCACCGCCTGCACCGCCCGATCCACCAGCACCGCCGGTGCCGCCGGTCATGGTCAGGTACAGCCAGGATACACCCGGCGACACTGTGACCGTGCCGCCGGTACCGCCCGCGCCGCCGTTGGCGCCATTGCCACCGTTGTAGCCGTTCGGCGTGCCGACATCGCCCGCCGCGCCAGCGCCGCCCGTGCCGCCGTTGCCGCCGTAGTTGTAGATGCCGTTGCTGATGGCGCAATTGCCCGTGATGGTGAGGGCCGGAGCGTTGTGACCGGCATTGCCCGCCGCGCCGTTGCCACCGTTGGCACCCGCGTTGAAGGCACCAGCAGCGCCATCGTTGCCGCGATGCGCCGCCGATTGCACAGCGACGATCTGCACGCTCGTTTCGCAATGGAGATTCACCGTGGCGTAGCCATCGAGCTCGACATAGCCGTCAATGCCGATGCGCGACAGGTTGAGCGTGAAATCGCCGGTGCCGGGGCCATCGGAGAGGATGCCGGTCAAGGGATTCAGCCCCGCGCCATAGGCTCCCAGGATGCCGGGCCCGGTGATGCTGAGGCCCGTGACGGAGGGCGGCAACGTGATGCCCTCCGGGGCGGCGATGGTGCCGATGACCAGGCGGCGATTGGCGGGATTGGGCGAGGCGGCAATGAGATTCACCGCGCCCTGCACCGTGGCGGCGGCGGCGAAGCCGGCGGCATTGTACGTGGCCGCATTGAGATCGGCATAGACAACCCGCGCGTCCAGACTCGTGAGCGGCACGGCGTCGCCAGGGCGGATCACCGAATTCAGGACGGTGTTCGTCCAGGGATTGGAGATGCCCGGGAGCGGCACGCCAGGCTCCTGCCAGCTCACCTGCATCGGCAGCAGCACGTTCGCGGCATTGCCGATGAGGATGGCAAGCGGCACGCTCCACACGTAGGGCTGGAGCTGGTAATGCGTGTTGCCGCTGCCGTCCACGCTGGTGGTGTAGGTCGCGGTCTGAAACATCACCGCGCCGGTGTAGGCGGAAGCGCCCTTGGCGAGGATGCCAAGGGCCACGCCCGCCGCGAGGGTGACAGGCGTGCCAGCCTCGTGGAACACGACATCAAACTGCGGATTGGCTCCGAGCGGGACGGTGGAGGCGTAGGCCGTGGTGAGATCACCCCCCGTGAGGCCGACGGAGGCGAAGAACGTGGTGCGGTCGATGTAAACGGTGGATAGCATGGGCTAGGAGAGTGTATCAACCTTTGGTGAGGACGATCAGGGAGCCGTCGTAGATCCAGTTGAGCGGGGTGTAGCTGTTGGCTCCAGTGTTGAGTGCGATCGTAACCGGCACGCTGAAGGCAGCGTTGTAAGTGATCGTGCGCGAACCCACGCTGTCCTGCTTGATAAGCAGCCTTCCACTCGTGCCGGCGGGAGGCATGTTGCTCGGCGCGCCGAGGACACGGGTGGCATAAGCGCCAAACGTGAGCTTGGCGTTGATGCCATTGGCCATGTTCCAGGCGACGGTGCCCCCGGAGACGGTGACATCGGTGAGGATGTTGAGCCGGGTGGCGTGCTCGATCTCGTAGGCCGAGGGCGGCCGTGTGAGCGTGGCCATCCAGACATCGGTGTTGGTCTTGACCAGGTAGATGCTCATGCCGGCATCCGCGAGGGCCTGGGCGAGGACGCCGTTGAGGCTGTTGACCACGACGCCCGAGGTGGGGGTGATCGTGGTGCCACCGCCAATGAGACGATCAATCACCGTCCACCAGCCGACAGGGATGGGCACGGCGGAGTTGGCCGGGATATTGAGCACGAAGGCCCCGTTGTAGGCCGCCTGGTGGCGCTGGAAGCCATCCGCCGCCGCCAAGGTGTAGGACGCCAGAGGGAGACTGCTGCCATCGACCAGGGCCGTGGTGGTGAGCAGATAGGGGGTGAGCAGCGCATCCGCCGCCGCGCGGGCCGCGGCTTCGGCAGCGACAGCCGCCGCGCGGGCCGTGGCTTCGGCAGCGACAGCCGCCGCGCGGGCCGTGGCTTCAGCAGTGACAGCCGCCGCGCGGGCCGTGGCTTCTGTCGCATCCGCTGTTGTGCGCGCCGTGGCCTCTGCCGCCACCGCCGTCGTGACGGCGCTGGTGAGGGCGTAGGCGGCAGGGCTGCCGGTGCTTGCCGGGGATCCTTCGCCGCCGTTGTAGACCCAGTTGTTGATGGTGAGCTGGAAGCTCGGAATGCGCACGTAGCGCACCGGGGAGCCGGTGGTGTCGGCATAGGCCCACTCGGCATTGAGGGTGATGCTGGCGGGCTCAACCGGCGGGCTGAGGGTCCACTGATTGGCGGCGGTCTTGGTGGCCAGGACGGGCACGCCGCCGGTGAGCACGCCATTGGCCAGGCGGCTGAAGAGCAGGGTTTGCGAGCTGTCCTTGCCGACGTTAATCGTGCCGGTGCCGGTCGCCATGAGCCAGACCTGGACGGGCGTCGTGGCGTTATAGGCTATCACACTGTCCGCCGGGAGCGTGATGGAGCCGGCGCCGCTCATGTTGAGCGCCACGAGCTGGGTGACGTCACTGGCAACCAGGGTGTAACTGGCCGTCTGCGGGTTGACCAGGCTGGCACCGACGAAGGCCTGTGCAACCTGGACCGTGCCGAGATCGAGCGAGCCGCCGTAAATGAAGCCGGTCGAATCGACCGTGAAGGCATTCGCCGAGACGATGGCAGTGGGGTCATCACCGCTCTCGGTCGCGAGCTTGCCGGTGAGCTGCAGGGCGAAGCTGGCGGGCAGCGCCCAGGGAGCGGCAGCGACCGCGCCGCCGCCGGTGAAGGGCAGGAAGCGCATAGGCAGCAGGGAGCCGCGCACGACGGTGATGCTGCCGTTGAGGGCGCTCTGGCCGCCGAAGGAGTTGGCGAGGGAGCCCTGGGGCTGATTCAAATAGAAATCCACGGTGTCGCAGCGGTGTCAAAGCGATCACGCCGGGCCTTGGCTGAACCAGCCGGGCCACTGCGGCACGGGCTCCGGCATTGGGTAGCCTCCGATCATCGCGATTGAGATGCTGCCCACCACAGGATTGAAGGCGCTGTCGAGGGATGAATCGCATCCGCCGACATGCGGCTCAGGAACATAAGGCCGGTCGCCCACCTTGATATTGGACACCGATCCGGTTGCTCCATAGACGATGTTGAAGCGGATTTGCGACCAATCGGACTGCGCAGGATCATAGACCAGGCTGAGGCCTCCGGTGTAGTTGACGTCGCCGTTGAGCGCGGGCGTGAAGGGAAGACTGATGGCGGCGGCACCTGGCAATGTAATGGGGATGTTAGCGGTGCCCACGCCAATGAGCTGCGTCCAAGTCTTCGGGAGCACAGTGCCGCAAAGGCGTTGGACATTGATGATTACAGGCCCGAGATGGAACGGGTCGAAAATGGGAACATAGTCAGCAGGAATGGCGGCCTCAAAGGGGAAGTAATCAATGCTCCCCGCCATCGGCATCGCGGGCCAGGTGACCAGGCCAGTGCCGTCATCCGGGTTAATGATTGTGGGCGTCGGCGTCCATGTGCCGCTGACATTCAGCGTGCCGGCCGCAGGATAGAGCTGGATGAGGTTGTGCGGGCCGGTGGGCGGCAATCGAGCTGGGCCGCCGGTGATCATCGCGTGGCGAGGAAGAGGCTGCCATCGCCGTTCATGGCGCTGGCGATGCAGGTTTTCCACACCTGCTCCAGAACGGTGACGTTGCCAGCGCTGTCGATCTGGACGGTGCCGATGTGGATGTTGTAGCTGCCTTCGGTGGGCGCGCTTTGCCCGGTGTAATCAATGATGGACGGTGTATCAGCCGGGGGCGTGGACAAGGCCTGAATGGAGCAGGCGGCGGACGGCACCGTGGAGCCCGTGAGGCAGGTGATCGGCACGCCGCCGACGTTGAGCTGCGACAATGTCGGAAGCAATGAGATGCTGAGGACGATGTACCAGGCCCCCTCGCCCAGCTCCAGCTCAGGCGGCGTCCAATTGGGATTGCTGCCGTCGTTTTGCAATGTGACGCCATCGGCGGTGGGATACATTATCGCACCAGATCGGAAGAGCGTCGTGTAGGGAAAGAGT
>CAINXC010000410.1 GCA_903854655.1 uncultured Verrucomicrobiota bacterium | reverse complement strand
TTTAATGCGGCGCTGAAGATGGCGAATTCATCGATGGCGCCGTTGAGATTGCGGATGGGGAACTGGTGGCCCTGAGTAGGGAGGCCCCAATTGCCGATTTCACAGGGGCCGAGGACCATGGCGCGGCCGGGTTGATGCAGCGGGGAGATTTCGTGGCCGACGGGCTGACCGTCGAAGTACTGGATGACCTCGCCGCTGGTGTTGTCATAGCTTACGGCGAGATGATGCCATCGGCCGAGGCTGTCGGCGGTGAAGACGGGCTTGCTGAAATACATCTGGTTGTATTTGGCGTTCTTCGCGGCTTCCGCCGGACGGTACATGACGGAGAACATGAGGCTGCCGTCTTCGTAGATCTGCCAGTGGGGCTCGCCGTTGTCGTAGCCGTCGGTGAGCAGGAGTGAATTGTATTTTTTGTCCACGGAATCGACCTTCACCCAGCAGGCGAGGGTGAGGGCGTGATAGGTGCCGTCGAGATTCAGGCGGACGCGGTCGCCGGGGCGCTTGAACTCAAGCGCGGTTTTTTCCGGCCAGCGGCCCTGGGTCCATGCGGCACCGACGGCGCCACCGGCACGCTGAGGGTGGCGTGGTTCGGTGACGTTTTTCACGAGTCGGTCCCAGCGGTCATCCTCCAGATGTTTGAAGGTGTAGTAGGCGATGAGGCGCGGGTCTTTGCTGGCGGAGAGGGACCACTGCTGCCAGTCGGCGAAGCGTTGGGTGTCACGCTGTTTCACGAGGCCGTGGAGTTCGCTGATGGAGAGGAAACCCTGGGGTGAGACGGCGGTGGTCTTGGCTGAGGACAAGGACATGCCTTGTTTCAAACTGGCGGGCGTTTGTGTGTTTGTGTGGGCGATGACTTCGCCTTCGAAGACATGCACGGCGCTGGTGTTGTCCTTCACATTGAGCGCGAACTCGGTGCCGAGGTCTTCCAGCTTCATGCCGGGGGCGTGCATGAGAAAGCCTTTGGCGGCAGGGGGAACATGGACGCGCACGCGGCCACTCAGGCAGCGGGCCTCCCAGGCGGAGAGGATTTCGATTTCGGCGCTGCCTTCGATCAAGGCGGTGGCACCGCTGAAGAACTCGATCTGGGCGAGGCCTTGCGTGAGCTGGATGATGCAGGGCTTGAGGGTGTCGCCGCTGCGAAGTGCATTCGTGAACTTGGCATCCATGGTCTGACTGAGCATGGCGACGCCGTTTGAGGTGGCTTCTGTTTCAGCGGGATGATGAGGCCAGAAGATGAAGGTGCAGGCGATGATGGCAGCGGCTGCGGTGAGGGCGGGAAGCCAGCGACGGGCGGGGAGATTGGGTGTGGCTTTTTGCAGGCGGCCGGTGTTCACGGTTGGTTGCTGCAGCAGGCGGGCGTGTTGATCGACGAGTTCGAGGTAGCGCTGGCGTGCCTGCCAGTCGGAGCGCAGCAGGTCTTCGAGTTGGGCGTGCTGCTCGGGGGTGATTTCGCCGTCGATCTCGGCATGGATGAGGGAGTCGAGATTCATGCGAGGCCCTCCGATTGAAGCTGGCGAGTGACGCAGTCGTGGAGGCGCTGGCGCAGGAGTTCGAGATTGCGGATGGTCGAGGGGTCCAGCTCGGCATATTCGGAGAGCGACCGGGGAGTAATGGCGGTGATATGGCGCAGATCGTTTTTTTTCTGCTCTTTTAAATAGCGCAAAAGCGCACCGGCTGCCGAGATCCCAACATCGTACCCTTCGAGCCCAAAGCCGCCAAGCGACACTGCCTGAAAGTGCTCTTTCAGCGCATCGCCA
>CAINXC010000409.1 GCA_903854655.1 uncultured Verrucomicrobiota bacterium | reverse complement strand
GGCGAAGCGAAGTAGTCCGCGAGTCCCTCGCGGTTTGTGGTTGGCAATGACGCAGATTCCTCCCTCCGGTCATCTCAACGCCACGAAGGGACTCGCGGACTACTTCAAGACGTGAAACGACCGCCCCTTACCGCCCCTTCGACACCATTGGCTCCAGCGAGACCGGCGGCGTGCTCTGGGGATTGAAATCCACCTTCTGCCATTCCACGCCGGCGCTTGGCGGCAGCACCAAGTCGCGGGCGGGGATGAGCCAGATCACGAGCTTCTTCGTGCGAATGTCGTCATCCAGGCGCTTTGCGAATTCCCGGCGCGTGGCCGTGGTGCCCCCCTGATTGACCGCCGCCACGTCGATGCGCTCGCCGAGGTAGAGCGCCAGATGCTGGGCAAAGCTGGCGTGGGCGTCCGCCTCCTGGGCAAAGCCAAGACCCGCGTCATCGAAGATCCGCGTGAAGTCATCGCCTAACAGAACGATGGGCGACTTCGGGTCCCTGGCAATGTCAGGGAATGAAACCAGCACCGCTCGCTCTTCGCTGAACGCAGACGAAGGCGGGACGCTCACACGCTCTGCCAAATCGCCGTAGTCGGCGGCGTCGGGAGCCATGGTGTCCACGATCAGCGGATCGTCTGGCACCATGCCGGGGAATTTCTTGCGCACATGCGCCGCCACGGCGCGCGCGATGTCCTGCATCGCCTCCGGCGTCCAGTGCGTGTCCTGCTTGAAGAACACCGGCTTGTGCCTGGCCTTCAGTTGCAGCAGCGCGCCGGTGATGTCCTGCAGGTCGATGCCTGCTTTGACGAGCTGTTCGTATAGAGCGGGCTGGTCGGCGTGATACAGCGGGGCCTCACTGTGATCGGGATCAGAGCCGGTGATGGCTTCGGGGTAGATCGATGCCTTCATCGGAATCGGAATCAAGAGGAGTGGAATGCCGCGCTCCCTGAGCTGCCTGGCAAAATCAAGGATCGCGTCCTTTGCCTTGCTGACCGGAGCATGGGGTGCATTCCATTCCGGTTGCAGGGGGCCGCTGCCGGTGAGGGCGGTGAGTTCGCGGCGGTCGAGCAGCCAGCCATCCTGGCCGACCACGACTTTGCGGTTGTCCATGCCCACGCGCAGATAAAGCCAGCTCTGCGTCCGTGCCCGCCAGGACGGGACCAGCAGAAAACAGGCGGTCCACCCCACCAACAGGCCGCCCGCCAGTTTCTTCCATCCGTTCAAGGGTTCGATGAAACGATGCAGCGGCGGCAGGATGAAGACGAAAACCACGCTTGCCAGCACGAGCAGAACATGAAAGTCCGAGAACATTTGGGCGTCGAGCAGGACGGTGGATTCGGAGAGGCTCGATCTGCCCAACAGGGCTTCGAAGTAGTGTTGAGCGTGCTCCCATGTCGCGGTCCGAAACAGGACCCAGGACGGGAGCATCAGAACAAACGTCAGCACTGCGCCAAAGAAACCCGGCAGCCGGTGCCAGATAGCGCGGCCTTGGAAAAACCGCCGCTCGATGACGAGCAGCAGGCACATCCAGGCCCACCAGAGCAAGGCTGGGGGGCTGGGCTTGGCGAAGCCTCCGCCGGAGAACAGGATCACCCAGATGATCAAGGGAATGAACCGGTCCGCCATCCGCTCGGAGCGCAGCATCTCAGTAAAGCTTCTGGACCGGCAGCCCGGCGCGGAAAGCTCAGGCATGGCCAGCCATCGCGCAGAGGCGGGCCGGAGAAGGACGATGCTGCGGGCGCACATTTGAAGTGTGGCCACCACGAACCATGCCCCAAAGGCCCAGGCCAGCAGGCCCATCCATGCCGCGCCCTGGCTCAGCGAACCGGGCCCGGCTGAAAAGCTGAATCCGGCCAGCGTCCAAAGCATGAAAGCGAACACGAAATAGACCAGGCCCAGCGCCAGGTGAACAAGGGCGGAAGCAGCGCGCATGACGAAAGACAAAAACTCAGTGCCAGAAGGCGTCCAGGAAGAAGCTGGCCACCATGACCAGGCTCACAATCAGCCGCAGCACCAGCCCCATGCCGGTGCCCACAACCGTTCCCCAGGTGCTTTTGACGGCGGGGCCCACCTCTTTCTTGGCAAAAAGCATCTCAAAAACAAAGCCGCCCAGCAGCGGCCCGATGATCATCCCCGGCAATGCAAAGAACAGGCCGATGATCCCGCCCACCACCACCCCCAGCATGCCCCACCGGCTGCCGCCAAACCAGTGGGTTCCCAGCGCCCCACTGGCGAAATCCAGCCCGTAGGAGAGCGCGGTCAGCAGGAAAAGAAGCCCCACGCACCACCACGACACTCCTGACTGGGGCCGCAGCAGCACATGCACCACCGCCGCAATGAAGATCAGCAACGGCCCCGGCACCAAAGGCAGCACCGACCCCGCGACGCCGCCCACCATGAGGCAGAGGGTCAGCGCCCACACGCCGTAGCACGCCCAGTCGGTGGAGGTGAGAAAATGATGGAGAGAATCAGTCACGCCGGTCCATACGCTGGCGCAGGCGCGGTGGGAAGCGGAATGGTTCGTTCCTCAAGTCGTAACCCGGCCAAACACAACCTATAGCCCAATGGCATCAGGGAAAAGAGGTGCAGACAGGTGCTGGAACCTTGATGGGACGGGGCTCACAGCGGCTTGTCACACGCGGGTTTTTGAACCATCAGGGGCGCAAGCGCCCACAACCAGCACCACCCCGGCCGACTAAAGTCGGTACACCAGCCGCGCCATCCAGCGTGCTTCGACTGTTCAGGGCCATGAGTTCCGAAGATGGCTCCGCGATGAATGAAGGTCATCGCCCCAGGCTCCGCATAGCGGCTGGTGTACCGACTTCAGTCGGCCGGGGTGGCGCTTTGATTGCCCCCGTCGGACCTTCAAATGCCAGCAAAGCAGCCTATGAGCATGGGCTGGAAGCCCTGCCAGACCAGGCTTCCAGGCCGCTTTTGCCTCTCCTTCCCCTGATGGCATTGACCTATAGCCCCGCTCTAAGCGATGGTGAGGGCGGTCGCCAAATGAGGTCTGTCAGGCGCTGGTGGAAGTGCCGGAGAGGTGCCGATTCATGTCGCGAACCATGCAATCAAGGATCGGGTCATGCTGCGATTTGGCGATGGGTATAGCCATGACCCCCAGGGCTTTCTCGACGCCGCCCAGGTAACGATTGGCAAAATCAACGATTTGGGTCGTGTGATTGCCCTCGGGGTCGTTCCGGTAAGAGTCCAGGAGGGCCACCAAATCCTTGCCCAATCGAGACAGTAGGGAGTCGCCGTCGGTTGGCGTTGCAGCGAATACTTTGGGTGCCAGGAAACTGGCGATTCTGTTGACCGGATCTTCCGGCGGATCGGTAGGCGACGGTCGGTCCATGGCATGTTACCCCAGCACTCTTGCGGGCCCCGTGGCTGCCACCCACTGCCGGCTCTGGTGCTTCAGCGACTGGGTGGCGAACTGATTGCACGCCTGCAGGTCTTCTCGCTCCAGGTCAGGGAACTCGGACAACACATCCTCAAAGCTGTCGCCACCGGCTAGATATTCAAGCAGCGACTCCACGGGATAACGAAGACCGCGAACGACCGGCTTGCCATGGCACACGACCGGATCAATCGTGATCCGGCCAACCAATGATGCCGTCTCGCTGAAGGCGGATTTCATGCTGTCAGGATAAGGGAGCTTGGCGATGCTTCAACCCCGGTTTGGTCGCTCACCTCCGCTCGCCATCTGCAGGCATCAAAGCACATAGATCGCTGATGATGGTTTGAGCTAATGCCTCGTAGTCGGGCATGATGTAAACCACCAGGCGGAGGTGAATCAGGGCGGCTTTCGCTCCGCCCCGGCAGCGGTCCGCATAGGAAAGCAGGGCCGCCGCATGGTTGCCGTGCGGGTTGTGACTGTAGATGGCCAGAAGCCGCATCAGAGGGCTGGCGGTGTGCCCGGCAGACGACAAATGCCGGTCCAGATCGCGAATCATCAGATGAATCACTTCGGCGTGTTCGGGCATGGTCTGCCCGATCCTGCTGAAGATGAGCAGGGCGCAATTGGGGTCGCCCAGGCGGTCGGCAAAAGGCAAAAGATCGCTCGTATGGTCCTTGTCAGGCTGGTCGCGATACAGGGCCAGAAGCCGGTTCAGGTCCGCCTTGAAGTGCAGGGCGAAGAACTGGTCAAAAGTCTCGCCGGGCGGTAGCGACTGAGAAACAGCACCACCGAGCCTGTCGAAAGGATCTTCAGGACGATCAGATGGCAGGCGCTCGCCCATGACCTGCTACCCCAGCACTCCCGCGAATTCTGTGGCCGCCACCATCGTCGGCTCCGGGTACTCAAAGGCCTCGCCTTCGTAGTTGCGGATGAGCACGCGCTGTTCGTCCCGCTGGAGCACGTAATCCGGGTTCACCGGCACCTTGCCGCCGCCGCCGGGGGCGTCGATCACGAACTGAGGCACGGCGTAACCGGTGGTGTGGCCGCGCAGGGATTCGATGATCTCAATGCCTTTGCTCACGCTGGTGCGCAGGTGCGAGGAGCCCTTGATCAGGTCGCACTGGTACAGGTAATAGGGCCGGGCGCGGCACATGAGCAGCTTCTGCACGAGGCTTTTCATGATGTCCGGATCATCGTTCACGCCGCGCAGCAGCACGCTTTGATTGCCGAGCGGGATGCCGTGGTTGGCCAGACGCTCCAGGCCTTCGCGCACCTCGATGGTCAGCTCGCGCGGATGGTTGGTGTGGATGCTCAGCCAGAGAGGATGGTACTTTTGCAGCATCTGGCAAAGTTCGGGGGTGATGCGCTGCGGCAGGAAGATCGGCACGCGGCTGCCGATGCGCACGAACTCGATGTGCGGGATGGCGCGCAGGCGCTTGAGGATGCCCTCCAGCTTGGCATCGCTGAACAACAGGGGGTCGCCGCCGGAGAGCAGCACATCGCGCACCTCGGCGTGCTGCTCCAGGTAGCGGAAGGCGGCCTCGTGCTCCATGTGCAGGGTCTGCTCGCCCACGCCGCTGACGACGCGGCTGCGGGTGCAGTAGCGGCAGTAGCTGGCGCAGCGGTCGGTGACCAGGAACAGCACGCGGTCAGGGTAGCGATGCACCAGGCCGGGCACGGGCATGTGCGAATCTTCGCCGCAGGGATCCGCCATCTCGGCGGGATCGTCCAGCGTCTCCTCGATGCGCGGGATCACCTGCCTGCGGATCGGGCAGTCGGGGTCCACCCGGTCCATCAGATTGAAGTAGTGGGGCGTGATCGACATCGCCAGCTTGTTGCCGGAGAGCAGCACGCCTGCGCGCTCTTCGTCGGAAAGAACGAGGTGTTCCTCCAGCCCGGCCAGGGTGGTGACCCGGTTCCTAAGCTGCCAGGCGGCGCTGTTCCAGTCGCCGGGGGAAACATGCTGGTCTTTCCAATAGCCTGGGGCGTGGGAACGAAACGCCTTGTCAGGCAGGGCAGAAGGAAGGGTCATCACAGGAGGGGACGGGTCGAGAGGTTATTCATAGGTGCGGCCTGCTGTCAACCTGGGAGCTTGGCGATAATTTGCTCCATTGGGGGCTTCCCATGGCGGATTGCCGGTGGTAATCTTACGTAGCCCCAAACCTCCCGCCTCATGTTCATCGGACTGTTCAAAGACATCGCCAGACCCCATTGCGTGGATCTGGTGATGCTGCTCAAGAAGTCCAACGGCCTGTCCGTGAACGAACTGGCCGCCGCGTTGCGGATGAGTTACATGGGGGTGAAGCAGCATTGCGTCTATTTGGAGAAAAAGGGCTATGTGGATACGTGGCGAAGGCCCAAAGAGGGAGGCGGCCGACCCGAAAAAATGTACCGGCTGACCCCCAAATTGGACGGTTTTTTTCCCATCGCGCCCCGCGATTTGCTGCTGGACGTGCTCGATGGAGCCAATTTTGCCTTCGGAGAGGGGACTGCCGGCCGCCTGTTGCTGCACCATTTTCAACTGCTGGCCGGGCGCTATGCGGAAAGAGTCAAGGGCCGCACCATGCTGGAGCGCGCCCAGTCATTTTCCAAGCTGCGCACGGCGGAGGGCTGCCTCTCCCTGTGCGAATTTGATCCCCATGACGGCCTGCGCATCGTCGAGTACCACAGCCCCGTCGCCACGCTCTGCATTGCGCACCCCTGTGCTGCTGATCTTGAGGCGCAAATGATCGGCCGGCTGCTGCAATGCATCTGCGAGCGCATCGACGCCAGCTTCGAAAGGGTGACAAAGATTGAGTTCCGGCTCAAGGTTCTCCCTTGAATCCCGCGCATTCCTCCCCTTCTTGCGCAGTCTATGACATTTGGCGCGCGCGACTCTAAACACAGCATCGAACAAGGCCTCACCTTCGCCCCGAAATTCGATGAGCACGGCCTGATCCCTGTGATGGCGATGGACGCGCATTCCAACGAGCCGCTGATGCTCGCCTACATGAACGAGGAATCCCTGAAGCTCACTCTGGAGCTCGGCGAGGCCGTGTACTGGAGCCGCAGTCGCAAGGAACTCTGGCACAAGGGCAAGACCAGCGGCCAGATCCAGCGCGTGGTGGAGCTGCGCACCGACTGCGATCAGGACGCCATCGTCATGAAGGTGGAACAGCTTGGCGGCGGCTGCTGCCACACCGGCGCAGGCGATTGTTTTTACCGCAGCATCGCCTTCGGCAAGGAACTCGCCGGCATCGGCGATGGAGCCGTGCCGCTCGTCCGGCGGTAGCAGGGCACAAAAAAAGGCGGGCAGCAATGCCCGCCTTTCTTATTGAATGGTGAAACGGCTCAGGCCTCTGGGGCCGGGGTGCCGCTGATCACATCGCTGCCGCCCTGGCGGAACAGTTCGCGCACGTTCATGGCTTCCTTGCCCTTGCGACCGCGCAGGTAATGCAGGCGGGCACGACGGACGCTGCCCTTTTTCATCACTTCGACCTTGGCCACGCGGGGGCTGTAGAGAGGGAACACGCGCTCCACGCCTTCTCCATAGGAGATGCGGCGCACCGTGAAGGCCTTGTGCAGGCCGCTGCCCTTGCGGGCGATGACGATGCCGGCGAAGATCTGGATACGTTCCTTGTCACCTTCGATAACACGGGTGTGGACGCGGACGGTGTCGCCCGTGTTGAACGGGGTCACGTCCGGCTTGATCTGCTCTTGGTCAATCTTGTCGATGATGGTGCTCATGGGGCTCTCTCCAGGTAAAACGGCTGCGCGCCTGCCAGATGGCGGGCGAGGGGCGGCGAATGAACTCGCTGATCGGGTTTTGGCAAGGTTTTTTTCATTCCCCGGCAATCTGGCCAAATTCCCGTCGCGACGCGCAAAGAATCGTCAGGCAGCCAATGGGTGGCCTTCGGCATGATTTCGCCCGGCTCATTTCATGTGGAAGGCATCGCTGGTCACGAGAGCGCGGATGAATTCGCGCAGGGCGAAATCCCTTTGCCGCGCCTGCCCCGTGATTTCCGTGATGAGTTCTTCGTCGCTGAAGCCGACGGGTCTGCCGAGGGCGTATTCGATGAGCGCCTCTGTGAGGCCCCGCGCCAGCTTCTCGGGTTTGGACGCGATGATGTCGCGCAGCTCGAAGAAATCTTTGAAGGCCGGGCCGTTGTGGAACGCGGCGGCGGGATCAACCTGCCAGGTTTTCCTGCCCGCGCCTTTCCGTTCATAGCTGTCCTCGGTGCGCCACTTGCCTGCGGCGTCGAAGTTTTCCATGCCGAAGCCGATGGGGTCGATCTTGCGGTGGCAGCTCGCGCATTGCGGCTGTTCCTGATGGGCCAGCATGCGCTCGCGCGTCGTGAGCAGTTTGCCGTCGAGACGCGCGAGCTGCGGGACGTTCGGCGGAGCGGGCGGCGGCGGATCGTGGAGCAGCTTGCGCAGCACCCAGGCGCCGCGCTCGACGGGGCTGGTGTACTGGCCGTTGCTGCCCATCGCAAGGATCGCCGCCATGCCCATCAACCCGCCGCGCGGCGAGCCGGCGGGCAGCGACACTTTGCGAAACTCATCACCGCTCACGCCCTCGATGCCATAGTAGTTGGCGAGCAGGCCGTTGATGACGACAAAGTCCGACTTGAGCAGGCAGCGCAGGCTCAGGTTCTCCCGCAGCAGGCAGGCGAGGGTTTGATACACCTCGTTCCGGGCGGCGGCCTTGGCGCTGTCATCGAAGGCGCGGTGGAGCTTGAAATCGAACTGGAAGAAATCGAGCCGGTCCATGCCGAGCCATTGATGGGTGAAGCCGGAGATGAATTCCTGCAACCGCTCGCTTGCGACCATGCGGTCCACCTGCGCGGTGAGGACGGCCGGCTTCCGCAATTCACCGCTGCGGGCAAGCGCGAGCAGCTCATTGTCCGGCGGCGCGCTCCACAGGAAATACGCGAGGCGCGTGGCGACTTCCAAATCACTGAGCCTGCGGTGCCCTTTGTCGGCTGACGGCTCGCTAAGATAAAGAAAGCCCGGCGAGGCAAGCACAACGCTGAGAGGTTGCTTGAGCGCCTCCTCAAATGTGTCGCCAGCCTGGCGTCGCGTCTCGAAGAGCTTCTCTAGCCGGCCAAGATAATCCGGCTCGGGGCTCCCGCCGCGAAAGGCGCGCGTGGCGAAGCGCTCGAGCACATCGCGCGCTCCAGCGCTGTCCTGCGTGGCGGCGGCCAGTGAGGAGGAGTCGGGCGGGGGCAGCGGTCCTTCGATTTCCGCCCAGTCGATCCATATGGCGGGCACCGGGCCGTGACCGCTCTTTTCAAATTCATCGTAGTAGCTCCGAATTTCCGCCACACGCGAGTTCGGCCTCTTTTCGCGGATGGCGAATTCGCGCTTCCCTGCCGTGCTGACTTCCACGGGAACCTCGATCACCTGCGGCTGCGCCAGCGTACCCGTCACTTGATGCGCGCCGAGCCCGGTGAAGGCGCTGACGTCATCTCCGCGCTGGCCGACTTCGACGAAGCAACGCTCCCTCGGCGCAGCCTCGTTCGCGGCGACACGCATGCGCAGCATGTAGCGTCCGGAGGGCCACTTCTCGCCTGCGGAAACGTAGGCCTCGCGATAGGCTTGGTAGAACAGCAGCCACGCGCCGGTATCGCGGTTCGGCAGGGTTTGATAGTCGGAGTAGTAGCTGAAGAAGTCCTTGTATTGCGTCTCGTCGAAGAACGCATCTTGCGCGTCCCTGAACCCGAATTTCTTCGGCGATGGCGCTCCAACGATCTGCCCCCAGTCAAGATAGAATAGCAAAGGCGTTGCATAAGGAACCCCTGAGGAGGGACGTGGCTTTTCCGCAAGCTTTCTCAGTTGCCCCGCTCGCTTTAGGTTCTTCGGAAGCTTCGCCGCTTCATCGACCTCCGCCGTCCAGCGCGCATACTTGTCGTGCTGCTCTTTTGTGCTTTTGAACAAGCCGTTCATCCTCTTGGTGCCAAAGTCCTCTGCTTCCACATGCGCCTTGAACTGCTCGTGGGTGCCTTTGGCACGCGCGAAGTGCTCGTCGAGCGCGCGTCGCCCCAGGTCTAGGTACTGCTCGATCTGATCGCTCGACATGAAAAGCGAGGCTCCCACCGTGTCGAACGAGCCTGTGCCGCCATCCACGGGCAGGTCGCGAACGTCGATCTCCACGCCAAGCAGGTCGCGGATTGTGTTCCTATATTCGCGCCGGTTGAGCCGGCGCATGGTGATGCGTCCTCCCTGGTCGCCAATGGTTTTGCGGGCAATCACCATGGCGCGCGAAAGCGTGTCGAGGAATTCTGTTTTCCGGTCCCGCTCCGGCTGCTTCGCGTCCTCGGGCGGCATCTCGCCGGAGTTCAGTTGGTTCAGTATTTTCTGCCAGCGATCCGCCTTCTCCACCGAATCAATGGAGAACGAGATGTCATCGAGCCGCAGCTTGCCCTTCTGTTTCTTCGCGTTGTGGCATTCGACGCAGTAGTCTTTGAAAAACGCGCGCTGACTCTCATCGAGCCGCGCTTGCGGCACCTCAGCGGCTTGCGCCTGGAGAAAGCCCAGGCAGAGGAACGGAATCAGAAAACGGATGTTCATGCGCCCAGATTTGGCGTGGTCATGCTTGCAATTCCTTCACCACGCCTGCGCTGTCGCCGTGGCGCTCTGCTTCGATGCCGAGACCATGCAGCATCGTGAGCCAGGCGTTGCACAAGGGCGTGTCCTTCGGCAGCACGAAGTGCTGGCCCATCCTCAAGCCAGCTCCGCCGCCTGCGAGGATCGTGGGACAATTGTCGAGATAATGGACTGTGCGGATGTTGCTGCCATAGGCCAGTGCGGTGTGGTCGAGCAGGCTCGTGCCATCGGGTTCCTTCACTGCCCTGAGCCGGTCCAGCAGGCCCGCCAGCAGCTCGCTCTGGGCCACATCGCGCCGTTGCGAAGCTTCCAGCCGCTCCCCGGTGGTGTAGTGGGTCATGTCGTGCGCTCCGATCTTGAGGCCGAGGCTGCTGAGCAGCGTCGTGACCGGTTGCCGATACGTGATCACCCGCGTGGTGTCCGTTTGCAGCGCGGCGACAATCAGGTCATACATGAGTTTGATCTCGTCGCGCCCCGCGAGCCCCGGCTTCGGCTCGCCCAGCTCCACTTTCGCCTTTGGCGCGGCGAGCCACTTTTCATCTTTGCCGAGGCGTGTCTCGATGTCGCGGACGCCCTGGAAATACTCGTCGAGCTTGTCGTTGTCGGTTCGGTTGAGTCCTCGCTGCACGCGCTTCGCGTCGGCCAGCACGGTGTCAAGCACGCTGCGCTTTTGCGCCAGCATGGCCTGCCGCTGCGCGAGCGGCATCGTGTCGTCCGAGAACAGCCGATGATAAGCGATCACTGGATTGTCCATGCCCGCCATCGGTTTGCCTCGCTGGTCCCACGCCAGCGAAAGGCCCGGGCCATGCCCATTGGCCACCCCATCGGGACTGCTGAGCTGGATGGATTCGAAGCGCGTGCCCGCGCCGAGAACCGCTGCGGCGGCTTGATCCACCGAGATGCTGTTGTGAAAGCTCTGCCCCGGCTCCGCAAAACGATTCGCCCCCGTGAGCCAGAAAGTGCTGCCCCAGTGCGCCTCATTGGCGAACTTGTTGGAAAGCCCCTGTACGACGGTGATGTCCGCCTTGTGCCGTGCGAGCGGCGCAAGCCCCGGCGGCAGCGCGTAGTTGGGGCCCGCTTTATTTACGTCTGGAAACCAGGTGTCACTCGTCACCCCCCAGCCAAAGCCGAGGAAGACGGCGCGCTTGGGGCGCGGGGCGACCACCGTGGCAGCGGCGGCATAGCGGCGGAACCCAATGGATTCCAGCGCTGGCAGCGCCAGGACCGTGCCGGTGGCCCGGAGAAAGTGGCGGCGGGTGAGGGAGCTTGGGGGGCTTGGTTTCATGGCAAGGAGCGGGACGGCGGGTGAACGGCTTTTTTTGCCGGTGAGCCTGGCTCGCTGAAGGGTGAAGTGTCGGCCACTTCCACGGGCATCCATTCCAGCCAGAAGCGGATGCGCGTCTCAATGTGCCGTTCCGCCGCCCCCGCGTTTCGGCTGCGCAGCAGCGCCATGTATTCCTCATGCGTGTCACTCGTGCTCTCGCGTACCCGGTGGGTGATGGACTGCTGCTCCCGATGCAGCTCGGTCAGCCAGAGAGCGAGTTCGCCGCGCAGCAATCTCCACAACCGGAACAGCCACGGTGAGCGCGCGGCTTGGAAGACCAGCTCATGAAAATCGAGATCCAGCATGCTGACTTCCGCCAGCGTGCGCGCTTGGCGCGTGGCGTCTATGTTCGCCTGCATTGCGGCGAGGTCATCGACCGTCCGGCGTTTCGCCGCCAACCGGGCCGCCGCTTTTTCCAGGGGCAGCCGCGCATGGTAGATCTCCAGGTGATCGCCTGGCGACAGCGAGCGCACACTCGCGCGACCGCGAGGCCCGAAGACCAGCAGGCCTTCCTGTTCGAGCACCAGAATGGCTTCTCGCACCGGCACGCGGCTCACGCCCAGCCGTGCCGCCGTTGGGATCTCGGTCACCGGCGCGCCGGGCGGAAGCTCGCCCGAAAGGATCTCCCTCCGCAACCGGTTGGTCACGGTTTCCGCCAGGGTGGCCCCTGCGGGTGAGGGATGAGCTGGTGGTGGTGCTTCCATGACATTGTATACAATGACTATTAACCTCCGAGCGCCTGCGTTTCTTGCGCCTTTTTGCTCAAGTCGAGGCGCAAAGACACCGAGCGGCCCCTTGTGCAATACCAGGTTGGCAGGGATGCCGCTCCAGACCAGCGCGCGCTGTGACCTGCATGTCCATGCCCATGATGAGGCGCTCACCGGGTGTCCGGCATTGCCCCGGCCGGTGGAGAGGGTTATTTGTCCAAACCGTTGCGACTTCCGCTGTTGAGCGGCGTTCTTCTTGCAGTCATTCCTCATGTCTCTGTCTCTTCGCTCCAAGCTCATTTTAGTCATGTCCGTCGTCGTTGCCGGGGCCACGGTGGGCACCAGCATCATCACGCAGGGCTATGTGCGGCAGATGTACCAGCGGAAGTTCGAGGACGACTTCAAGGCGGAGGTGCGGTTCTTTTCCGAGCGCCAGTTGCAGCGGCTCTCCGACATTCGCAAACGCTGCCAGCGGCTGGCGAAGAGCGAGGAGGTGGTGGCCGGCATCGTGCAGCATGACCCGAAGTCCACGTACAAGAAGGTGCTGGAGGATTTGCAGGAGTTCTACGACGTGAAGCCGAACGATGTGCTGAGCCGGGTGCTGGGACTGGCAGGTCCCCGCCCGCCGCAGGATCGGCCAGACAAGCCGGGCAAGGCCGATGCCCCCAAGAACAACAACGCCGACCGGCCTTTCGTGGGCTTGGTGGACGCCCAGGGTGAGCTGCTTGTGACGGATGATGCGCGGACGCTTGGCCTGCCGGTAGTGCTGCGCAAGTCCGCGTTGACTGGCAAACGCATGGATCAGGTGCGCGCCTCCATGAAGAAGCTCGCCTCAAAGGTCACCGATGAACAGGAAGTCGCCTACATCATGGCCGATTCACCGGACGGCAAACAGCGCATGCGCGAGTTCATTGTCACCCCCGTCCTGGCCGTAACGGATCGCACTCTCCTGGGCGCCATCATCGTGGGGGTGTCCATGCCTGATCTGGGCGAGCGGGCGCTGCAATCCTTCAGCCAGCAGACCAGCAACGATCCTCATGGCAAGGACGACACGGTGGATGAAAGCATCAGCAGCGGTTTCTGGCTGGATGGCAAGCTGCACACCCAGACCATCCCTGAGGAGGCCCGGGAAATCGTCGCGAAAGCGGTGGGCGAGCACCTCGCCCAAGGTCGGCGGGGCTCGGGGTTCGCCAACGCAACGGTGAGCATTCCGGTCAAGGGCGGGATGGTG
>CAINXC010000408.1 GCA_903854655.1 uncultured Verrucomicrobiota bacterium | reverse complement strand
GGTCGTGGCACTGGGCGCAGGCGACGTCCGTGCCCAGGAACACGGAGAGGGTGTTGGCCAGGTTGTCCAGCGGCATGCCCGCGTCGCGCAGCAGGTAGCCCGAGGCGCCGTTGTTCCACAGTTTGCCTTCGGCGGTCATGAGCTCATAGGTCATCTTGTCCCAGCCCTTGTTGGATGCGAGGCTGTCCTTCAGCCACTGGATGTAGGGCAGGCCCTTGAGCAGGCGGTTGTCCACCTTGTCGTTGATGCGGAGCATGTCCGCGAAGTAGTTGTACATGTGGCTGACGTAGCCGTCGCTGTCCAGCAGGTGGTCGATCAGTTCCGCGCGCTTGGTGCCGCTGCGGCTGTTGAGGAAGGCCGAGGTCTCCTCGTAATTGGGGATGCGGCCGGCGATGTCCAGGTACACGCGGCGCACGAACTGCTCGTCGGTGGTCAGCGGGTTCAATTTGATGGCCGGCAGCTTTTCCTTGGCCAGCCGGGCGTTCTCTTCCGCCAGCCGGCGCGCCACCAGGTCATCAATCTTGGCGGCGGCCACGGAGGCCTTGGCATTGGTGGGGACAAAGGCGCCCTCCATCGGCTTCAGCGTCTTCGCCAGCGCCTGATCAGCCGCTGCCAGCATGGACAGCGGCAGGCGCACTTCCTTGCCGTCGGCGGTTTGCAGGGTGATCGATTCGCCGTCCACCGCGACAAAGGTCGCTTCCAGGTGGCGGCCCTTGGCATCGGTCCAGGTCCGGGAGGCGGGAGCATCCTCGGCGCGCAGGCCGGAGACACCAAACGAGACGCAGCAGAGCGCCATCAGGGCAGCATGTTTTGATTTCATGGTCGGGGCAAACCAGGGCGAGATCACCTGGATTCAAGGATGGATGAGAGGGAAGGCATCGCCTCCCGAAATGGCGGAAGCGGCGCCACTGGAGTGTGGTTGCCATTCCAACGGCTGATTTTGGCAATGATTAGAATAATTTTGTCAAAGCGCGCTTTGCCGGGGGCTTGGAGTAGTCCGCGAGTCCCTTCGCGGACGACTTCAAGCCATACACCTACCCGATGCTCGCGAACGCCTTCCGCAGGTAGGCGACGGATTCCTTCATGCCCGGCAGCGGGTCGGCGTCGTTGATTTCGAATTCAAAGCCCAGGTGACCGGAGAACTTGGTGTCGATCAGCGCCTTGAGCACGCCGGGAATGTCAATGACTCCGGTGCCGATGACGACGGCCTTGCCCACAGGCCGGGCCAGGTTCACATCCTTGAGATGAAAGTCGTACAGGCGGCTGGCGCATTTTTTGATGTCGGCCACCGCGTCGTCACCAATGCGCACGGTGTGGCCCACGTCGATGCACAGGCCGCAGCGTGGGTCGCGCTGTTCCACGGCCGCCAGGGCATCCAGGGGCGAGGGAAAAACCTTGTCGCCCGGGCCGTGATTGTGGATGGCGATGCGGATGTCGAATTCCTTGACCATCTTTTCCACCGTATCCATGGCCTCCTTGGCGGGGGCGCAGACGATGGTGGGGATGCCGGCGTCCTTGGCGTACTGGAAGGCATTGC
>CAINXC010000407.1 GCA_903854655.1 uncultured Verrucomicrobiota bacterium | reverse complement strand
TGATCTGCAGATTCTCCAGTTCATCGTCGCCCTTGCGGCGGCCGGTGTAGATGCGGAATCCGGGCATTTTTTCGAGCACGCGGCCTTCCTGGAACAGGGTGATCGGGTTGTCGGTGGCGACGTCGTAGAACAGGTGCTTCATCTGGTTCTTCGAGCTGGGCGCGAGGTCAATGTTCACGTAAAAACACAGGCCGCTGAGCATCAGGGACATGAGGAAGACGGGGGCGCAGATGCGCCACATCGGCTGGCCGGTCATGCGAATCGACACCATTTCGTTGTCGGCGGACATGCGCCCGTACACCAGCAGGATGGCGGTGAGGAAAGCCCAGGGGATGGTGAAGACGAGGGAATAGGGAATGATCAGGCCGATGAACTTGATGACGAACGTGACCGGCAGCTTCGTGTCCCCAAGAAGCTGCTCCATCTTCTTGTACACGTTGCCCAGCACCATCACGCCGCTGAGCACGAGCACGCCGGTGAACATGCCGGACCAGACCTGCCCCCAGATGTAGCGGTCAAAGATGCGCAGCTTGCCGATCAGGTAGCGCACCAGCAGCACGCCTGTGAGCGCGAGCACGACTGTGACCAAGGCCGACCAGAGGCGGTTTACAATGGATGGGGCGGCGGGGGATGTCATGGAACCCTTGAGGCTAGCAAGGATGCGCACCTTGTCCATTTCGATGACATCGGGAGGACCTTTCGACATGACATGCGCAAACTTCCGCATTGATCGCCGTCGCCTGCACCCGTAGCGTTCGCTTCCGCAGCCGATTTTTCTGCGTTACTTACCATGAAAAATTCATTCCCGCCCATTTTTGCCGCCGTTGTCGGCATGGTCATGGGATGCTCCGCCACCATTATGTCCGCACCGTCATTGAGCGTCACGTCCGAACCCTGGGGCCACACCAAGGATGGCCGCGCGGTGGAGCTGTTCAGCCTGCGCAACGCCGCAGGCATGGAAGCCAAAATCGCCACTTATGGCGGCATCATCGTTTCGCTGACCGCGCCGGACCGCGAGGGCAGGATGGCGGATGTGGTGCTGGGCAAGGACTCGCTGGCCGCCTATGAAGCCTCGAATCCCTTTTTCGGGTGCATCACCGGCCGCTTTGCCAACCGGATCAAGCACGCGCGCTTCTCTCTGGACGGCAAGAACTATCAACTGGCCGTCCATCCCGGCTCTGCACACCATCTTCATGGCGGCATCGTTGGTTTTGACAAGAAGGTCTGGTCTGCAGCGAAGGTGGAGCAGCCGGATGCGGTGGGAGTGAAACTGCGCTATGTGAGTCCCGACGGCGAGGAAAGCTTTCCAGGCACGCTCGACACCACCGTGACCTACCTGCTCACCGAGGCCAACGAGCTGAAACTGATCTACGAGGCGACCACGGACAAGCCGACGATTCTGAATCTGACGAACCATTGCTACTTCAATCTTGCTGGTGAGGCCTCAGGCACCATTTTGGATCACGAACTGACGATTTTTGCCGACACCTACACGGCAACGGATGCAGACCTTATTCCGACAGGCACACTGGAGCCGCTGGCCGGAACGCCTCTGGATTTCAACCAGCCGCACCGCGTTGGTGAGCGTATCGGTGCGGACTTCACTCCGCTGAAGGACGGCCTGGGCTACGATCACAACTACGTGCTCAAGGGTTCCGGCCTGCGTCCCGCCGCCCGCCTTCACGATCCGAAGAGCGGGCGCACCATGGAAGTGATCACGGACCAGCCTGCCGTACAACTGTACACGGCCAATCATCTCGATAATGTGGAGGGCAAACACGGGCACCATCACCAAAAGCGCGACGCCCTTTGCCTGGAAACCCAGCATTTTCCGGACAGCCCGAACCACCCCAACTTCCCCAGCGTGGTCCTCCGTCCTGGGGAGGCGTTCAAGTCGCAGACCACCTTTCGATTCTCCGCCCAATAACATGGCTGAAAAAGCTAAGTCCGAGCCTGTATCCATTCCTCTGCCCCTGCCTCCACCGGTGGTCTTCGTCCAGGAACAGGACTTCGCCGCCCGCCAGTACCGTGGCCGCCGCGACCATCAGGAGGATTATCATGCCTTCGCGGATGCCACCGATCCGGAGGAGGAGCCCCTGAGCCGCCTTCTCTTCGTTGTGGGCGATGGGCTGGGCGCCCATTCGGGGGGCAATGTCGCCAGCTACCTGGCCGTGGGGTCTTTCATCAAGAGCTTCCACGACAACGCACAGTCCATCGGCTGGCGCATGCGCGTGGCCCTGGAGGCGGCGAATGAAACCCTGGGCATCATGTCCAGCCGCATGCCCGCCGTGGCCCAGACCATGGGCACCACCCTTGTGGCCGTGCTGGTGACACATGTCTCGATGCATTGGATCAGCGTCGGCGACTCGCCACTGTTTCTCTACAGGGACGGCAAGCTCAAGCGGGTGAACGCCGACCATTCACTCACCCCGCTCATCGAAGAGCGGGTGAGCAAAGGCGAGATCACCCAGGAGGAAGGGGCTAATCATCCGGAGCGGCACATCCTGCAATCCGCCCTGCTCGGCTATCCGCTCACCCTGGTGGACAGCAGGCCGGATCCAATGCCCCTGCTGAAAGGGGACATCGTCATCGCCGCCTCGGACGGCATTCTGACGCTCAGCGAAAAGCAGATCGAAGACCTCCTGAGCTTTGGCCGCCACACCACGGCGGACAAGATTGCGGACGCCATTATTTTCGCCATCCGGCGTGTGAACGCCGACCGCCAGGACAATGTGACGGTGGGCGTGATGAAGATCGTGTGACGGTGCTCTATCGCGAGCCAAAGATCGCGCTGCCCACCCGCACGATCGTGGAGCCCTCCTCAATCGCGATTTCGAAATCGTGGCTCATGCCCATGCTCAGGCGGGGCAGGGGAGCGCCGCCGAGCTTCTCCAGGTCGTCGCGCAAGCCTCGCAGAAGGACGAAGTAACGGCGGCTGTCCTCCGCATTGGCGCTGAAGGGCGGGATGCACATGAGACCCTGGATTTCCAGGCGGTCCAGCGCGTAAAGCGCCTCCAGTTGCTCGCGAACCACGGGCGGGCTGAAGCCGAACTTGGTGGACTCGGCGGCGACATTGATTTCAAGATACACCTTCGGGAACAGGCCCAGCTCGGCGGCGATGCGGTTGATGTCTTTGGCAAGGTCGAGGGAGTCCACGCTGTGGATGGCTTCCACGATGGGCAGGATCTTGCGCACCTTGTTGGATTGCAGGTGGCCGATGATGTGCCAGCGCAGGCGCGAGGGCAGGGCAGGCTGCTTCGCCAGCAGCTCCTGCGCTTTGTTCTCGCCAAACAGCGTCTGCCCCGCATCGATCGCTTCCTGGATCGCTTCCACGGGGAATGTCTTTGAAACCGCCAGCAGTTCGACATCGGAGGCCGTGCGGCCTACGCGTTCTGCGGCTTTGGCAAGGCGCTCGCGGATGGCGGCGAGATGGTCGGCGACCGCAGGCATCACTTTGTTCCCGCGATGGGGGTGATCTTCACGTTCTTGATCGCGGCGGTGGTCTGATAAGTGGTGAAGGACAGCGGCGCGTAGCTCTCGATCGGGCCCGGGCGAAGCCCAAGCTTCTTGCCCTCGATGTCGGCATTGATCACTTCTTTGTCATCCACCCACACATGGATATCCTTGGGCGTCACCCGCAGCTTCACCTTGTACCACTGGTTGTCCTTGTAATGCTGGAAGCTGGAGGTGTTGTTTTCGCTCGCGTCCATTCCGTCGATGCTGCTGATGCCGGTGACGCTGCCGCCCCAGCCGCCCATCACGAGGGTGAGGCAGGTCTTCAGGCTGCCCACCGGGAAGGTGAGGCCGCAGAAGAAATCCGAGCCGTCCAGGCGCATGGCTTCAGCGGTGATCTCGTAATTGTTCATCGGCAGGTCCTTGGCCTTCTTGTAAACCGCGCCGCTGAGGCTCTCACCCTGGTTGATGATCATCCGGCCGTCGTCCACTTCCACTTTGCCGCTGCCGCCGTTGTCCACGCTCTCCCAGTCGGCCAGGGACTTGCCATCGAACAGGACGACAGGTTTTGGAGCATCGGCAGAATAAACCGCCGAGGTGACGGCAGCGATCAGGGCAAGGACGGCGCGGCGTTTCATGGTGGCGGCCACGATGCAGGCAGGGCTCGCCGTGGCAACGGGATTCTGCCAGGCCGCCCCATGGTCAAGCGGCGGAATGGCGGGTGCGCCATTGATTCAGCAGATCCGCCAGTGCTTCAAAATCCATTCCGTAGTTGTCGGGCAGAGCGGTCTCGAATCCCAGGGTTCGTTTCGACCTGCCATGCGGGTTTGCCAGGGCGGGACCGAAGTTGAGGCCGACCTTGCGGCTGGTGCCTTCGCCATCCGTGATCTTCATCACGCCAACTTCGGCGATGTCTGACCATCGATAGCGGGTGAGCCGCCACATGTGGCAAATCACCAGCCCCTCCGGTGAAAGCCGAAGGTAGCAGGCCCCCGGAATCATTTTGGCGGTGAAGTAGAGGAAGCCCACAAGCCCAATCCCCGCCAGAACCCACATCACCCAGGCATCATCCTCCGGCCCGCCCATGGCCCCGCAAATGCCGATGAAGACGATGGCCGCCATCACCAGCGGAAGAAGCAGGCTCTTGAGGCGCGACGGCGTCAGAACGAGGACTTCAGAGCCTTGCGTCATGCCGCAAGCTCAAGCATCGCAAGCGTCCGGTCAAGCCGCACGACGCTCCGCTCTTTGCCCAGCAAATCCAGGATCGTAGTGACACCCGGCCCGCGCGACTGGCCGCTCAAGGCAAAGCGCAGCAGCGGCATGAGGGCGCCGGGCTTCACTCCCAGCCTTGCGGCGGCGGCCTCCACGCTGGTATGAAGTGATGGCTCATCCCATTGCGTGAGGACTGCGAAGTCGGCGCGCAGCTCGGCCAGGAACTTGGCGTTGTCGGGCTTGGCGCGCAGCTTGGCGACCACCTCGTCCTCATACGGATAGTCTTCGCGGAAGAAGTAATGCACCCAGGCGGGCAGTTCGGAAAGCAGGCTGACCTTTTCTTTAACGCTCTGCAAGGCCCGTTCAGTGATGCTTGAGCCGGCGATGACCAGACCGGCCTTTTCAAGGAAAGGCAGGGCCGCCTTGAGCAGCACCTCGGGGGCGAGTTCGCGCAGGTACTGGGCGTTAAACCAAGTGCATTTCGCCATGTCGAACCGCGCGTTGGCGCTGTGGATGTGGATAGGGTCGAAGAGCGAAATCATGCTGGTGCGGTCCAGCTTCTCGTTCGCGCTTTTTGGCGTCCAGCCCAGCAGGCAGAGGTAGTTGAAGACGGCGTCGGAAAGGAAGCCGGCATCGATGTAGCTCTGGATGGAGGAGCCTTCGTCGCGCTTGCTCATCTTCGTGCCCGCCGGATTGAGGATGAGCGGGATGTGGGCGTAGCGCGGCGAGTGTTTGCCCAGGGCGTGGAAAAGGTCGATGTGCTTCCACGTGTTGGAAAGATGGTCCTCGCCCCGAATGACATGGGTGATGCCCATCTCGATGTCGTCCACCACGTTGACGAAGTGGAAGATGTAGCTGCCATCGGGGCGGCGCACGGTCATGTCCGGCTCTTCGGTGGCCGCGAAATGGACATCACCGCACACCATGTCTGGAATGATGACCGGCTCGCGGCTGAATTTGAAGCGGACGGCACCGCCTTCTTCGGTGTACACACGGCCGGCCTCCTCGAGCTTCGCGAGGTAGGCATCATAGATTCCTTTTCGCTGGCTTTGGAAATACGGGCCGCGATCGCCGCCCGCCTCCGGGCCTTCATCCCAATCCAGGCCCAGCCACTTCATGCCGTCGAAGATGGCCTGGCGGGCCGCCTCGGTGTTGCGTGCCTCATCCGTGTCTTCGATGCGCAGGATGAACTTGCCGCCGCGATGACGGGCATAGAGCCAGTTGAACAGGGCGGTGCGGGCACCTCCGACGTGGAGGAAGCCGGTGGGCGAGGGGGCGAAGCGGACGCGAACGGTATCAGGCATGGGGGTGCAAAGTGGAGCGCTTCGGGCGGTTCCTCAAACGGCAATATGGAGATAGTGCCCCGCTCAAATCTGCGAAGAGGCGGGCAGGACCTCGACGACGACAGCCGTGGCATTGTCGCGGCTGCCTTCGCTGATGGCCCCCTGCACGAACTGCTCCGCCGTGGCCCGGTTCTGGAGCATGTCCGCGATGGCGTGGTCCCAGAAGCCGTCCACCACCCCGTCGCTGCAGAGCAGGAAGCGGTCGCCCGGCTCATGGAGGACAGCACCCACCTGCGGCTCAAAGAACTGATGGCCGGCGCCCAGCACCTTGGTGAGGACGCTCTTGCGGGGATGCTGGCGGGCTTCACGCTCGTTGAGCTGGCCATGGCGTCGAAGCCAGCCCACATGGCTGTCGTCATGGGTGAGCTGCATGAACCCGCCTCCACGCGGGAGATAATAAATGCGGCTGTCGCCCACGTGGCCAAAGTGCATGCAGCCGGGAGTGAACCAGCAAAGGCTGAGCGTGGCACCCATGTCCCTGCATTCTTCGTAGCTGCGGCCGAGCATGAGGAGGTCGGCGTGGATGGCGTGAAAGAGTTCGATCATGATGTCCTCGGCACCACTCGCGAGGCCTCCGGCGGCCTGCTTGAAGCTTCTTGGCAGCAGCCTGGTCACACGGTCCGTGGTCATGCGGCTGGCGAATTCACCGCTCCTGGCTCCGCCCATTCCGTCGCTGACGGCGAAGACATAGTCGGAGCTGGCAAGGGGTGCCGCTCCGGTTTTGCCCAGGAGCAGGACTTCCCTGGCATCCACGGCAAGGGCAAGGAAGGCGTCCTCATTGTTGCTGCGAAAGCGGCCTTTGTCAGTCATGCCGGACCAGCGCAAGGTTGCGGGAGGGGAGGCTGGGGATGTAGCGGGGGAAGAGACGCTCACGAGGCGGGGGGAGGTGACGACCCAGGATGGGGCAGAACGGCGGGTCTGGACAAGGAAATTTCCTTCCATTGGGCGAAGATATTGACTCCGCGTTTGTCTTTCCCTGCAATATGGGTAAGGGTCGCCGCGCGAGAAATCCGGCGTGTCTTCGGCGACCGGAACTCCCTATCATTTTCTTTCTGTCTCTGCTGCATGGTCGTTGGATCGCTCATCACCCTTATGGCCTTCGGAACGATTGTCTCTCTCCTTCAGCCGCGACAGAACATTGGCCCACGGAATATTGGTCTATTTATGGCGTTCGGATCGATCGTATTACTTTTGTTGTTTTATTACATCCGGCCCCAGGACTGGGTGCCTGGGATGTCCGGCTTCAACGTGATCAAAGTGGTCGTGGCCGGAGGGATTCTGGGACTCATGAAGCGAGATCGCAGCGACCCGCGATGGAACTTCATGTCCTCGCCGCAGGAATGGGTCGTGCTCATCTTCTTTCTTTATGTCGTGTTCACCTCGCCGGATCCCGGGGGGGCGGCCACCGATCTGGGCGTGCTGGTGGTGTATATGTTCATCGGCCTGCACACCCTGACGACGGAGGACCTGCTGGAGCGCTACTTGAAGTGGTGGCTGGGGGCGTTGATCGGCGTTCTGATCATGATCGTGCTGACGCGCGTGGGCATGGACATCACAGGGGCCAATTCGCTGATCGAGGCATTTCGGGGGCGGTTCTGCCTGAACACCTACACCTTGAACAACCCCAATGCGCTGGGCCACACGATCGTGGCCGTGCTGCCGCTGGGCTACTACCTTTGGTTTTGGGACAACACGGTGTTGAGCCGGGTGCGCGCCATGATACTGATCGCGGTGGCGGTCTGGGCGGTGATCCCCACGGGATCAAAGGGCTCCTTCATCTCCGGTGCGGTCAGCTTCCTGGTCTCCATCCTGTTTGGCCGCAAGGTCTTCGTGCAGGTGATTGTGGCGGTCCTTGCGCTGGCCATGGGCGGCACGATTCTGGCGACTCTGCCACGCATGCAGGGCATGAAAAGCCTGGGAAGTGACCAGGGGGTGCAGGGGCGCATGATGGCGTGGAGCATGGCACGGGCGGTGACAATCACCAACCTCACGGGTATGGGCTACAAGCATTTTGAAGCATGGATCCGCTGGGAGGGAACGATGGACAACAAATCCACGCACAGCTCTTTCGTCAAGGTGGGTGGGGATCTGGGCGTCATCGGGCTGACGATATATGTGGGAATGATGACGGTCTGCGGGCGCTCCCTGGTCCAGTACCGTGGTCTCACTTCAACCATGGAATGCTGTCGGCGCGCGCTTTTCGCCCTGCTTCTGGGCATGTGTATTTCCGGGTGGATGATCAACAAGGAGTATTATACGGAGGTGTTCTGCTTGATCGGCGCCGTGGGCGCCTATCACCAGATAAGCGTGAAGCAGCGCCGCGACCTGGCCTTCGCGCAACTGGAGAGCCCGGAGGCAGATGCGAACAAATCTGGGGGAGGGGAAAGGAAAATCGCCGGGCTTTTGCCCGCTTTTGACCGTGCCGCTCCCAACAGCCTGAAATCGAAGGGGGTAAATGAAGACATGGTGGATCCCGCCCGGATGATTCTGGCGAGCCGGCTGAAGGTTCCGGGCTTGTGGACCCATCTTGGGGTTCTGGATCTGGCTCTGGCCATTGCGGGCGGCCAGCTCACGCTGCAGTTGTGGGACTACATCATGGCCAACATCAAGTGACCATGGCTGCAACGGCATTCTGGTTGACGGCGTTTTTGCTGTTCTTCACCTATGCGGGTTATCCGTTGCTGCTGTGGCTGCTCGTGCGGCAGTGGCGGTCCTCAGGCCATGCGGCTCCTGGGTGTCCGGCCGGGCTGAGCCTTTCGATCGTGCTCGTCGTGCGCAATGAGCAGGCGCGAATTGCCGCACGGCTTGAAAATCTCGCCGCCACCGCAACCAGGGCGCTGCGCGAGATTATCGTGGTGTGTGATGGCTGCACGGATGGCACGGGCGCTGTTGCCGCCGCCTTTCCGGGGGCCGGGGTGCGGGTGCTGAAAGTGGAACCGGGTCGTGGCAAGCCAGCAGGAGTCAATGCCGGCGTGGCTGCCGCCACGGGCGATGTGGTGGTCCTGTGTGATGCCCGCCAGCGTTTTACTGCGGACACGCTTCCGAGATTGGCCGCGTGGTTTGGCTGCCCGCTGACCGGGGCCGTCAGCGGCGCACTGGAGATCGAGCCTTCGGCGGGAGGCATTGGACAGGGGGTGGATGCGTACTGGAGGCTGGAGAAGCTGATTCGCCGTCTGGAATCGGACCTTGACTCCTCTGTGGGGTGTACCGGAGCCGTGTATGCAATCCGGCGTTCGGCGTTCAAACCCATCCCTGAGGACACTCTGCTCGACGACGTGGTTATTCCCATGAACATCGTGGCCGAGGGGCTGCGGGTGCGTTTTTGTCCAGAAGCTGTGGCTTTTGATCCGCAAACCCTGTCCGGCCCTTCGGAGCATCGGCGCAAGGTGCGCACGCTCGCAGGCAATTTTCAGATGCTGTTTCGCCACCCTCAGTGGCTGCTGCCATGGCGGCACCGGCTGTGGTGGAAGTTGATCGCGCACAAATACCTGCGGTTGGCCGGTCCTCTGCTGCTCGCCGCCCTGCTTGGGTTGTCCTGGGTCCTGCGCGCGCAGCCGTGCTACTGGCTGGCGCTCCTGCTGCAGGCGGGTTTTTATTGTGCTGCATTGCTGGCTTGGTGCCTGCCGCAGGTTGGGGGGCGTCTGCCCGGCATGGCGGCAGGCTTCCTTTTCCTCCAGTTCTGCATCGCACGCGGTTTTTGGTACTGGGCCACCTTGAAATCAAAAAAGGGATGGAAGTGACAACATGCTGATTGAACCTCGCTCAGGACTCACACACTGTTGAACATCCCCTCAATGCGCGCCCTCGATCGATGGTTTCTACCGTATCTCCGCCAGTCATTCGCGACCAATGGTCCGGTGCGCAGGGTGTTTGTGACCGTTGCGGATCACTTTGAACCGTTTCACCAGACGGACCTCCAGGGAGCATTGCAGCGCATGCGCTGCTGGCGCGAGAGGTTTCCCAAATCCATCGCTGGATTGCACGACAGTTCGGGGCGCGAACCCCGGCACACTTTTTTTTATCCGGTTGAGCAGTACGACAGGGAGGTGGTCGGCGAGGTGGCGCGCCTGTGCCGCGACACAGGTTCGGAAGTGGAAGTGCATCTGCACCACGAGAACGACACCGAGGCCACGCTGAAAACCAAACTGGCGGCAGGGGTGGCACAGCTTCTCGACCATGGGCTGCTTTCCCGGCATGCGGACGGGCGTGCGGCCTACGCCTTTGTACATGGCAACTGGGCGCTCGCAAACAGCGGCCTGGGCGGCCAGTTCTGCGGGGTGGCACACGAGATTGCCGTGCTGCTCGAATCGGGCTGTTATGCGGACCTTACCTTTCCTTCCGCTCCGGACCCAAGCCAGCCCCGGCGCATCAATTCGATGTATTACGTGAGCGACACCGGCTCGCCGGAGACACTGAACCACGGCAGCCGGGTCTCCCATGGCATAGGGTGCGCTCCCGACCAGCTGCTTGTCATCCAGGGCGTGCTGGCGCTGAACTTGCACTGGCGCAAGTGGGGGCTGCTCCCGCGCGTCGAGAACAGCGATATCACCGGCACCAATCCGCCGACACCCAAACGATTTCACCTATGGCTGCGTCATGCACCGCGGATCGTCGGTCTGGAGGACTGGGCCTTCGTGAAACTGCACAGCCATGGCGCCATCGAAGCCAACAGCGAGGTCTTCCTCGGCAGCCAGATGCGTGCTTTTCACCGCTATCTCTGCGAGGACTGGGCCACACAGCGCGGGAATGCGCTGCATTACGTGACAGCGAGGGAAATGGTCAATGTCCTCCGTGCGGTGGAAGCGGGTGAGCGTGATTTTTCGCCCGCAATGCTCGACTTTCATTATCCCCGCCCTGCTATTTCCCGGTAGAGGCGCAGGTAGCCCCCGGCCATGGCCGCGATGGAAAAGTGTTCAACAGCTCGTTTTCGGGCAAGCTCCCCCTGTTCAATCAGAACGGACGGTTCTTCGAGGATGCCGTCCAGGGCCCTGGCCAGGCTCCCTGCGTCGGGAAGATCATGGAGGTAGCCCCCGCTGCCGCTGACAATGGCCTCGTTGTTGCCGCAAGCCCTGTGGGCAAGCACCGGCACGCCGCAAGCCATGGCTTCAAGCACTGCGTTGGAGAGCCCTTCCACCTCGGAGGGCGAAACCAGGAGATCCATCGCCTGATAACAGGCGGCCATGTCTGAACGCATGCCCAGCCAATGGATGCGATCGTGGTACGGGTGCTCCTGCATGGCCGCGATGATGGTTTCTCGTTCGGGGCCGTGATCGCCCACCACGACGAGATGAACCTGGGGGTGTGCCTGCATCACCGGAACCAGGGCCTCCAGCAGCATGCGGTGCCGTTTCAGTGCGACGAAACGGCCCACGATGCCGAGCGTGGCCCCCACCCCCGACGGCAGTCCCAGAGCCTCCCGGGCCCTGCTCCTGGACTCCGCCGGATTGAAGGTGTCGCAATCCACCCCGTTCGTGATCGCCGTCATCCGCCTGCTTTTCATCTGCAATCCCCGCAACGAGTCCAGCAGGCTCCCGGAAACCGTGTGCACGGTGTGACAGCAATGGTACAGCAGCCTGCGCGTTGCGAGCCTCCGCAGCGAAAGATCCTGCGGCTGGATCTGCCCGTGCTCGCCATGCAGGATGGGGACCGTGCACCCGCCCAGAGTCGCCAGGGAGGCATAGATGAGGGGGCCGAGGTTGTGTGTGTGCAGCACGGCCGGCCTCTGCTGCCTGATAAGCCGTGCGAGCGCCACCAGGCTGCCCTTGGAGAATCCAGCCTGTTTGCCCAGCACTGTCACCGCCAGAGGGTCAGGCAGCTTGTCGGCGAAGCTGCCCCGCTCGCGAAGACAGGCCACATGAGTGTTGATGCCCCTGGGGGCAAGCTGCCGGGCCATATTGACAACACCGTTTTCCATCCCTCCGGGATTCAGCGAGTCGACGACGTGGACCACGGAAAGTGGAGGTGCGGGCTGTTTTCCAGTAACGTTCATTGAAAAACAGCGTATTCTCAATTGCGCGATGCTCAAACGATCATCTGGTATTGCGAAAGTGATGTTTTTTTTGCCAACGAGTAGATGACAAGGTGCAAAATGTAGATAGGAGTGTCCCTGTCCCTCAAAATTGAGCCTGTCTTTTTCCTGGTTCAATTTCTCACACTCAGTTTGAGTTCACGTTTTTCCAGCCGTCAACATGTCCGAATTCGCCGCCAATTTCCTGTTGATGCACGTGCACAATTCGTCGCTCGTTGTACAGGTGATGCTGGGGGTGATCTGGGTGATGCTGCTTGCTGCCGGGGTTTGGAGCGTCGTCTCTCAGCCGCAAGGGGTTCTCTGGAAATTCCTCTGGTGCACGGCACTCATTGTGCTGCCCTGGCTGGGTCTGTTTGTCTATTCCTTTCGCTGCGTTGTCGTGTCCGATTTCGCGTTTCTCAAGCCGCTGGGCCTGAGAGCTCGAAAGCTTGACAGCTTGAAGGCCGAACCGACGACCAAGTGATTTTACCGCGCTGTTTGAACCCCCTCCTTTCTCCTCCCATCATGCGAACTCCTCCTCTCGCACTCCTGTTGACTCTTGCGCTCGCTCCTGTGCTGGCCGACGCCCAAGTGGTGGTGGCTGATCCGGGTCAGGTGATCGGCGTTGGGCCGGATGTCACACCGGGTTACTATCCCACCTGGCAGTCCTCCCAGCCTCCCATTGGCTATTATCGCTCGGATCGGTCCTCTTCGGGCCGATATGCGGCGACAGGCTGGCCGACCGGGCAGACCACCATGGAATATCCCGGTGAGGTGCCGCCTGGACAGGCGCCCACGATCAGCCCTTACCTGTTGCGCAACGAGGTGACCCCGGGCGGGGAGCCGACCTACGGGCATGTGGCGGACAATTACTTGTCTCCCTTGTGCCCCCAGACAGCAGTCTGGTATTCGCAGGATGGTCGCTCCTCGACAACCGTGAACTGGAATGCTGGTCTTTACCTCCACCAGGACGTTGACATTCAGTACGCCCAGATTCAGGCCGGACCTTTGTTCATCGACTTCACGTCGATCGAAGCTGATGCGCTTTATTCGGAGATTTCAGGTCCCCTTTCCCAGCGTCTTCCCTCCGATGGTTTCATTGCCGCCATCGGTCTCTATTTCAACGTTGACCTGAGGCTTAGTCCCAGGACGTTCTTCACGATGTCGGGAGCAGCCTTCTATGTGCCCACCAGCAATCGCGTCGGTTTGTTTTTGACGGGGGGGAGTTCCCCTTATGCCCAGTTCGAGCACTCCTTTGAAATTGGACGTTGGGATGTGACTTTGTTCGATTACTTGGATGTCGTCACACCCATCAGCTACCTCATGCAATATGGGAGCAGTGCCGCGTATGACCGGTCGGGGCTCTACACGCTTGGTTTTCTCAGGCCTGGGTTTGAGCACCCGTTTGATTCTGATCAATTCTACCTCCGTAACACCGTGGGCATCAGGGGGTCAACCTTTCTTGGCCCTGACCTCCGGTTCTCCACTGGATACGAACACTACGATACGTGGGGTGGTTCTGGTTTCGAACATCTCGACCTCGACCACTATTACGCCGGACTGTTCTACGAGCCAAAGGATCTCTGGCTGATGCCGTGGGCCACTTTCGATTCGTATTGGTATGACGGGTATTCCAGTTCACTCGAACAATTTTTTGTTGGTGCCACCATGCCTTTCAGTCCCACGCTTCAGGGCTATGCGCGAGTTGGCTACGCCTGGCGGGATGGGCGCCTTGGAAAGGGAATTGAGGATGGCTCCTTGGTCTGGGATATTGGCTTGAGTCACCAAATTACAAGGGAATGGAGCGAATCGGCGGTGGTTGGGAGTTCCTATCGAATCAGCCCGTTGTTGCAGACGACCAGCGGTCTGTATGCCTCTTACCAGATTTCATACTCTCCACAGGATTCGAGATTTTTCGCCTCCGCTGGTGTGACCTGGGCTCATGATGAACCAGGTGGAGCCAATGCCTGGCTGGCTACTGCCACACTCGGTTACAAAATTGCCGAGAGGACCAGCGCCAGCTTCCTGGTTATGTACTCCCCGGCCGACTGGGAGGGAGGAGACGCGAACCGCACGATCTGGCTGTATCGCGCAGAACTGGATCACAACTTCACCAGTACCCTTTCGCTGCGCTTGATTTATCAATATACAGACTACGACACCACGCAGCTGGGCAGTTCCTACCAGGATCACATGCTGATGCTGTCCCTGACCAAGTCACTGTAGCAGTGCAAGCATTTGACTCTCCCGCCTCCCAGACCTACCATCCTTCCACTCCAACTGCCATGAAAGCATTGTCTCCCATCTGTCCCTCTCCGGCGCGCATCGCTGCGGTGCTCGCTTTGTTGTCGAGCATGACCGTCGTTGCCGAAGATCCGCTCTTGAGGCTGCCACCTGAGACCCAGCGCGACATGGGCAGCGGATATGAGAAAAAACACGAAGCGAACCTCCGGCTGCTTTCCGATCCCACCTCCAATGTCAAGGCCCTGGGATTTGACATCAAAACGGACCTTAACCACGACGGCGTCATTGATGCCACTGCCGGTGGCTGGCGTGAGTACACGCCGCCTGGGATGGTGATGGCTGTGGGGGAAACAACCCCGATACGGTTGAGGATTTTTTCGCATTTTCCCTATTACCCAGGAAGCGCCGTGGCCCGACTTGAGGTCTGTGGCATCAACCGGGACAATCCGACCGGTGAGTTTGCTTCCCTTGATGAAGAAATCAAGAATACCGGTCACGTCATTATTTGGGCCGATGCCGGCAAGACCCACAAACTCCTCGACTCTGCCGATCCCAAGATGCGCGTCGTTGAGTGGACCATTCGTCCAGGCTACATCGTGCCAAGCCACACTGGTGTTCCTGGCATGGTGTACCTCGAAGCTGTCGGCGCTTCCGGCAAGTATGCGGGTGATGTACGAGTGATGTCCACAATTGCCCCTTTGCCAGCCGGACCAGGGGAAAAGGCGTTTCATTTCCAGGTCGCTGCAGATCATATTCTTTACACGATCCTGAAGAAGTAGATCGTTGCAGCCCAAGCTGGACGCTTCAATTCCTGTCGGCTCGCGGCGCTGGTCTGGGCTTTTACGTTGGCGTGAAGGACCTGACGATAGTGCTCCTTCGGTCAACGGAGCGGTTGATTATTTCGCTTGCCCGTGTATAGCACTATGGACTGCTTTCCCTCTTTCCCTCTTTCCCTCTACTGATGAATTTCTGCCGGAAACCCCTTGATTTATTGTGCCTGTTTGGCCTGTCCTTGGCTTTTGTAAGCTGCGAGGGCCCTGCCCCTACCACGCCGCAGATGCCGTTGTCCCAGCGGGTGGCCCCCGCCCCTCAGTTGCAGCGAAATGTGCTTGTTCCTGGAGATACGCTGGAGGTTTTCGTCAAGGAAGACGAGAAATTTGGCGGCCAGTACAGGGTGCGTGAAAATGGCGACATCATTATGAAGCAGGTGGGGCGGGTGAAAGTGGGAGGTCTTACTGTTCCTGGTGCGCAGGAACAGTTGCGCCAGACGCTTGCTTCCTCACAGCTCGCGAACCCCACCGTGATCGTGGATCGGATCGGTTCGATAAGCACCCAGACGTTCGAGGAAAAGGCCAAGATGTTGATTTATGTGACCGGAGCCGTGAGGAGCCCAGGCCAGCATATGATCGCGTTGTCCAGCAGCCAGCCCATTCTCGCTTATGAGGCACTGCTGATAGCCGGGGGTACCACGGCGTTTGCGGATGAAACCCACGCCTTCATTCTTCGGCGGGGAGCAGGTACGATGCGCACCTCGATTCCATTGAACCTGCGCGATATCCGTCAGGGGACTGGCCCGGACGTGCCGCTGCAGGAGGGGGATCTGATCACTGTCCCTGAGCGCCGGTTTGGGTTCAATTTCTAGATTCAGACGCGGTCTCCACCACGGAATCATGCAGAACTCCAAGCCTAGCACCGAGCCGCGCCAAGTGGTGCAGAACATAGTCGCAACAGCGCTCCAACTGCTGCAGTACGGTCGCTTGATGCTCATCCTCTTCTCAATGGGCGTCATTGTGGCGCTGGCGTACTACGTTTACGGCAGGCCCATCTTTTTCTCCCGCTCGCTGGTGCGCGTGACCATGCTTGGGCTGCCTCTGCATTCAGATAGCGCAAGGGACGACACACCGGGAGCGGGTTATCGGTCCCTTACCGACCGCCTTCAATCCGGCGCCTTGGTGCTGCGCACCATTCAGAAGCTCGGCTTTATCAGGGCCGGTGCCTCGCCTGAGGAAGCAGCGGCCGCTGTAATACCAACCCTCCGTATTGACTATGTGGACGGCGACACCTTCATGGTGAACGTGTACTCATACCATCCCGAGGTGGTCCGCCAGTTCACCCAGACGTTGATTGGGGAGTTTGAGGCCAGTGAGCGCGAAGTGCGGGCAGAATTTCGCGAGAAGGCGCTGGGTTCATACTTGAAAGAGCTCGATGATTTCAAGGCTCAGCTGCACGAGCAGATCAAGAAGCGGATGATGTATGAGCAGGAAAACTCGCTTGCCGAGTTGTTCATCCAGCAGAACAGCCTGACGAAGGTCCCCAAGGATATCGTCATGACCAAGGAACACATACGGCAGATGGACGAGATCCGCCGTTACTTCACAAGCCAGGAAGGCACCTTTGACGTGGTTGCGAAACTGTCGCTTCTCTCTTCCTTCAAGCTGGATGAACCTGTTGAAGTTGGCACCGTTACCAGAGGCGAGAATGGAGTTCTTTCCTCAGTCGTCAACGAAGCCATCGCAAACAAGGTGGTGGATGTGAACATCGTGCAGCCTTCCATGGTCACTCCGCTCACCCCGTGGCAGATTTTGGAAAGGCGCCAGCGCGAGGTGAAGGCGGAGCTCGCTCGCCATAGTTCCGTTTACGGTCCCCAGCATGAGGTGATTGTCACGCTGAAGCGTGAACTTAGTGATGTTGAAGACAAGCTTAAAGGCGAGCTCTCAACCGCGCAGAAGAAGTTCGAGCTCGACTACGCCCGCCTTCAGGACAAGCTGAAGGACCTCCAGTCCAAGATTCCGGAATACAACGATGTGACCAGCAAGTACGAGCAGTTCCGACAGGACTACTCGATGGAGGAAAAGGGCCAGATTGAATGGGACAAGGCCTATGCCTCCCTGGCTGCCACCGTAGAGAAAATGAAGTATGGCGAGGGCAGGGACAGGCTGCATCTCACCTTTTTGGGCGTGCAAATGATTCGCGACGTGGATCCTGTGTCGCCCAACAAGTTCAAGCTTGTAATGATCGGGCTTGCCATTGGTCTTGGCCTTGCCTGCGGTGCGCCTCTGGCAATCCAGTTTTTCAACACCAGTGCCTCGCGGGTGCAGGAAATCGAAGCCAGCACCGGCCTCACTGGCATTGGTGTGGTGCCCATCAACTCAACGGAGCAGCTGGAGAGTATCTTCCGGTCCAACGCCATTGATTCGAGGGTTCCGAACCACCTTCTGGAGTCCTTCCGCATCATTCGCAGCCAGGTGCTGATCCGGCCCAACAATCAGGGCCAGAACCAGGTGATCATGGTTACGAGTGCCCGCCCGTCGGAAGGCAAGAGCACCATGGCGGCGAACATTGCCTGGGCTTTTTATTCCATGGGTGAACGTACCTTGCTGCTGGATTGTGACTTGCGCAGGGGTCGTGTGGCCAAGATCACCGGGGTCAAAGGGTCGCCTGGCATGACCAATTTGCTCATTGGAAAGAGCACAAATGCAGAATCGATCGCAAAGACCCAGAGCGAACTGCTGGATGTGATTCCTCGTGGCCCTGTGATCGCCGGCACTACGGAGGTGCTTTGCCAGCCGAAGTTTCATGACATGATCCAGGAATGGCGCAAGCATTACGATCGCATCATTATTGATGCGCCGCCGGTGCTTGGCTTGAGTGAAACGGCCAGCCTGCAACAGGTGGCTGACGGCGTGGTGCTCGTCGTCCGCGCCGAAGTCACCCGTCATACAGACGTGGTTGCGGCCGTGGAGCACCTGCGTAAAGCAGGTGCCCATATCTTTGGGTTTGTACTCAACGCGGTGGACCTGAGCAAGCTGACCAACTACTATTACTACTATTACTATTCGCCTGACTACTATGGCGATTTTATGCCGCCTGATAACGAGGCCGTGCCTGCCTGATTGGCGAAAAACCGATAGCGCCGCCCCCAGCCCGGGGCGGCGCAATTGCGTTGAGGGAAAATGACCGTGCGATCAGGCTCCTGGCCTGGCCTTGCCCACTCGGGAGCGACCAAGGAATGTTGCACCTTCAGCCGCTGAGAACGTGCCGGCGGAAATGTCACCGATGATGGTGGCGCTGGCCTTGGCTTCACAGCGCTCTTGCACAGTGATGTTGCCTTCCACCTTGCCCCAGATCACCACGCTGCGGGTCTTGATGTCGCCCTTGATGAAGGCGGTTTCACCAATGGTCAGCGCTCCTGGAGAGGTGATTTCGCCTTCCACCTTTCCTTCAATGGTCAGGTTTTCCAAAAAGGTGATGGAACCATTGATTTCGACATCCTGGGCAAGTGTGTTCATTGGGGGCGGGGATTTGGGGATCGCGAATTGATCGCGAAATCAATTCGCTGGCGCAACCGGAATCGCGCCCCATTTTTGGCGATGTTACGGGCCTAAACCGCCATCCACGGTGAGAATTCGACGGGTGCCTCGGCCTTGAATTCCATCCGTTGCATGGTCACCGGGTGCTCAAACGCAAGTTTCCACGCATGCAGCATCAGCCGCGAGGTCTTGATCTTCTGCCGTGGCGGATGGCCGTAGATGACGTCGCCAAGGATGGGGCATTGCAGGCAGTCGCGCATATGGACCCTTATCTGGTGGGTGCGCCCGGTGAGCAGTGTGCAGAGGATCAAGGCGCAGCCGCCATGCTCGCCGACGATCTGCCATTCGGTGATGGCGTTCTTGCCGGTGCCATCAAAAAGGATTGCCATGCGTTTGCGGTCCACGGGGTGGCGGCCGATCAGATTCTCCAGCCGCCCGCCCTTCTCCTTTGGCATTCCGTTCACCGCCGCCAGGTAGAGCTTGCTGATGCGCCGGTGCGCGAACTGGTCGGCCAGCGAGGCATGTGCGCGGTCGTGCTTCGCCACCACCAGACAGCCGCTGGTGTCCTTGTCGAGCCGGTGGACAATGCCGGGCCGCACCTCGCCGCCAATGCCGCTGAGGTCGTCACAGTGGTGCAGCAGGGCGTTGACGAGCGTACCATCCAGGTTGCCCGCCGCCGGATGCACCACCAAACCGGAGGCTTTGTTGATGACCACGATGTGCTCGTCCTCGTAAAGCACGTCGAGCGGGATGTCCTGCGCCTGCACCGCGACCTCGACCGGCGGCGGCACCACCAGGGTGATGCGGTCTCCCATACGCAGCTCGTAGCTTGGCTTCGTGGGTCGTGTGTTGAGCAGCACGTTCCCATCGCGGATCAAGTCCTGGAGCCGTGAACGCGACATGTCCGCCACCTTGCGTTGCAGGTAGCGATCCAGCCGTTCAGTGGCGCCATCCTCGGCGGTGACTTCGAAATCCATGAGGGGATGATGGCGTGGGATGGGGCGGCGTGCAATGGCCGCCGACAATCTGATGCCTCTTCTATGATTCGCGGAAGGTCGGGGCCGTATGGGGCCTATGGGACTCACGTGACCTATGCGAGCGTATCCCGACAGTGATGTGCTTCCATGGAAATCACCCGGGCTTGACCTCTTCCTTTGCTTTTGAATCTTGGCCGATAGCTGCTCGAAGTAGCAGCCGGGCAGCCAGCACGCCAGGCGTGTATGCGATGGCGGCGCAAACAAATCTCCGCGTCTCAAAACTCCCCCAAGTTTCGTCACAAAGCGTTTCATGCAATGCCTGTGAGCACATGAAGTGACCTTCCAGCAGAAGAATGAAAAGGATGAAAATATCTGGCCTGTACCGCTTCAATAACGCGTGGACAAGCATTAGCGCAATGATGCCTCCCACCCCGATCGAAGCCAGATAGTCAAAATCGTCTTGCATGCCGGTTGGCTTCGCATTGTCAACAGATGCGAGGGAAAGAACAAGCCTGGAGTTGGCGACAGCCAGCAGATTTCACCCTGGCATCATGCTCTCCGCCTGTGCGAAGACATCATTGAAGGGATAGCGCTCCAGCAGCCCAAAGGCACGGTTCTTCATCAGCCTGTCCCGCGACACTGCCGGGCTGGTGATGCCGCAGAGGAAGCGGGCCACCTGCCTCGGGGCGCGCAGGGCGGCGTGGCGCTCGTCGATCAGCGCCTGAATGGCTTCAACTTGAGGCCCAGTGATGGCGGGCTTGGCGGAGCGGGGGATGATACGCGGTGTGGCTGCCTTTTCCTTGCAACTGCCGCAGTGGTCGCAGTCCTGCTCCAGATCTTCGCCGAAGTAGCGCAGCATGTGCCGTGTCAGGCAGCCTGGGTCCGTCGCCAGCGCCATGACTTTCTCCAGTCTCTCGGCATCCTTCAACTCGCGCTTCACGAAGAGCCGCTGCATGTCCCGGGTCAGCTCCTCGGGCTTGCGTTTGGAGGCTTCGCCGCACAGACGGTAACGATGACGCAGCCCGCTGGGCTTGAGCTCGATCTCGCCCGCTTCCTCCATCCAGGTGAGAGCTTTGAAGATGCGCTCCCGCGATTCACCCATCGCGATGGCGAACTCATCGAGATTGTCGATTTTAAGCCACTTGTAGCCGCGTGTGGTGGTGGCGAAAAGCTTCTTCAAAAAAGCCTGGCGCTCCGGCTTGTGCCCGGCCAGCAGCCGCGCCTCGCTGTCACAGAAGCAGAACTGGTAGCCTGTGTAAATCGCGCCCAGCGGTTGCAGAACGCCATCCAGTTCCAAATAAGTGAGAACCGTCTCCAGCACCAGCGGGCGGATGTCCGTGGTGCGTGAAAGATCGTAGTGGCTGATGCTGAACTCATCGCCCTGGCGCAGCAGGTGATCGAGCAGCATGCGCACTGCGGACGGTGTGGGCGTGTCGCCAAAGACGAAGTTTTGCAGGACGATCAAGTCATCCGCGCAGGCCAGCATCTCGCAGTGCGAGCCCTTGCCATCGCGTCCGGAGCGGCCGATCTCCTGCTGGTAGTTCTCCAGCGTCTTCGGCAGGTTGTAGTGATACACGGCGCGGATGTCCGCCTTGTCGATGCCCATGCCGAAGGCGATGGTGGCGACGATGATGTCGAGCTCGCCGCTCATGAAGCGGTTCTGCACGTTCTCCCGGTGCTCAGGCTTCAGGCCGGCGTGATAAGCCTGCGCGTTGAGACCGTGCTTTGCCAGGTGGGTGGCCACCTGCTCGGAGGTCTGTTGCAGTGTCACATAGACGATGGCGGGAAAGCGCTTGAACTTGGCGAGCTTTTTGGTCAGCAGGTCCAGCCTCTTTGAATCTTCCACAGGCGTGATGTACATCGCCAGATTGGGCCGGTGGAAGGGCGTGAGGGCGCAGTCCTCAGGCGCGATGTTGAAGGCCTTCTCAATGTCCCTTGCAACGCTGGGCGTCGCGGTAGCCGTCAAGGCCAGCACGGGGTGCAGCTTCAAGCGGCGCGCCACCTCCGCCAGCCGCAGGTACTCCGGGCGGAAATTGTGGCCCCACTCGGAAATGCAGTGCGACTCGTCGATGGCCAGCAGGCTGATCTTGGTCCGGCTCAACCGCTCCATGAAGGATTCGCTCATGAGCCGCTCCGGCGCGATGTAGAGGAGCTTCAATTGTCCGCTGCGCATGGATTCAAACACCCCCGCTACCTCGCTGGCGCTGAGTGTGGAATCGAGCCGGGCGGCGGCGATGCCACGGGCGCGCAGGGCCTCCACCTGGTCCTTCATGAGGGCGATCAGCGGCGAGATCACCAGGGTGAGTCCCTCCATCAGCAGGGCGGGAAGCTGATAGCAGAGAGACTTCCCCGCCCCGGTGGGAAAGATCGCCAGCGCGCTGCGCCCCGCCAGGAGTGTTTGGATCACCTGTTCCTGCCCGGGGCGGAATTGCTTGTGGCCAAAATGCTGTTCGAGAGTGGCGTGGATGTCGGGCATGGGGCCCGGACCGTGAATGGTGCGGCGCTGCAATGCAAGGCGCAGCAGGCATTACCCTTGCATCAACTGGCGGCTGATTGAGCGGTGCGCGTGCCCGGAGGAGCTGGTGTGGGTATGTCCGCCGGGATTTGGCTGACGATCTCCTCGCGCAAGCCGATGACTTCGATGAGGCGTCGAGCCCGCTCTTCGGGCTGCAGCCTCTCGCTGGTGATGCTGCCGTCACCACCGAATGTCACCCACTGGCCGAATCCGGTGCCGATCACTTCGTTGCTGCGGTTCACGCGCAGGTTCAGCTCATAGTTGAAGGGACTCCAGCCTCTTGTGTGCTCATAGCGGCTAAGGTACTCCCCGCCGCTGGCACCGGTGGTTTCCAGGCGGCATTCCAAGCCGTCGGCCTTGTGCAGAGGCCGCCAGCGGATGTGCCAGCGCCCATCGCAGGGCGAACAGTGCACACCCCAGGCCGGATGTTCGACACGAGTCTCAGCCTGTTCATCGAGCCGCAGAGGTTCGCCATGCAGCATCCCGCCGTCCAGCAGGTGGCGGGCGTTGTCCAGCGTGACCACCACGGTGCCGTGGTTGGGCGGAAGAGCGGGCACCACCAGCATTGTGGCGATGCCTCGCTGAACTTGAAAGCCCAGCGAGTGAAGCAGCGAGTAGAGAGCCCCGGCCACGACCCAGCAAGTGCCTCCGGTGCCAAAACGCAGCCAGGCCGCAAAGAAGTCCTCCGCCGTGCCGCCAGGCAACGGTGCGGGATTGGCGCCACGCACGTGGATGAGCTTGCGCACGTTGTCGAAGGGCACCTTTTGGCACCACTCGGCGTAGATGGCTCGAAGGCCCTCCGGAGTGACCTCCGGGCGCTCGATTCCCAGGCGCACCAGCACCTGCTCCTTGACTGCTGCGGGCAGGCTTTCAGGGGGAACGACGGAAGTTGGGGTAGGGGAGTTCATGGCAGGGCGGCGTCCGCACAATGGAAGGCCGCAAGGATGGGAATTCAACCAGATGAGGGGTTGGTGAGCCGCTCTTTGTGCTGTTCAACGTCCCTGCCTTTGGCTATCCCATGTCCCTCATGAGATTCTTGCCCCTGATTCTTGGCGTCGCCCTGGTGGCGCATGGTGCTCTGGCTGACGGCGTGATTCCGTTTCCTGGCACTGAGCCGTTGACCTGGACGGATGATTTGTCGGAGAGGATGCACAAGGCTGCGCTGCATGACGTGGACAAGGTGATCGCGGACTCGGTGGCGCAGAGGGCCAGTTTTTGGCATCGCGACGGGTCCTCGGTCCAAGCTTACGAGCGCTCGATTGAACCGAACCGCGAGCACTTCAAACGGATACTTGGAGTGGTTGATCAGCGCCTGCCGGTAGTGATGGAGCGGTTTGGGGATGGCAAGCCCAGGATTCGAGGAGCGGAGGTCTTTGCAAATGTTGAAGAGCCGTCGCATGATGAAGACGATCCCTCCCTGGTGGCCACTGGAAAACTTTTCAATGCATATCAGGTGCGCTGGCCGGTGCTGGAAGGTGTGCATGGTGAGGGTCTGCTTCTGGAACCAAAGGGTGTGATAGGAGCAGAAACGTATGGAAGTGTGGTGGTGGTGCCGGATGCCGGTCAGACACCAGAGCAGGTGGCAGGCCTCGCACCGGGTGTGGATGCCCATTTGCAGTTCGCCAGATATCTGGCCGAACTTGGCTACGAGGTGGTGGTGCCCACCCTGATCGACCGTGGCACGGAGGGCTCAGGCAATGCAAACCTCGTCATGACAAACCAGCCGCATCGCGAATGGATTCACCGCCAGGGATATATGATGGGGCGACCTCTCATTGGCTTTGAGGTGCAGAAGGTGCTGTCCGTCATCGATTGGTTTGAAAAGAAAAAGGCGGGTCCTCAGGTCGGAGTTGCCGGCTACGGCGAAGGCGGCCTCATTGCCCTCTATGCCGCCGCTGTGGATAAGCGCATCAAGGCGACCCTTGTCAGCGGTTACTTCAAATCCCGCCAGAACACCTGGGAGGAACCTCTCTATCGCAATGTCTGGGGTTTGCTGCGCGAGTTTGGTGATGCAGAGATTGGACTGCTCGTGGCTCCTCGACGGCTGGCGATCGGGTACTGTGACGAACCCCGCGTGGAAGGTCCGCCACCGATTCTCAAAGATCAAAAAAGATGCGCTGCGCCAGGCCGGTTGACGACACCTGCGTTTTCAGAGGTGAAGGCGGAGTTTGAACGGATGAGTGGGATGGCTCACCACTGCGCGGTTGCGGCTGATGC
>CAINXC010000406.1 GCA_903854655.1 uncultured Verrucomicrobiota bacterium | reverse complement strand
GTTTGACGGCGTCCTCCCCGGATGTGATTCGATTTCATGTCCCAATACGGATGACGAGCGCTGTTAGAACATCTGTCACCCCTTGCCCACCGCATGAAGCTCCTCTCCTCAATCCTCCTCGCCGTCCTCGTCCTCCAGTCTTCACCCACCCGTGCGGCGGCAGACAAGCCGAACATCATCCTGATCATGTCCGACGATGTCGGCATAGGCGACATTCATTGCTGCGGCGGGCCGTTCAAGACGCCCAACATTGACGCGCTGGCCAAGGGCGGCACGCGCTTCGAGTACTGCTACGCCACGCCGCTGTGCGGCCCCTCGCGCTGCGAGACGCTCACCGGGCGCTACCCTTTCCGCACGGGCCTCAACAGCAACAACAGCGCGGACGCGGTGAGCCCGGCGCGCGAGGTGATGATCCCCACCGTGATGAAAAAAGCCGGTTACGCCACCGCCAGCGCCGGCAAGTGGGGCCAGATCTGCCTGGGACCTCGCGAGTGGGGGTTTGACGAGCACATCGTCTTCAAGGGCAGCGGCAAGTACTGGAGCTCGCAAGTCAAGACCTACAACGTCAACGGGGAGGACAAGCCGCTGAGGGAAGGCCAGTACCTGCCGGACCTCCTTCACGATTTCGCCGTGGATTTCATCACCCGGCACAAGGAGGGGCCGTTCTTCCTGTACTACCCCATGTCACACATTCACGGCCCCATTCTGCGCACGCCCGGCAGCCAGCCAGGAGCGGACAAGGACCGCCTGTATGCGGACAACATCGAATACATGGACATGCTGGTGGGCAGGCTCATGGCCGAACTGGACCGCCTGAAACTGCGGGAGAACACAGTGGTCATCTTCAGCGGCGACAACGGCACCGCCCGCTTTGGGGCGGGCACGGCGACTGTGGAAGGCCGCAAGGTCATCGGCCAGAAGGCCACCATGCTGGAAGGCGGCAGCCGTGTGCCGCTCATCGTCAACTGGCCGGGCGTCACCCCCGCCGGCCAGGTAAACCACGACCTCATCGACTTCAGCGATTTCTTCGCCACCTTCGCCCAGCTCGGCGGCGCGGCGCTGCCGGAAGGCGTGACGCTCGACAGCCACAGCTTCGCCCCCCAGGTCAAGGGTGAGAAAGGCACGCCGCGCGAGTGGGCCTACGTTGAACTCGGAGGCAAGTCTTACGCTCGCGACGCCCGCTACAAGCTCACCAACGCCGGCGGGCTGTTCGACCTGAAGAACGCCCCCTGGGACGAGATTCCGGTTCCATCTGACTCCAAGGACGAGCAAGCCCTGGCCGCCCGCGCCAGACTGCAAACCGTGCTCAACGAACATGTGGCCAAGGACGGCGACGCAAAGAAGGCCAGGAAGGGCAAAGGCAAAGGAAAGGGCAAACGAAAGAAGCAGGAGGCGGCGGCCGCCGCAACTGCTGCGTCTGCGGCACAATGACGTCGCATGACGTTTTGGGCGATGCGGCTTGAGCGTTTCAGGCGGGTTCGACTGGTGCTCCGCGTCAGTCAATGACCGGTTTTTGCCAGGATTGGCACACTCTATTGAGTTGTTCTCCCACGCGCCGGACGCTTCTTTGCCACCGTGCGAGCAGTCAATGTTCGTCATCTTCACCTCATGTGAAACCCGCTCCACCCGGATCACGTATCCCCTGCCCGATTTCAACATGAACACCCCCACCCGTCATCTTCCGCGCCTTCTTGCCCTGGCCGCACTCTTCAGTTCCTCCGCCGCGTTTGCGGAGGCCGACCTGAGCGAGGCTTTCCTGCCGATGTTCCAGCCGCTGCCGGCCCAGGCTTCCGCGCCCGGCAACGAGCTGACCGAAGCCAAGATCAATCTCGGCCGCCAGCTCTTTTTCGAAACCCGCATCTCCGCCGGCGGTGCGATGTCCTGCAACTCCTGCCACAAACTCGACACCTACGGGCAGGACAACCTGCCCTTCTCCCCCGGCCACGAAGGCAAGCTCGGCGGGCGCAGCTCGCCTTCGGTTTACAATGCAGCCCTGCACCTGGCCCAGTTCTGGGATGGTCGTGCCCCCAGCGTGGAGGAGCAGGCCAAGGGGCCCGTGCTGAACCCGGTGGAAATGGGCATGCCCAGCGCCTCGTTCGTCGTGCGGGTGCTGAAGAGCATCCCCGGCTATGTCACTTCTTTCAAGGCCGCCTTCCCCGGCGAGGCCGATCCCGTCACCTATGACAACTTCGGCAAGGCCGTTGGGGCCTTTGAGCGCAAGCTGCTCACCCCCTCGAAGTGGGACGCCTTCCTGCGCGGCGACAAGAACGCCCTCACCGATGAGGAGAAGAAGGGATTCAGCACCTTCGCCACCACCGGCTGCGTCACCTGCCACAACGGCGTCGGCGTCGGCGGCGCAATGTACCAAAAGCTCGGCCTTGCCAAGCCCTGGCCGGGACTCAAGGACAATGGCCGTTCCGAGGTGACCAAGAACCCTGCCGAGAAGGCCTTCTTCAAGGTGCCCAGCCTGCGCAACATCACCGAAACGGCCCCCTACCTCCACGACGGGTCCGTCAAGAAGCTCGATGAGATGGTGAAGAAGATGGCCGAGCACCAGCTTGCCAAGCAGCTCACCGACGAGCAGACCGCCTCGATCATCACCTTCCTCAAGACTTTGAAGGGTGACCTGCCAACGGACTACATCAAGGCCCCGCAGCTTCCGGAAAGCGGCCCGGACACCCCGAAGGCCTGAGCGGATTCAGCGTCTCACAGTCTTTCACAAGCCATCAGCCGGGCGTTCCGCCCGGCTGATTTGTTTTCCCGCCTGCGGCTCAGCTCAGGCGCTGCTCCGTCTCCAGGATGGCCAGGGTGGTCTTGAGCACGGTGTCGGGATTGAGCGAGATGCTGTCAATGCCCTGCTCGACGAGGAACTGGGCAAACTCCGGATAGTCGCTCGGAGCCTGGCCGCAGATGCCGATCTTGCGGCCTTTGGCACGGCAGGTGGCGATGACCTGGGCGATCATCTTCTTCACCGCCGGGTTGCGCTCGTCAAAGATGGGCGCGACGATTTCGCTGTCGCGGTCCACGCCCAGGATGAGCTGGGTGAGGTCGTTCGAGCCGATGCTGAAGCCGTCGAAAAGATCGCAGAATTCCTCCGCCAGGATGACATTGCTGGGAATCTCGCACATGACATAGATTTCCAGCCCTTTCTCCCCGCGCTTGAGGCCGTGCAGGGCCATTTCCGCCTGCACCTTGCGCGCCTCGTCGAGCGTGCGGCAGAAGGGAATCATGAGCTTCAAATTGGTGAGCCCCATCTCGTCGCGCACCTTGCTGGCGGCGCGGCACTCGAGCGCGAAGCCGGCCTGGTAGAGCGGGTGGTAGTAGCGGCTCGCACCGCGGAAGCCGAGCATGGGGTTCTCCTCGCCGGGCTCGAAGGCCCGGCCGCCGATGAGATTCGCATACTCGTTGGTCTTGAAGTCGCTCAGGCGCAGGATCACATCCTTGGGATAAAAGGCGGCGGCAAGCGTGGCCACGCCCTGGGCAAGCTTGTCCACAAAGAACTGCGGCTTGTCGGCATATCCGGAAGTGAGACGCTCAATCGCCGCCTTCGCCGCCGGATCGGCCACCTTGTCAAAATCCGTCAGCGCGAGCGGATGCACCTTGATGAAGTTGGTGATGATGAACTCCATGCGCGCCAGGCCCACGCCATCGTTGGGAATGAAGGAGAGCGAGAAGGCCTCCTCGGGATTGGCAAGGTTCATCATGACCTTGGTCTTCGGCCTGGCCAGCGTCTTGAGGTTGGTGTGCGTCACCTTGAAGGGCAGCTCGCCTTCATAGACAAAGCCGGTGTCACCCTCCGCGCAGCTCACTGTGACCATCTGGCCGTCTTTGAGCGCCTCCGTGCCGGTGCCGGTGCCGACGATGGCCGGCACGCCCAGCTCACGGCTCACGATCGCCGCGTGGCAGGTGCGCCCGCCGCGATTGGTGATGATCGCCGCAGCCTTCTTCATGATGGGCTGCCAGTCGGGGTCGGTCTTGTCCGTGACCAGCACCTCTCCCTCCTGGAACTGGTCCAGAAAGTGCGCGCTCTCAATCACACGAACCCGCCCGGTGGCGATCTTCGCCCCAACGCCGCGCCCGCTGACCAGCACCTTGCCATGCCCTCCCAAAGCGTAGGATTCCAGGACATCCTGGTCCTTTCGCGACTGCACCGTTTCAGGCCGCGCCTGGACGATGAAGAGCTCGCCGGTGTGCCCGTCCTTGGCCCATTCCAGGTCCATCGGCACCGGCTGTCCGCGCCTGGCGGAGTAGTGGTCCTCCACGATGCAGGCCCAGCGCGCAAGCTGCAGGACTTCATCATCCGCCAGCGCGAGCCTTGCACGTTCAGCGGGCGGCACGGGGATGTTTCTGACCATGCGTCCGCCACCTGTGTCATACACCAGCTTGAACTCCTTGCTTCCGACCGTTTTTTTCAGGATGGGCCGGTGGCCGGTCTTCAGGGTGGGCTTGAACACGATGTACTCATCAGGCGTCACCGTGCCCTGCACGACGTTCTCACCAAGGCCGTAGGCGGCGCTCACCACCACGGCGTCGCGGAAGCCGGTTTCCGTGTCGATGGTGAAAATGACCCCGGAGCAGGCGAGGTCCGAACGAACCATGCGCTGCACGCCGACGCTCAGCGCCACCTTGAAATGGTCGAAGCCCTTGTCCACCCGATAGCTGATGGCACGGTCGGTGAACAGGGAGGCGAAGCAGCGCTTGCAAGCCTCCAGCACGGCGGCGACACCATGCACATTCAGGTAGGTTTCCTGCTGGCCGGCGAAGCTTGCATCAGGAAGATCCTCCGCCGTTGCCGAGGAGCGCACGGCGACATCCAGGGGCGTCTTGCTGTCGCCCTGCAGCCGCTCATAAGCTTCGATGACCACGTCCTGAAGGTCGGTGGGCAGCACCGCCCCCAGGATGGCCTGCCGCACCGCCTGGCCGCGCTGGCTGAGATTCGCCACATCGCGCGTGTCGAGCCCGGCGAGCGTTGCATGAATCTGCTTGTCAATCCCTGCTTCGCGGATGAAATGCCGGTAGGCTTCCGCCGTGATGGCGAAGCCGTTGGGCACCTGCACGCCCTTGCCCGCCAGCTCGCGCACCATCTCCCCCAGCGAGGCGTTCTTGCCGCCCACCAGAGGCACGTCGCCAATGGTGATGTCAGCAAACCATTTGATGAAGGGGGACGGAGCAGCAGAGGTGTTCATGACTGTGGTTGAGAATAAGCCTCCCGCAAGGTGCTGCTACGCGAGGGTTGTCCAATGCCGGGCGGGGAGTGGCCGGGTGGGCACATGCCCGTTTATGACAGAGAATTCATGCGACTGGCGGCCCGATCAGCCTTTCAACACCCCATGCAATCCACTGAAGCGCCGATCATGCACACCCGCACCCCTCTCACGCTCCTGAAAAGCCTCCTTTGCACCGCCGCCATCGGCGCGCTGGTCGCCTCCTGTGCCCCGCTGGACAAGGCGGCGCCGCCCGTCGCCACTTTGACCCTGCCCAAAAAGGCGAATCTCAAACAGCTCGAAGAAGGCCGGCAGGTCTATGCCACCTCCTGCACCCATTGCCATGGTCCTGCCCGGGTTGACCGCCATGGCTCCAACGACCGCTGGACGCAGAAAATCATGCCCAGCATGTGCGTCAAATCCAAGCTGACCGCCGAGCAATCCGTGGCGGTCACCGCCTACGTGATGGCCGCCCGCAAGAGCCTGGGCGCGCAGTAAGCGTCCAAGCCGAGGGCCGGGGACGCCTGTCGTTGCAGAAGAACACGGCCGCCGTCTGGTTCCTTTTGCCTTTTCATCTGGATAGACCAGCTTGGGTCATCCATGACTGATACAAATTCCGGACTGGGTGTCGCAGCCAGCACAGGCCCCTCCAATCACGGCAGGGCGGACGAACAACATGTTTTGGAGCGCGCGGTGTCGGCAGTCATCAAGCCGGAGTCCGAGGGCGTGGACAAACCCCGCCCGTCCGCCCTGCGGCAGGTGCTGGCCGGCCTGACACCGGGGCACGAGGCGGAGCAAACGCCGGGATTGATCGCCGCCTTGCTGGAGGAGGCGCAGGAGGCAAACGCTTCGGACATTCATCTGGAGCCCGTGAACAACGGCTGCGAGGTGCGGCTGCGCATTGACGGAGTGCTGGCACAGGTCGCGATGCTGGAGCGCGACATCGGGCTGCATGTGCTGCGGGCTTGCAAGACCCAGGCCGAACTTGATGCGGGCTCCGGGCTCCGACCTCAGTCCGGGCGGGCGGATTTTGTCGTGGCCGGGCAGAGCTTGTCAGTACGCGTTTCCACCGCCCCAGGTGTGCGTGGGGAAAAGATCGCCATGCGGCTGCCGACCTCTGAGGCCAGAAGCCTGACCTTGAACCAGCTCGGGCTCAGCCCCCACGATCAGGGCCTGGTGATGAATCACTTGAAGGACGTGCGCGGTCTGGTGCTGGTGGCCGGCCCCACTGGAGCAGGCAAGACAACGACCCTCTATGCCCTCGTGAAAGAGCTCCGGCAGGAAAGCCGCTCGATCGTGAGTGTGGAAGACCCGGTTGAACACCTCCTCGACGGCGTGACCCAGATCCAAATCAACGAGAGGCAAGGGGTGACTTTCGCCGAGGGCGTCAAAGGCCTGCTGCGGCTGGACCCGGACATCGTGCTGATGGGCGAGATGCGCGACACAGCCTCGGGCCGCGCGGCGCTGGAGGCGGCGGAAAGCGGACGCGCCTGTCTGACAACGCTGCACGCAAGGGATGCTGCGGCAACGATTTCCGTGCTGCGCAACTTTGGCTACACGGATCACGACATTGCCGCGACCGTGGACCTGATCGTGGCGCAACGGCTGGTGAGGCGCCTGTGCGAACATTGCCGCCTTGAGGAACCGCTCACCGAAGCGGAACGACAGCTCCTCACCGCCTCGGGCCGGCCGATGCCCGCCCTGGCGTGGCACGCCGTGGGCTGCACGGCATGCGGTGGCTCTGGCTATCGCGGGCGCATGGGCATCTTTGAAATCCACCGCCTGCGCGAGGAGGATGCGGACCTTCTCATGACTCACGCTGACGAACGCACCCTGCGCCAGCACATCAGGCAACGCGGCGCGGCCTCTCTCATGGATTCCCTTCTGCTGAAGGCTGCTGAAGGCTCCACCAGTCTGGCGGAAATCCAGTCAGTGCGGGGCTTCGGGTTCTATGCGGTCAAATAGGCCGCAGGACTGCGCAGGCGGCCTTTCACCCTTAGATCTTCGTTTCTGGTATCACCCTGATCTGGTGCCCGCCGAGGCGCACCTTTGTGTAGGCTCCCGGCATGCCATAAACGGCGGCCTCAATATGGGTCTTGATCACGCACCATTCGCCCCCTGCGCGGTAGTAGCGCATGAAAAAGCCGCGGCTTTCATCAGGCACCATCTGGATGTAGCGATGCTTCATCTCTTCATCCAGGATGATCTCCGCCGTCCCCTCAAAATAAACCAAGGTTTTGCGGTCTGGAGAGGTGAACATCCATTCCACGCCAGGGTTGGCGCGGATGTTGGCCACCTTGTCCGTGTGCGTCCCGGTGAGGGTGATCAGGTGGACGAAATCGGGCGTGCTCACCGTGCCCATCCAGGTGGCATGCGGACGCCCCTCGGGAGTCACGGTGGTCAGCAATCCCTCGCGCTGGTTGCGCAGGGCGACACCGAGCATTTCGCGGATGGCGGAGGCGGCTTCTTCGGAAGTGATCATGATGGTTGGACTGTCCGCTGGTAGATGGGGCTGACAGCCGGTCACATTCTAGCCCCGCCATGACACCTTGCTGCGCGTGACTTGCTGAGTTTTGTCCCTGTAGTGCGGGGTCGGCTATGGCTTGAGCCCGATCGAGCCAAGGATCTCGGCGCGTTTGGCGGCCCAGCCCGGAGCGGGGCTTGCATCCCATACCTTGACGTTGTCGATCAAGGTGGTTTTGCCCAGGATGGTGAAGCCAATCAAGTTCTTGGTGGGATGGTCCACGCCGGCGGACTTGAGGTAGCCGATGAGCCTGCCGTCGATGCTGAGGGTCACCTCATCGCCAAGGACCTCAACCCGCGCTTGATGCCATTGGGTGACATCCAGGACGTTCTTGAAAGTGGCTGACTTGTCCTTGATGCCGGCGGCCAGCGCCTTCTTCTCTTCCGGGGTGGCCTTGGGGTCGTTGTACTTCGCGTAGAAACCGATCTCCATCGAGCCATATTTGGAATCACCGAGCACAACCTGGGAGGGTGTGATTGAGGCGCGGATGATGTGCCCGGCGTGCGATCCCTTGTAGTTGCTGTCCTCCATCTTCAGGTCGCAGCTCTTCGAGCCGTCAAGCTTGAAGGAAAAGTCCGCCACGATGTCCTTGTACCCGAAGCCTGGAACAGCGTAGGCATAGGCCCCGTGATGATCAGCAGGGTTCTCCTCCACGGCCAGAGCCCCGTCCTTGATGGACCAGAAGCCAAGCCCCGGCTTCCACTTGGGTTTAACTTCGGCGCGAGCAAAATCGTCCTCCATCAGCAGCTTGCCGGGCACGGCAAGGACGGGCTGGTTGTCGGCGGCAAAGATCTTCCCGCTCGCAAACGCGGCGGCGAAACAGACAAGGATGAGGCGGGCGGCGATGTTCACGAAGCTTATCACGCTCTGTACGGGCAGGGCCTTGCAGCATTGCTGACAAGCCGGTGATTCTGTGAATAGTCCAGCCCATGAACGTCACCCTGCTTTTACGGACCCTGCTGCTTGGAGCCGCCTTCCTCACCTGCTCCCGCCCTGCACGGGCGGCGGAGCTGAGCCAGGACATTCCGGTGGACCACTACCAATGGGCCGGCCAGGCGACCGAGGAAACGTTGAAGCAACCGCTGACGCGAGACATTACCGAGCCAGCGACACCGGCAATGAACCCCTGCCAGCAAGCCCAGGCGAAGGGGGCCAGCAAAGCGGGTTCCAGGATCCGCTTCGCACGGATCACGGCACAGATCACCTACCTGCAACCCAGGGCGGTCAACCAATTGAAGGACCTGGAGCGATTGAACCCCGGACTGTCCGCAGCCCTGCCCGGCCTGGCAAAGCTGCTGCCAGCGGCCAAAACCTCGCTCAAGTTCCAGTCGCTCTATCAAAACAAGGCGAGGCAGCTTGCCAGTGGCGCAGCCCTTGATTTCAAGGATTACTTCGACTGCGCCACCGTGCTGGACCTCCAGGATCCGGACACCAAGCGCACCGCGATCCTGTTTCAAAGCGACATGGATTCTGACACGGACGGCACCGACCCCAAGCGCTACCCCCACATCGAAAGCTATCCAGCGGCTCTGACTGACGCTGATTTCCAGCCCACACTGGCTTACACCTGGTCGGAAAATGGACTGCCGCCCAACCCCATGATCGGCTTCTATTCCAAGGTGGGTGAAAGCGCCCAGCAATGGCGTGCAAACCTGGTGGATCAAAAGGCCAGGGCCGGAGGTGTGGCGGAGCGCTTCGTGATCGACCAGCTCCTGGCGGGCTGCACCCGCCAGGTCTCCGCCATGCAGGCGTTGCTCAAGCAGTACAAGGGCCCGGAGGCTGAGGACGATCTCACAGGCGTGCGCTCGCTGGTGGGCGAGAAAGACCCCTTCATCGTGGTGCCACAGGCGTGGCTGAAGAAAAACGCCTCGCTCGATTTTGCCGTGGGTGATTGCGCCATCGTGATTTATGGAGGTCTGGCGCTGCCCGCCATCATTGGCGATACAGGCCCCTGCGAAAAATGCGGCGAGGTGTCGTTGAAGCTGGCACAGGCTGTGAACCCGAAGGCCACGGCCAACTTCGCTGCCGTCAGCGAACCCTGCGCCACCTATCTTATCTTTCCGGGCACCGCCAGGAAAACCCATGGGCCGCTGAACCTGGAGGAGCTTCACAGCAGGGTGCTGAAACTCGTCGAGCAGATCGGCGGGCTGGGCAAGGACACCCACCTGCACGTCTGGACAGAGTAGCTGCAGGAGCGACTGTTCACGCAGATTGAGGACAAGCGCCCTCCTCGTCAGAGGAGGCTTCCCTGTCACCGTTCCGGTTGAAAATTTCACGGAAAACAGTGAAAGAAATTGCCTTTCCCCCACGCGTTTGAGAAAATCAGCGCGATTATTATTCTAAATTTCCGTTCAGTGGTCGGCGATTGAGTTCCTCAGGAATCAATTTCCACAGCTGATTCGGGGCCTTGCGGCCATGGAGCCGCCATCAAAGGGGACGGGGTCACCGCCTGCATACCAATCTGGCATGCCCGGATGAGACCCTTGAGGCTTTCAGATCGAATACGTCGCGACGCGCGATATAAATTCATGTCACGCCCTCCGCTACAGCATTATAGACACAAAGTTGAGGTGATTTATTGAAAGATATTGTCTTTCGCGCCGCCACCGGAGATGATTCGGCGCTTAATGCGATTAAATCCGCGCTTCTCGCAGCCGTTTCGCACCCCTTTTTCAGCTCACTTTCCTTCGACGACACTTATGAGAGCCATCATCCAAAAGACCGTTTCAGCGTGTGCATCACTCATGGTGCTGCTGGTTTTGCAAGGCCTGTCCCAAAGCGCCTCGGCTGCGGCGCCCACCGTTACCGCCAACCCGGCAAGCCTGGCGATCAATGCCACCACGATGACCATCAATGGAACGAATTTCAGCACTACAGCGGGCAATAATACCGTGGTTTTCAATAATGGGGCGACGGGAACAGTGAGTAACGCCACAACCACAGCGCTCACGGTCACAATCAACACTGCCCCTACAGCCGTCGGCAGCCTCACCGCAATCGTATCGGTCGCCGGCAATGGCAATTCCGGGACCGCCGTCCAGGTTGCAACCATCATTCCCGTGGTGACCTCCAGCGTGGCCAGCCTCGCGGCCAACGCGACGGCCATCACCATCAATGGCTTTGGCTTTTCTGCCGCCCAGGCCAACGACACCGTCACCTTCACCGATGGCGCGATCGGCAACGTCAGCTCTGCCACCACCACCTCGCTCACCGTCGCCTTATCAACCAAGCCGACGAACGCAGGATCTCTCACCGCGACCGTCACCGTCAGCGGTGTAAGCAGCGGCTCCGCCGTGCAGGTCGCCACAGTCATTCCGGTGGTGACCTCCAGCATCACCAACCTGGCCGCCAACGCGACCACCCTTACCATCAACGGCTTCGGCTTCGCCAGCACCAACGCCAGCAACGCCGTTCTCTTCAACCTCGGTGCAGCGGGCAATGTCACGACCTCCACTCCCACACAGATCATCGTCACGTTCGCAACCTCGCCTACCGTCGGCAACTTGTCGGCGGTGGTCACCAGTAACTCACAGAGCAGCGGCTCGGCCGTGCAGGTAGCTACCGTGGGCCCGGTGGTGACTTCCAGCGTGGCCAGCCTCGCGGCCAACGCCACCACGGTGACCATCAACGGCTTCGGCTTCTCCGCCACCCAGGCCAACGACACTGTGACCTTCGGCACCCTTGGCGCGATCGGCAGCGTCAGCTCTGCCACCACCACCTCGCTCACGGTC
>CAINXC010000405.1 GCA_903854655.1 uncultured Verrucomicrobiota bacterium | reverse complement strand
TTGCTGGCTGGCCTGGTGGTGTTCACCAGCCAGACCATCACCAAGAACGTGGATTTCCTTCCTGGTGGCGGCACCAACCAGGGCGCTGCGGCTTCGCAAGACCTGCAGCACAAGGTTCAGAACAAGAAGCAGAAGAGCATCAGCAAGACCACGCCCTTGAAAAAGGTCGTGAGCAACAGCCAGAACGCTTCCATCTCCCTTCCTGAAGCCCCTCCGGACATCCTGGACGTGCCGGATGTGAGCAGCATGATGGGCGGCAGCATGGGGGCTTCCGGCGGCTTCGGCAAGAGCGGTGCAGGCGGCGGTTTTGGAGCTGGCGTAGGCATGGGAGCCCAGGCCGGGTTTGTGAGCCTGCCGCCTTCGATGCGCGCCCGCTGTTCCACGGCGGAACGTCTTGAAAAACTGCGCCAGAACGGCGGCAGCAGCGAGTGCGAGGCGGCCGTTTCCAAAGCGCTGGAGTGGCTGAAGACCAAGCAGAACCCGGATGGATCCTGGGGCACGACCTACAAGTCCGCAATGACGGGCATGGCTCTGCTCTGCTACCTTGGGCGCTGCGAGACGCCGGAATCGCCTTTCTATGGTGACAATGTCATGAAGGGCATCCTCTACCTCATCGAGCTGTCCAAGAAGAACGAATACGGCATGATGAGCGAGAACTTGAAGCAGAGCGGAGCCACCTACGAGCATGGCATCGCCACCTATGCGCTGGGGGAGATGTACACGCTCGCCCGCCTCGGTTCGAAGAGCCTGCCCGGCATGAAGGAGTCGTTTGAGAAGGGGGTGGACCTCATCATCAAGAACCAGAAGCCTGAAGGCGGCTGGGGCTATGGTGGCACCGGAGACATTGCTTACAACCCCACAGGTGGATCGGACCTGTCCGTCACCGGCTGGCAGTATCAGGCGCTCAAGGCCGCCAAACACACCGGTTTGAAGATTCCCAAGCTGGCTTCCAGCATCGCGCTGACGATGAAATACCTGGAAAGCAAACAGACCAAGGACGGCGGCATTGGCGGCACCAACCGCGACCAGGCCTACAACCAGTGGAATCTGACGGGCACGGGCGTCCTGGGGCTGCAAACCCTCGGCAAGGGGAAGACAAGCGTGATCGACAAAGGCATCAAGTTCCTGCGCGCCTTCGCCACGGCCGAACCATTGGACTGGAACAAAAACTGCAACCTCTACTGCTGGTATTACTACACCCAGGCCTTCTTCCAAAAGGGCGGGGACGACTGGAAGTTCTACAACCAGATGCTTCTGCCCCAGCTCCTCAACAACCAGGCGCCGGATGGCAGTTGGAAGCCGGAGCGCGCCAACAGCAATGCCGGCGCTGGCAACATGGAGGCAGGCATCTACAAGGAGACGCTGTGCACTCTGCAGCTCGAGGTTTACTATCGTTACCTCAAGGTGGCTGACCGGGAGGAAGATTCCTTCTTTGACAAGTAAGGGGCGCATGGTCGGCAGCCATCTTCTGTTGCGCGGTCGCAAGCGGTCGCTTTACGGCATTCGTCCGGCATTTGAGGCGAGATATGCAGAGGCTGGCTTTGTCGTGCCTCCGCCGGGTTGTTTGTTGCCGCAGGGCAGCGCTGGATTCTTCGGGATGACACGCCGAATTCTCCTGATCAGAGGCGTAGAAAATCGGAAAATAAGCTTGCGAAGGCGTTTTTCTGTGGCACTCCAGTAGGCTCCCCACCCGCCGCGTCAATCGGCGGACCGTTTTTGCATTTATCAAGCCATGAGAGTTCGCCCTTCAGTCAAGCCCCTTTGTGAGTCCTGCCGCGTCATTCGTCGGAAGGGTGTGGTTCGTGTTGTGTGCAAGAATCCCCGCCACAAGCAGCGCCAAGGTTAATCCATTTTCACCCCATCCCACCACCTCGTCATGGCCCGTATTCTCGGAATTGATATCCC
>CAINXC010000404.1 GCA_903854655.1 uncultured Verrucomicrobiota bacterium | reverse complement strand
CGCCTGGCCTACGGCTATCGCGACATCGAGTTCCTCCACCTCAAGCTCTACTCCCTTCACGAGTCATGCTTCAAACTCTCCGGCGTTTGATTCCATGCACCAACTTCCCGGATGAACCCCGTTTTCTACCCCTCCGTCCGCTTCACCACCGCCACGCCATCCTTGACTGTGTCAGGCGGGTGCAGCAGCACCTGGGCACCTTCGCTGAGGCCGGAGAGGATTTCGGTCTGGCGGCCGTCGGTGTGGCCGGCCTCGACGCCGGTGGTCTCGGCATGGTGGTCGCGGTGGACGAAGGTCTTCCAGGCGCTGCCTTCGCGGAACAGGGCGCCTGCGGGAACTTGTAACACACTGTCCTGGTGCCAGACGGCGATGCGCACCTCCACCCGGAAGCGGTCGCCCAGCGCCTGCGCGGCGGGCGGCGGATTGACCAGATCGCTGCGCACGGTGACGCGCTGCTCCTCCACGCCCAGGGCGGAGACCTTGGTGAAGGCGGCGGACTCGACGCGGCGCACGCGCGCCTGCAAGGGCTCGGCGCCGCCCCACTGCTCCACGGAAACCTTGTCATCGGGATGGATGGTGACGGCGTCGCGCGAGAGGATGTCGGCCTCGATTTCAATGTCGGTGGGATCGCCCACCTCAAGGATCTGCGCGCCGGGGGCGATGACCATGGCGCTTTCCTGCATGACGCGCAGCACCTTGCCGGACACGGGGGCCTTGAGCTCGATGACGCTGCCTGCGGGGCCGGGTGACTGGAGCTGCAACAGGGCGGCCTTCGCCTGGTCCAGCTCGAAAGCGGCGACCTTGACGGCGAACTCGGCCCCGCGCACCTCCTGCTGGCGCATCTCGGCATCGCGCTCGGCGTTGTCGCGGTCCGTCTGCGAGACGCTGCCTTTTTCTTTGACGTTCTGGACGCGGGTCCAGTTGCTGAGCGCGAATTTCTCCGACACCTTGGACATGTTCAGCGACTGCTGGGATTGCATGAGGGCGGCCTGGGTCACCTCCACGCGCGCCTCTGCCTGGGCCTTGGCACGTGGATCGAGCAGGGGCGAAAACACGGGCTCGATGGCGGTGAGCACCGTCTCGCCCGCCTTCACGTCGTCACCGGAGCGCAGGGTCACGCGCCGCATCTGGCCGGCAACCGGGGCGGAGACGATGTAGCGGTTGCGCACGCGGGTCTTGCCTTCCTCGGTGACATAAACGGTGAGCGGGCCGCGCTTCACCTCGCCCAGCTCCACCTCGATGGGGCGCGGCTTCAGGCCGTAGCCGATGAGGGCCAGCAGGCCCAGGCCAGAAGCCCAGGTGATCAGCTTGCGCAGGCGGCCTTTTTTGGGGGCATTGCGTTTGGCATCCCAGGGGGCGGTGGCGGGTTCGGGCATCGGGTGATGGAGTATCGTCCAGGATCAAGGGCTTGCCAACTTGGAAGGCAATGGGTTGACAGGCGGGCGGTCCGCCGCTTACACATGGGCAGTTCTTTTCACAACGACAACACATTGATTCGCAGCAACGGGGAAGGCCGTGAGAACCGGCCACAGTTGCGCTGCGGTATCGGGTGACGACCCTCTAGCGCGCTGCATTTTTTTAGTGCGGCGTGCGAAAAGCCAATCGGTTTCAAACCGGTGAAGGCGTGGGGGAAGGCGGGCCGGCAACGGCCCACAGACCCGGAGTCCGAACATCCAGCTGCGAATGCCTCACTTCAGTTCCGCCCCGTCATGTGATGGTGAGCGGAATGCCAAACTTCATCGCCAAAATGAAGGGTGGGAGATGCTTCACTACCGCGCGCGAACATGCGCGGCGCTGCTTCGTCTCTCGCACTTGATTGCAACCAAGAGACACAAGCACATGCACACACGCTATTTCCAAGCGGTGGCCTCGTGCGCGACGGCCATTGCCCTCGCGACGACCACCCTCACCAGCACCGTCCACGCCGCCCCGCAATGGACCTCCCTGGCCATCGGCTCGCTGACTTCCAATCCCTCAGAGTTCGGGCTCACCCTGGAGCGGCTCTCCGATGGCCGCTTCGTCCTGGGCGCCCAGGGCGGCCTTTGGGTTCAGAACACCTGGGGCGCGGCCGCGAAGACCACCATCAGCGGCAACGGCGTCACCTTCGACCCCTCGTTCATCGCGCTGGCCGGCGACACCTCGGCGCTGCTGGGCCAGGGCGGATCAGACCCGACCTCGGGGTTGTTTCCCTTCAATCCCTCCTCGCCCGGCACGCCGCTGGTGAGCACGCCGCTCAACACCACCTTGCAGAACTACTCGGCTGTTTACTGGCAGAGCCCGATCACCGCCGCCAACAAAGGCTGGCTGGTGGGCGGCACCAACGCAAGCGGCAAGCACAACCTGAGCTTCGTGTCGCTCGACGGCACCAAGGCTGGCCCGGTGACGCAGGAAATCAGCACCTACAGCTCCGGCATCTGCACGGACGCCCAGGGCAATGTGTATGCCTCGCTTTCGGAGTTCATGACGGTGGATGCGGCGGATTCGGAAAAAGTGCTGAAGTTCACGGCCAGCCAGATGGATGCGGCGGTGGCGGCGGTGATCGCCGGCACACCCGCGCCGATTGCGCGCGACATCAGCACCTCCGTGCATCAGTTCGACTCGGCGGCCTCCATCGCGGTGGATTCGCAGGGCCGCCTGTGGGCGGCGGGTTACAACGGTTATATCCAGGTGTACGATCCGGCCGGCGGCTTCGCCCGCAACTTCACGCCCGACAATCCGGCCATCACCGGCGCAGGCGGCCTGACCGCGTATCAGGTGCGGACCTTCGCCCATGGCGGATCGCGTTATGTGGGCATCCTTGCCTCGGACTCGGACAGTCTCCCGGGCACCCCGCTCTATGAGGCCCACAAGCTGGAGTCCGAGCTGGTCACACGTGCGGTGTACTTCGCGCAGACTTCGGCCAGCGCGAGTGAAAGCGCCGGCTCTGTGCCGGTCACCGTGACCATCAGCCCGGCGCCCACGGCGAGCGTCACCGTGCCGTTCTCCGTCTCCGGCACGGCGCTCAAAGGCAAGGACTACGCCCTTGCCCAGTCCTCCGTGGTGTTCAGCGCGGGCGAAACCTCGCGAACCATTCCGGTGACCCTGGTCGACACCGGCCTGATCAGCGCCACGAACAAGACCCTCGTGATCAAGCTGGGAACCGCCGCACCCGCCACCCAGGCTTATGTGCCCACGACCGCCGACACCTTCACCCTTTCCATCAATGAGGATGACCAGAAGCCGGTGATCGCCACCACCCAGACCTTCACGGCAGGAACGATCGGCACGGCTTACAACTACCAGTTTCTCATGACCGGCGGCACCTCCCTCAAATTCAGCGCGAGCGGGCTGCCTCCAGGCCTCACCATCAATGCCACCACCGGCGTGATCAGCGGCCGGCCCACCACCCCGGGCGAGTACGACCAGGTGTGGATCACCGTCACCAGCCCCGCAGGCAAGGCGGTGAGCACCGGCTACCTGATCACGGTGGCGGATTTTGCCCCCCTCGCCCATGGCAATTTCGTGGGCTACGTGGACCGCAGCGTGACGGCCACGAACGGGCTCGGCGCCCGGATCGACCTCAGTGTCACCAGTGCGGCGACCTTCACCGGCAAGCTCACGGTGGGCTCCGTCGCCTACCCGCTGGCCGGATTGCTGGACACCTCCAGCTCTGATCCCACCGGGACCGTGACCTTCAAGGTGGGCGGCGTCTCCAACACCCTGAACTTCACGATTGATGCGACGACTGGCGCGCTGACAGGCTCCATCGACGTGACGCCAGTCGTGACCAACGTTCCCTTCGTCAAAGTTTCCGACATCCAAGGCTGGCGCGCGCAGACAAGCACCGCGCTCACGGGTCTGTTCAACTTCTTCACCACAGCTTCCGGCGGTCCTGCCGGCACCACCTATGGCTCGGCCAGCGTGCTCGCGACGGGGGCGGCGACCACCACTCTTCACGGTGCCGACGGCACCGTGTTTGCCACCTCCGCGCCCATCGGGCCGGATGGCGAGGTGCTGATCTACCAGACGGCCTACACCGTTCCCGGCTCCATCGTCGGCAACCTCACCATCGGCAGCGATCTGGCGCACACGGTGGCAGGCACCCTCTCCTGGACGAGGCCTTTGACCGCAGGCGGCTGGGCGGGCGACATCACCCTCACGGCCAGCGGCGGCAAGTACCGCCCCGTGTCCGGCTCCGGGATCGTGATGGATCTGGCCGCAGGCACCAGCAACGCCTCGCTGATCTTCCAGGGCGGCGGTGTGGCGGCGGCCACCACCTCGCCGAACATCGGCTTCGGCATCAGCGCGCCTGCCTCGGTGACCATTGCCGCAGCGGACAAGCTCACCATCACCAACAGCACCGGGGCCTTCTCCGGTTCCTTCAAGTTCGTGACCGGGGCGACCAGCGTCCTGGTGCCGTTCCAGGGCCTCATCGTGCCGGACCCCACCAATGCCGATCCCTTCAATGGCACGGGCGAAGGATATTTTTTGATGCCGGGAACCGGTTCCGTTGTCACACGTTCTGGCTCAGTATCGCTTTCTGGATCAGAGTAGCGTATTGCGTCCCCTCTTCATCCTATGTCCAGGCTCACCCGCTCTCTCTGGCAGTTTGTCGCCATCGTCGCGCTCATCGCAACGGCGGTGGGCGGGGCGTACATGGGTTTCCAGAGCGGAGGGGCCCATGAAACACCTGCGGAAGCCGCACGCCACGACGCCGGGCGTGCGGCGGCCAAGGTCCGGCTGCACCGGCCCGGCGACCCCTCCATTGAGCATGGCAACGGAGCCGCCAAGGGCGACGAGGGTGACCCGAAGGATGACCCCGAGGAAAGCGAGCTGCATGCGAAGCTGAAGAAGTTCTTCCAGGAAGGCGATGACCACGCGCTCGACGGCCTGCGGCCCAAGGGCGTCTCCCATGTCGATGGCGAGGGAGGCAAAGGGCTGGGCAGGCAGGTGAGGTCCGGCGGCAAGTGGTACCCGGTGTTTGACCTGAGCCACGGCGCCGTGCTGCGTCCGGACGGCTCGGTGGATGCGTCGATGATCGAGTCCTCGCAGGTGTCCTTGTCCAAGGTGCCCCTGGCGATTGCCTCGCCGAACCCGCCGCAGGGCTTGGTGGGCCAGCCCTACGCCTATCGTTTTGAAGCCATCGGCGGCACGCCGCCCTACCAGTGGGCGATGCAGGCGGGCGCAGGTGCGGAAGGCTTCAATCTGGACCCTGGCAGCGGCACCCTCAGCGGCCTTTCCCAACAACCGGTCACGGCCATGCTGACCGTGCTCGTGGCGGATTCTGCGGGCGCCCAGGACTCCGCTGTTTTCTCCCTGATCATCGTGCCCGCCACCGCGCTGACCATCACCACGGCGACGCTGCCCGTGGCCACGGTGGGCAAGGAATACCAGGCCACCCTCACCGGCGAGGGCGGCGTGGCGCCCTACACCTGGGCCATCGCCCCCGCCGCCCCCTGGCAGTGCGATCCCATGACCGGCGACATCACCGGCACCCCAACCGAAGCCGGAGACGTCTCCTTGCAAGTCACCCTCACCGACAAGCAGGGCACCACGGTGCAGAAAACCCTGGACCTGAAAACCTCCAACGGGCTGAACATCACCACCCAGTCCCCCCTCGTGCCCGCCGCCCCCTCCAGCCAGTACACGCTCACCTTTCAAGCCGAGGGCGGCACCGAGCCCTACACCTGGAAGGTGACCACCGGAGCCCTGCCCGCAAACTGGAACCTGTCGGACGACGGCATGCTCAGCGGCCTGGCCGACAATCAGGAGAGCCAGTACCAGTTCACCATTGAAGTGACCGACCACGACGGGCTCACGTTCAGCAAGCCCTTCGAGCTGGACGTGGTGGATGCGCTCATCGTCGTGCCCTCGCGGCAGCGGGCGGGCCTGGCGTGGCAGCCGATGCTTCTCGCCAGCGTGGCCGGCGCTCCCGTGCAAAGCGTGAGCATCGTGCGCAGCGGCGGCGGGCCGGATGTGGAGGTGTACAACGGCAGCAACCTCAACAACATGGTGGACCACAATCTGGTCACCGGCGCCACCTATGACTACAAGCTCACCGTCCACACCGTGGACGGCAACGCCGTGCCGTTCGGAGCCAAGCGCGTGACCATCCTGCCCATGACCCAGCAGCGCGCCGTGCCTGGCGTTTCCGGCGACCCGTATGCGGACCGCGTGGTGGCCTACAATCCCCTTTCAGCCGACGCCTACGGCGCCAGCGGGCTGCCCTACAACGTCACCGGCCCGCCCGACGGCCGCAGCACCTTCAGCCCCGCTTACCGCCCCACCGAGGTGGCCTCGCTCGGCGCGCGTCTGGGCGCTGGCGGCAGCATCACCTTGCAGTTCACCGACAACATCGTCGAATTCGGCCCCGGCCCGGATTTCACCGTGTTTGAGAACGTGCTGTTCATGAACGGCGACCCCAACCAGCGCTACATGGAGCCTGCCATCGTCGAGGTGGCGCTGTTCGAGGGGCAGTGGTACCGCTTTCCCTTCAACGTCAACGCGGCGGCCTCCGGCAAGGTCAACCTCACGCGCCCCACCTACTACGCGCAGGGCTTCGCCGGGGTGAACGGCACCACCGGCGACGACCCCACCGACCCCTCGCGCAGCGGGGGCGACAGCTTCGACGGAGATGCACTGGGCATCCCCGGCCTGTCCTGGATTCGCTTCATCCGCATCACCTCCACCGGCAACAAGGCGCTGCACGACCTGAACGGCGTGCTGGTGCAGCACACCGACCAGCTCGGCGCCCTCTCTGGCGGCGGCAGCTCGGGTTTTGACCTGGACGCCGTGAGCGCGGTGAACTACTGAGCCGAAGGCGCGCGCAGCTCGATCAGGCGGCACGACACCACGCCATCACCGGAGATGCCGGCGGTGACTTTCCCTGAAGCATCCACGATGGAGAGCTTCGAGGTTTTCACCTCCGCCGACTGCTCCGCCGACTTGGCCCGCAATTCGGCGAGCTGCTGCTTCAGCGCTTCGACCTCATGGCGCAGATCCAGCACCTCGTACTGGACCACCACGAAAGCAGGGGCCGTGGCCACCAGTCCAGCGACCGCTGCCCCATCGAGTGCAGGTGTCGCAGCAGCTTCGTGAGCGGTTTCATCCAGAAGGGTTTCGTCCACCGGGGCGTGCACCACCTCCGCCGGGGCGGCAGGAGCGGCCGAGGTTTCAAGCACCAAGCAGCGGCGCGAGGGAATCGCGCGTGACCGTGCTTGCGAGCGCCTGGCCGCCTTCAAATCACGGCTCAGGCTGCGCACCAGGTGGTGCAGGTGCCGGGGGGGCAGCGCAAACCCCGTTCGTGCCCGGGGTGCGGGCGTTTCGGGAGTCTCCGAAGGCAACGGAGAACTGGGTGGCACCGACGGCGGCGGCGCGGCAGGAGGTGCTGGAGGCGTAGCGGGAGGAGTGGGAGGTGCCGGCGGCGCGGGTGGTGCAACGGGAGGCGCTGGCGGGGCCACGGGAGGCGCTGGCGGGGCCACGGGAGGCGCTGGCGGGGCCACGGGAGGTGCTGGTGGGGCCATGGGAGGCGCTGGTGGTACCACGGGGGGAGCTGGTGGTACCACGGGGGGAGCTGGTGGTACCACGGGAGGTGCTGGCGGAGCCACGGGAGGTGCTGGTCGTACAACCGGCGGCGCGGGTGGCGCAACAGGAGGTGCTGGCGGAGCCACGGGAGGTGCTGGCGGTGTCGCCGGGAACGAGGGGGCCGCCGGGAATCGTGGCGCAGCAGGGGGTGCGGCGGGGAATGGCGGTGGTCCGGGAGGCGCGGCAGGGAATGGCGGCGGTGGCGGCGGAGCCGAAGCCAGCCTTTGCAGCACAGACGGTGCAAAGGGCGCTGGAGGGCTGGGCGGGACGGAGGGGCTCGGGCGAGCAGGCTCTTCTTGGGTCGCGGTGGGCGTTGCTGCAGACGGCGTTGGGTCAGAAGCAGGGGGAGTTTTCTTGCCGAAGAAGAACATGGAAGGAATGGGTTGAAGAATTTGAGTCAGCAAATTTCGGCCCATATTTTCAATAATTCCAGGAATCGTTTCAGACCTCGACAAGAAAGTCTCCCGTCATCATCTCGGGCAGACCAGGACAGGCCTTCCTGGAGGCACTCCGAGCGCAGCAAGCCACCGGCCGATCAGTCGCTCTCCCTCGACCACGCCCGCGATTCGCCATCGTAAACCCACAGGCGGGGCACCGCCCCTTTGGAACGTATGGTAAATTCAAACAACCGGCCATCGCTGCGATAATCGACCAGGAACCGGCGAGGATCAAACGGGGCCACTTGACGCAGCGTCACCGGGTAATGGCCGGAGGTGGTCTTGTAATACTCCAGCTTTGCACGTATCATGTCTGGATAGGCGAAGGCCATGTTCCGGGCGGCTTTCACCGCGAGGAAACCGGTGACCGGGAAACACCCGGCGCAGACACACCACCACACACCCAGGGCCAGTCTCGCCCGCCGAACAGCCGGCCACGCACCTCTGGCCCGCATCCGATATCCCGCGATCAAGAACAGACCGATCACCGCGAAATAGACCGCCGGTATGATGATCTGCCCGGTGTGACCGCCATCCCAGAGCACGAGCACCAGCAGCGTTCCAAAGGCTGCCAGCAGCACCGGGACAGCCATCTGGAAAAGAAATCTCATCCCCGCACATTGCGTGCAGATGGCTGATAAACAAGCCGGACCGCTTGCCGGCCTCCTGAGCGGAACTGCCAGCCTGGACTATTCAGGCCAGATCGAACAATGCACGTCCTACTGCGGAAAGGTCACGAACTGCCCGGCCCCTGCGGTGGTCACCTCGTAGTGCCCCCCGTCCTTGGGTGCCGCGATGACAATGCACTGCTGGTCGCCGAGCTTGATCTGCGAGCCGGTTCTGAGCACCGGCGTGCCGCGAAAGGTGAATTTCCCCTGGTCGATCTCGCCCTCGGCGGCGGCAACGGTGGTGCCATCCTTGGTGAAGCGCACCACGCAATGCTTCATGAGCACTTTGCGACCATGCATTTCGCGGGAGGCAAAGCTCGCATCCAGCCCGTCCTGCTTGGCGTTGTCAGTGGCGAGATGCTGGATCTCGGCATAGCGGGCCTCCGCATTAGCAATGGTAAATCCGCCGGTCGCTGCCGTCGGTGAGTCGCAGGCGGCGAGGAGGGTGAGGCAGGCAATCGACAACAAGACACGGGGGGAGATGTTCATCATGACGGGGTTGTGATCGGAGATACGCCGCAATCCGCCTCGCTGGCACGAGAACCTTGGCCGACGACCTTGGAAAGGTGACTGAGCCAAACGGAGACCCCCGGCCTGCAATGACGGCGCTGTGGGGACACGGTGCCCTGCCTTGCGTGAGGCGCGAACAGCAAAGGAATTTTCCAATGAACTTGTCTGACAGGACACTACGACTTCCGCATCAACCCAATCTTCAGCAGCGCCGCCACGGACATCGAATCACGGATCTCGCCATCCATGGCCATGCGGATGGCCTGCTCCAGCGGCACCCGCCGCACCTCCAGCTTCTCGGTGTCCTCCGGGCAAGCTTCGGCCTGGCGCAGGCCATGGGCGGTGAAAAGGTAGGCCACTTCATTGGTGGTGGAGTTCGAGAGCTGCATCTCCGCGATCAATTCGAAGCGCTCGGCCACCAGCCCGGTTTCTTCCAGAAGCTCGCGCCTGGCGCACTCCACCGGCTCCTCCCCTTCCGGGCAGCCGCCCTCAGGGATCTCCCATTCGTAGCGGTGATGCGGATAGCGGTACTGGCCCACCAGCCAGGTGTGATCTTCGTCATCCACGGGCACCACTCCCACCGCCCGGTTGCGGTACATCACCACGCCGTAGATGCCGGCGCCACCGTTGGGATTGAGCACCTGGTCTTCGCGCACGCGAATCCACGGGTTCTCGTACACGAGACGGGTGGAAAGCGTGGTCCAGGGGTTGTCAGAATGCATCGGAGATACAAGACTGGAAGATCCAAGATGCAAGACGGGATGAGGTGCTGCGATTCAAGAACTGAGTGAGGGCAACTTGCCGCCAAAGTCCGAGACATGGTCCTGAAACTCATGCTCTCAGCTCTTGCATCTTGGATCTTCCAGTCTCGAATCTTTTACTCCGTCGAAAGCACCACGCCATCGGCGGTCACGCTGATCTTTTTGACGGCCTTCATCACCGGCGTCAGCGAGGCGACCTTTTGATAGGGGGTGAGCCAGTGCCAGGCGCTGAAGGCATCAATGAAGCCCGAGCTAACGGTTTTGCCGGGGACGGTGAGGGAGGTGAGGCGCAAGTCAGGGCCGCTGTCCTTCACGATCTCCACGACGAAAGTGGCCTGGCCCACCGCGTAGCGCCTGCCTTCCCAGAACTTCATCTTGTTCAAGGGCAGGCACACATCGGCCACCAGGGTGTTGTCGGGCTTCAAGCTCCGCACCGCAATCATTTCCTTGAAGTTGCCGACCCCGGTGTCCGGGGCGAGTTCAATCAGCGAGTTGAGCTCCGGCACGGTCAGCGTCAAAGTCGCGGCCTTCGCCGCCGTCGCCGCATCCGCAAAAGCGCTGATCCTGGCCTTGAGCGCCGGCACGTCGGCCTCAGCCACGGTGTCGCGGATGGGCTGCACCGGATGCTCGACGGTGAACAGGGCGATCTGCGCGTCCTGCTGGGTCAGGGAATACACACCCCATCCGACCATGCCCCCGAAAATCATCACGGCCATGGCCATGATGGCGCAGCCGTAAAACGGGTTGAACGGACTGGTCGGTTCCTTGGTGATCTTGGGCATGGCAGATGGAATGACAGAAAATTGGGCGACAGAAAGGCGAATTCACGCGCAGGCCGCCGCCCGCGTGCTCACCCCTGCACCGTGAGGCGCAGGCCTTCCATCACCGAATACTCCGGGGCGAATTGCAGCACGCCCTCCACGCGGGTGGTGTCCGCGCACGAATGGCGGATGTCACCGGCGCGGAAGTCGCGGTAGATCGCATCGGGCACCGGGTGGCCGAGCTGCGCCTGGACCAGCTCACGGATGGTCTCAAACAGGTGGTTCAAATCGGTCGCCTTGCCCAGGCCGACGTTGAAGGCCTGGCCGAACGCTGCTTCGTTGGCGGTCGTGCTGGCCAGGATCAGCGCCTGCACCACATCGCGCACAAAGCAGAAGTCGCGGGTGTTGCCGCCGTCGCCATTGATGTACACCGGCTCGCCGTTCTGCATGTGGCTGATCCAGCACGGGATCACGGCGGCGTACGCGCCCTTCGGGTCCTGGCGCGGGCCGAAAACGTTGAAGAAACGCAGGCCCACCGTCTCCAGTCCAAAGGCCGCGCCGTAGGTGCGCGCATAGATTTCATTGATCAGCTTGCTGGCGGCGTAGGGTGAGAGCGGCCGGCCCAGGCTGTCTTCGTGCTTCGTCGGCAGCGGATCATCCCCGTACACCGCGCTGCTGGAGGCATAGACAAAGCGGCGGATGCCCACCTCCTGCGCGGCCTGCATCACATGCAGGGTGCCGGTGACGTTGATCTCATTGCAATCCAGCGGCCGGTCCATCGACATTGGTACGGAGCCCATGGCGGCTAGGTGGATCACGTGGTCCATGCCCTCCACCGCACTGCGGCATGCGTTCATGCTGCGGATGTCGCCCACGACAAATTCCAGCCTGTCGCCCACGTCGCCAGCCAGGGCGCGCACCGCGTCCAGGTTGCGCGGGTGGCCGCTGAACAGGTTGTCCATCACGCGGACCCGCTGGCCCAGCGACAGGAGTTTTTCGACGACATGGGAGCCAATGAAGCCGGCGGCGCCGGTGACAAGCCAGCGGCGGTGGGAGGAACGAAGGGAGTCTTGAACCTGGGAGTACGTCATGGGGAGGCAGGACGATACGCAGGCCCGGCGTCTTGGGGAGCGCCTATTGTATACTATTTTTGTTACCGTTGGGGCTCAGCGGGTTCTCACCCGGCCTTCTTCAACGATCCACCGCTTGCCCGCGAACGGAGGAACTCAGCGATGGTTGTGGCGAAGTTCTCGTCCGTCTTGAACCTCATGCCGCCAGAGGAACGAATGCTCACGAGCCAATTCCGCCGCGTAGGCAATCGAGGCCTCAACGTCTTCGGCCACCAGCGAAGGATAGAGCTTCAAAAGCTCGTCGGCACCGATCTTCGCAGCCAGATTGTCGAGTATTACGGACACCATGACGCGTGTGCCTTTGATGCACACACGTCCATGGCAGATGCCAGGATCAGAGGAAATGCGCTCACGCCGGTTCATGGAGCAGACGTACCTCCGCTTGCTCCGCTGCCGCGCCGATGGTGATGCGCCCGGAGCAAACGCGGATTTCTGCCTGGCTCACACATCCCGGAATGGAGGGGCACTCGGCGAAGAAGACGCCGTCTTCATCGCGATCAAGGGTGACACTGAATTTCATCAGCGAGCTTATGGTAGCCGTTGTTTTGCGCAGGGAAAGGGTCCTTCGCACGCGGGGTGCGGCAGCAGCGGCTCGTCACGACCTGCGCGACGATCCCGATTGAGGCTGCGCGGATGCCGCATTTTACGTAAAATGCAACACCAGACCCCAAAACACGGACCTGCGGTAAGCATCTATATGAATGACGCAGGATCCCTGGTGTTTTGGTGGTGGCAACTTTCAGTATTTAATCCGCATTTGATCCTTGCAATTTTGACGCTATCACCCATCGTCACTGATGACCCCCAAGCAACTCATTTCCCAGTTTGCCAGGTTGCGTGCGCTTAAGGAGCCGAGGACATTCTTGGAATTGGCGGGCTATCCTCATTACGAAAACGTATGCAGCAATCTGCTGTCGTTCTATCTTGATCCCGAAGGAGAACATGGGATGGACGACTTGCTTCTGAGAGCCTTGATGAAGTGCATCGACATTCAGTGGGAAACTATGATTCACAAGGCCCAGGTAAATCGTGAAGTCTATACTAACCAGGGAGGGAAGCTGGATTTGCTGATTGTGACCGATGACTTCGTTATCGGTGTGGAAACCAAAATCTGGGCATTGCTGCATAATGACCTGGATGATTATGGCACACTGATTTCTGATAGCGCCATCAAAACCAACGCAAAGACCGGGAACTGCTTTCGCGTCGTCCTGACCGTGCGGGACCTGTCGAATGACGAACGTCGCAAAGCCGAAAAATCTGGTTTTCGAGTTGTACGTTTCTCGGAGTTGATCGGAGCAGTCCGTCCTCTGCTAGGTCACTACACCAAACGCGCCGATTTTAAACACGTAAGCTATTTTTCCGACTTTATGCAAACCTTAGAAAACCTAGCCGGCGCTTCCAAATCAGAACTCACCCAATTTCTGGCAGCGCACGCGCGAGAAATAGAAGATCTCAATCGGGTTTATTGGGAGTATCGTAAGCAGTTGATCCCAGAAGTGCGCCGCTGTGTTGCAGAGACGCCACTGAGTCAAATCAATGCGGAGGAGCTGAAGTATTCCATTTATCAAAGCACCACACTGGTGACTCATGTCCGATGCACTGGAGCCCATCGGGAGCAAGCAATCTCCGTGGATCTGGGCACCTCGTCGGAATGCTGGCGGTTCGTTTTGTTCTCGCGTGGATTCTCAACATACAAGTTCACTGATGCATCCAATGTTGCCTGGAATGAAATGAGTCCGAAGTTGCTGGACAGGTTGGGCGTAGATTTCCATCGGCTGGAAGGCGGTAATTTGAGCGCTGAATTCCCACCGGATCTTAAACCATCTGATATGGCTCAAATGCTCGCCGATGTTGTTCTGAAAGTCCGAGAAGGACTAGGATACGAGAGTGACGCATCTGCGATTTAACTTCTCATAAACAAATCCGACGGATACCATAACTTTTCTGATCCTCATCGTCATCGAGAACGCGTGATCAAGCTCAGACTGCAAGACGCTGAAATGCTGGATGGGATGATGGAGAACCCGTCAGAGCCCAATACTTTGCTGCCCAAGGCAATAGCTGATGCGAAGTCGAGAGTGCGCGTGTAAATGCACATGCTGGAACTTCTGGGAATCGTGTGGCTTGGGTTTGACGAACTCTGGCCCTGAGTGCATCTTCGTCTCCATGAGCACCTTGGTCCAAATCGAGTCCACTGTCTCAGCGCTGCCCCCGCAGGAGCAGTGGTCTTTGCTGTCATGGTTGCGGAACCGCTGGACCAGCCATCGCCATCCGTGACATCCGTCAGCATGTCTGACCGGCAAGCCTGGCTGGCGGAACTAGCAGAGTTGCGGGCACGAATCCAGACCGGCAAGCCGGGAGTGCCTTTGCAACAACTCATGGATGAACTCCGTGGGGATCGCTAAATGAGCTACTGGGATACAAGCAATCCGCTCACCCCACCCCCGCGCCAATCGTGATGCGCTTCGACGGGATCACCGAGTCGATGATCCCTTCCTCCGTCTCCTGCTTCAGCCGGAGCTGGCCGCAGGCGGCGGCGATGTCGTGGCCTTTCTCGCGGCGCAGGGTGGCGGTGACGCCTGCCTTGAGCAGCACGGCCTGGAAGGCGTCCTGCTGCGCCTCGCTCGGGCGTTCCCAGGCCAGCCCTTCCACCGTGTTGTAGGGGATCAGGTTCACCTTTGCCAGCAGGGATTTGGCCGCCTTCGCGAGCAGCCTGGCCTGGTCAAGTGAATCGTTCACCCCGGCGATCAAGATGAACTCAAACGTCAGCCGCTGGTTGCGCCGGGTGTTCCAGTAGGCCAGCGCCTCGAACAGTTCCTCCAGCGGATGCTTGCGGTTCACCGGCATGATCTTTTCGCGCACCTCGTTGCTGGCGCCGTGCAGGGAGATGGCCAGGCGCACCTGCAGGGGGAAGTCCGCCAGCTTCTTGATGTTGGGCGCCACGCCGCTGGTGCTCACCGTCATATGCCGCGCGCCGATGCCCACGCCCCAGGGGGCGTTCAGGCATTCGATGGCGTGCAGGAGATTGGTGAAATTCGCCAGAGGCTCGCCCATGCCCATGAACACGAGGTTGTCGATGCGGTCCTGG
>CAINXC010000403.1 GCA_903854655.1 uncultured Verrucomicrobiota bacterium | reverse complement strand
CGGCAGCGTCAATGCCAAAGGCCTGTCCACCCAGGTCGGCTTCGATGGGGGCACCACCACCGCTTACGGTGGCGTCCTCCCCGCCACCCAGTCGCCGGTCATGGGGACCACGACCACGCCTGTAAGCGCCACGGCGAGCATGCTGCAGGCCCACACCACCTACCACTTCCGGCTGCAGGCTGCGAGCAGCGCGGGCGGGGCCAACGGGGCCGACCTCACCTTCAAAACCTTGGACAACCCTCCCACGGCGAGTGCCGACTCGTTTGTCGTCCTTCCCGGCGCCAAGGCGACGCTGGACGTGCTGGGCAACGACAGCGATCCCGACGGGGACACCCTGAGCATCCTCTCCTTCAAGCAGCCAACCTCCGGCGGCGCTGTGGCAAAGTCTGGCAGCACTCTTGTGTTTACCGCCTCGCCCACCTTCGCGGCTGTGACCACCTTCACCTATGTGGTGAGTGATGGCTTTGGTGGCACCTCGACGGCGACCGTCACGCTTACCCCCGGCACATGCTCGCTTCCCTCCCCTCCACCTCCACCCCCTGCGGCAGGCGGAAGTTACAGCATCGCGGTCTCTGCCACGGGGGCATGGTCCGTTAGCAACGTGCTTTCCTGGGTGTCGGTGTCTCCATCGTCCGGCATGGACAACGGCAGCGTGACCGTGACCTTGCTTCCGAACATATCCAAGTCTCCGCGCAGCGGCACCATCACCATCGGGGGCAAAGCCTACGTCATCAGTCAGGCCGGGGTGCTGGCACCGACCATCTCCACGCCTGCCACCATCCCGCCGGCGATCGTCAGCGGGTTCTATTCGCTGGCCATTCCCACCACCAACGCACCCGTGACCTACACCGTCAGCGGCCTGCCGAAGGGACTTGCCATCAACCAGGCCACGGGCGTGATCTCCGGCACGCCAACCGTTGGCGGAGTCACCTCGCACGTCATTGTGAGTGCCAAGAATGCGGCGGGCACGGCAGGCCCCTTGCCGGCCTTCGATATCGTGGTGCAAACGCTGCCCGCTGGCACCGTGGGCGCCTTTGACGGCCTGATCAAGCGCGACCCCGTGCTCAACGGTTCCGTGGGCTCCCATCTTGAACTGACCCCCACCGCCACCGGTTCCTTCACCGGCAAGATCATCACCGGCGTAACGACGCAGTCGATTTCCGGCCAGCTTATCGCCGTCGCAGCGGCCTCCGGGCAGCCAGCGAACCCGGTCGAGTGCCGCGTTTCCATTCCTCGCACGGGGAGCACGCCGCTGACACTCGATGTGTTCATTGACGGCTCGACGAATTCACTGACCGGCACGCTTTCCGATGGAGGACCGAATTCCACCGCCGCAAACGCCTGGCGCAACACCTGGAGCAGCACCAATCTGCCCACGGCCTATCAGACTTATTACACCTTCAGCCTGCAGCAGACGGACACCAGCACCAGCTTCCCGCAGGGCTACGGCTATGGTTCGTTTACTGTGGCCGCCACCACGGGCCTCCTGACCGCCAGCGGCAAGCTGGCGGACGGCAATGCCTTCACCACCGCCACCTTCCTTGGGCCGCAGGGAGAGGTGCTGATTTATCAGCCGCTCTACCTGAACAAGGGCTCGTTTGCCGGTGCTCTCACCGTCACGGCCGGGGCGCACCCGGTGAACAACACCATCTCCGGCTCGCCATCCTGGTACAAGCCGCTGCCGACCGCCGCCACCACGGACACGGTTTACGCCACCGGCTTCGGCCCGATCCATCTCACCGCAAACGGTGGCGGCTACGTTGCGCCCACTGCGGGTCAGGTGGTCATGGGCCTGCCCAATATGGCCTCCAACGCCCAGCTCACTTTTGCACTCTCCCAGTCCGGCCCTCCTTTGATCGTCTCCCTGAGCATCACCAATCCAACCACCACCGGACTCACCAACAAGGTCACTATTCCGAGCAATCCGGACAACGTGACGATGACGGTGCTCACTCCGGGCACGGGTGCCTTCAGCGGCAGCATCACCGCCTCGGCCGGGCCTGCAAGCAGCGCCACGGTCACCTATCAGGGATTGATCGTGTACCAGTCAGGCGTCGCGCAAGGCTACGGCTACTTGTTGCTTCCGCAGATCGGAATAGTCCCCCCAATCCCCACGGCTGCAACCGCCCCCAAACGCTCCATTTCGGTGGTGCTTGGAGCCGTTCCGCCAATCGGTCCATGAGCTGCTGCTCCCGCTGACCGAGCTTTGCAAAAGCCAGCCACTTTTGCAAGCCTTGCAGAGGCGGCTGATGCCCCCACTCGCCCGGCGAACGCAACTAAATTGTAAGAAATGGGGTGTACACCCCATTCGTCAATTCTCTCCTGTACTATTTTCGGTATTGAATGAATATCGGGCGTGGCTGGGGTGCTAAGCCACGCGAAAACAACTAACCCCCCACAAACAACACGATGAAAACTCTATGTGCTTTTCTTGCCATCGTCGGCCTCCTGGTAGCCATCCCCAGTACTGCCAGTGCCCGTAATCCCCACCACCATCCCGGGTACGTGTATGGCGGCTACGGTCATTCCCATGGCGGCGTCAGACTCGGAATCGGTGTAGGCCCTTATCACGTCGACCCTGTTTACCCTGATCCGTATCCCGCAGAACCATATTATGGGGGAAACTATTATTATGGCGGTTCATATGATGACGCGCCCGGTTTTTACTATTGGTCGAGCGGGCACCGTTATTACCGCAGTGGCGGCGGTGGTGGTCATTCCCACGGCGGCGGCCATGATCATCATCATCATTGATCCAACGTGAGACGGGAAGGCTGATACCAAGTTGGCTGTCCCGAGCCGGGCGGGAGTTTCCCCGCCCGGTTTTTTTTGGTAGAGACAAGATCAGGAAGAGACGCAAAGCGCCAAGAGCTGGCAAGTGGTGGAGGTTTGCAAGGAAACCATTTCAGGCAGTGCCGCCCCTGAGGACCGCGCCGGGCTCATGCGGGCGCTTGCGCTGGCGCACCCTAAAAGAAGGAGAGGCAAAGTGTGGAGCAGTCGGGAACCACTATCACACCCCGTTCGCAGGCGAGGGAGGGTGTGGAGTAGCCGGGCGTTTTTGTGACCCTCCCTGGGAAGCCAATAGCAGTGACATCCGAGACACCGGGGAGGAAGGCAGGCCCTGCCCCCTGGAATGGGGTCGGACGGCAAAAACATCCCGTCCATGGCCGGTTTTCCAGGTGCCAGTCAAGGTGTCTCAACTGGCGCTTTGGGGCGTTTTCTGGCAATCCTTATTGAGACTGCTTTTTGCCATGCCACCTCTGGAAGCCTTATTCTATAAGGGTTTGAGAGGTGGCTCGAGACGGGGTCGAACCGCCGACACGGGGATCTTCAATCCCCTGCTCTACCAACTGAGCTATCGAGCCATGTCGTTGTTGAAAACGAGGGGCGCATGATGGCGAAAGCAGCGATGGGCGCAAGGGGTTTTTCGATGTAAAATGCAGCCGGTCAGAGAGCCCGGGCCCGCCTGATTTGCGCGAGGATGCCGTAGCGGGGGCTGAAGAGGTAGGCCAGGAGGAAAAAGCCGCCGAGGACCACCACGATGGTGGAGCTGATGTGCCAGCCGAGAGGGTAGGAAAGGAAGAAGGCGGTGACGGAGCCGGCGGCGCCGATGAGCCCGCCGCCCCAGAACAGGGCCCTGGCGTTGTCCGTGAGCAGATAGACGGTGGCACCTGGCGTGACGAGCAGGCCGACGCTGAGGATGCAGCCGACCGCCTGCAGCGAGGAAATCAGCACCAGGATGACGACGCCGAACAGGGCGTAGTTGAGGAACCGCACGGGCACGCCAAGGCTTGCGGCAACATTGGGCTCGAACAAATAGATGAGCAGCGGCCTCTGCAAGGCGGTGAGCGTGAGCACGGCGATGACGCTGATGCCGAAGGCGATCCACAGATCGGCGTCACCAAGGGCGGTGATGCTGCCGAACAGCCAGTCTTCGAGCTGCTGCTGCAGACCGAGCTTTTTCAGGATGATGATGCCCACGGCAAAGGCGGTGGTGTAGAGAATGCCCATCGAGCTCTCCTGGTCCAGCCGCGAGGTGCGCGACAGCAGCATGGCTCCCAGCCCGACGATGAGGGCGGCGCAGACCGCGCCTGCAAGCGCGCTCCAGGCGGTGAGGCCCGCCACCAGCACCGCGATGGCGAGGCCGGGGAGCAGTGAGTGCGACAGCGTGCCGATTTGCAGGGCGCTCTTGCGCAGCACCACATAGCCGCTGACGAAGCCGTTGGAGAAGCCGATGATGAGGCAGGCGAGCAGGGCGCGCCGGGCGATGTCTTCGTGCAGGAAGTCGGCGATGCTCATGCGGGGAGGTTGAGAGTGGACGGTGGATTGTTGATGGCCTGAGAAAAGATCCGGCAATCAGATGTCACCGCCCTTCAGTCTATCAACGATCAACTCCCAACCATCAACTGCCCGTTCAGGGCTGAATGCGGGCGCCGAGCTTCTTGAGTTCTTCCACCTGCTTCTTGGAGGCGTCCGTCAACGGGTTGCCATCCAGATAGACGTTGCAGTAGGGCGCCCATTCCTTGGCGCCGTCGAAATCCTTCTTCATCATGCGCTGCAGCGGGGCGAGGTCGGTGACCTTGTTGCCGTCCAGGAACAGGAACTGCAACTGGCCCAGGGGTTCGAGGGGGGTGATGTCGGTCACCTGGTTGCCTTTGAGCGAGAGCATGGAGAGCCATTTCAACTGGCCGATACCGGTGAGGTTGCTGACCTGGTTGCCTTCGAGGTAGAGGGTCCACAGCTTGGGCAGCTTGAACACCGGGCTGGCGTCCTTGATCTGATTGTTGGTCAGGTACAGGGAGTTGAGCGTGGTGACGCCGCCGAGCGGGGCGATGCTGGCCACTTTGTTGTTGGTGAGCTCCACGTATTGCAGGCTCTTGAGGGTGCCGAGCGCTGTGATGTCCTGCACCTGGTTGTCGGAGAGATCCACGAATTGCAGCCTTTCAAGCCCCTTGATCGCGGAGATGTCGGTGATCTGGTTCTTGGGCAGGGTGAGGGAGGCGAGCTGTGTGCATTTTTCCAGGCCGCTCAGGTCCTTGATGCCGAGGCCACGACCTTCGACAACGGCCACGGTTTCCACGTCGGCGGCGACGATGGGGTCACTGTTGTCGCGCTTGGCGAAGACTTGTTTGCGGACGGCGGCCTCCAGGCTCTTGTCCTTGAAAATGGAGACGGGCTTTGGCGGTGGTGGAGGCGCTGGCTTGGCGGCGACGGGCGCGGGTTTGGCCGGAGCAGGCTTGGCTGGTGCGGCAGGAGCCGGGACCGGTGGTTTGGCCGCAGGGGGCGTCGTGGCTGTCGTCGCAGGTTTGGCGGCAGGTGCTGGTGCAGGTGCAGGTGTGGCTGCGGCGGGCGTGGGGGCCGGAGCTGCTGCGGGAGGGGTGGTTGCAGCAGGCTTGGCGGCAGGCGGCGGAGTGGCGGCGGGGGGAGCGGCCGGTGCGGGGGTGGCCGGAGCCGCAGGAGCAGCGG
>CAINXC010000402.1 GCA_903854655.1 uncultured Verrucomicrobiota bacterium | reverse complement strand
GGGTGGGCGTGTACACAAAGCGCTGGCCGTCCTCCCGGTGCTTCAGATGCCCTTTCTCCTCCAGGATGCGCAGAAGCGTTCGCACCGTGGAGTAGCTGGGCTGGTCCGGCAAGGCCGCGTTCACCTCAGCCGCGGTGGCCTCGCCCCGGGTGAAGATGATCTCCATGATCTGCTGTTCGCGGCGGCTGAGCCGCTGGGTGCCTGATGACATGTTAATTTTTTAACACCACCGCTCGTGTCCCGTCAATGAAAAGGTGCGAAAAAATTAACACCTGTCACTTCCGAAAGTAGCGCACCCCTGGGAGATGCTCGAAGTGCTCATCCTGGGTCCAGAGCGTCGCCTGAAAATGCTGGGCGGTGGCGTAAATGATGCTGTCGGCCAATGGAAGCTGAAAACGGGCGGCGGACATTGCAAGCGTGCCGTCGAAATCCACCACCGTTCCCGATTGCATGACGCTCGCAATCTGGAGGGCGTCGTTCTCACCCCTCTCCCGCAGAACCTTTTTGAACACCTCGTAAAGCGAGATCACTGGCACGATGAGGTTGGCAGTGTCCTCAATCGCCGGGGCAAAGAGCGGTGCCCTCTCCGTGTCGATGAAATACTCAAGCCATGCGGAGGAGTCCACCACGTTCGCAGAGGTCACAACCGGTCTTCCTCCCGCTCAATCGTGGCGTCCATGCCGCGCAAGAATCCCCGCATCGACTGAACCGGTCTCACCGGAATGAACTCCAGGCGATCCGCATAGCTCATCACTCGAAGCTTCTCTCCCACGGTTATTCGAAGGACGTCACGAATGGCCTGTGGAATGACGACCTGGAATTTCGGTGAAACGGTGACGATGCTCATATCGATACGCACAACGTATGACGAACTCGTCATCGATGCAAGCTGGGAACATTGCTGCGTCTGAACTGGGGACAACCTTGTTGAGCCTGCTTGGTCTGGAACCAGAAGTTCTATGCAACAGAAAACACTCGCCTCCTTTCAACGACGGCCCCCACGAGCCAAGACGTTGATTCGGACAGCTCAGGACTTGGAGGGGTTGCCCTTGTTTGGAACACCTTTGGCTATGGTGAAGCGTGCGCACCACCAGGAGTGGGTTTTGAGGTGGATTTGGTGGTTGCAGGATCAGTTGCGGTGAGAGGCACATTGAACCGCCGTGCATACTCGGCGATTAATTTATCGAGTTGTTTAGGTGATGAGTTGCTGACTCCGAACGGGTAACCCGGTGGACGACTCGCAGCCGGTTCACGGTCCCAAAGGATGTTCAACACATCATCGCATATGCGGAGTCCTTCCTTGGCGTAAGCTCTTGCTTCTCCTGTGAGTTTTCGCCCGACTCGCTTGTCGGATAACGAGCGATGCAAGAAGGCAAGGAGCAGTTCAGAGTCGGCTTTCTGACTGGAGGAGGCGATTTTGATTGCGTAGTCGGTAACAAATGGATCGTCTTCTCGCCCAAGCCGCGACACCCACTCATTCATGTCGAAATTTGGCAATCTCTCGACGATTCGAAACACAATATCCCACCGCATTTGTTCATTTCGTGGTAACTTCAGGCAACTGTAAAGGGCCGAAGTTGACTCGCTCGCGGGAAGCTTAGCAAGATGCTGGGCGGCGACATCAACGGCTTCCTCAAGCTTCGTTGAATCTTTGGCAACCGCTGCATTCGCGTCACGAATGACATCGATCAGGGCTGAAAATGCCAGCCCCGGTGATGCAATTTGATATACCGCAAATAGAACCAGTGCCGTTGTTGTGAGGAGTTTCATGGCGTGTCAAAGAGGTGTTTTCTGCTGCACATAGAAATAGTGTGCAAGAGCACCGTGAACAAGTCGAGTTCGTCATCCGAGGGCTCGCCGGTCAGCAAGAGCGCCGGGCGAACCTTTGCGGCAAGGCCGAAGTCGATCATCCACACCTCACCGCGAGCCGCGCGCACGGTCCTCGGCCTCCATTTGATCAAGGAGCAGGGCGCCCTCAAGCGCCGAAGCATCGCACAGGGCGATGTCCTCGTTTTCCTCGCTGATTTCGATCAATTTGCGGCGCACGGCCAGCAAATCAGCGGCGGTAAGCTTGGGAAGCTCGGTGATGATCATGAGTCACGCTCATGAAGCGGAGATTTACCACAACGCCAGGCAAAGTCATCAAGTCGTTGCGCTGTGCTTCGGGCAGAAGCAAAGAACTCCCCCACGCCTCCGGGGTCAAAGACCCCAGCTACAGCATGAGCCCCCGCTCAATGCGGGCCTTCGCCGAGCTGCTGGAACATGCGCTGAAGCTGCTGTATCTGGTCCTCGTCCATCTCTGGCGGGGGGCTTTCCAGGATCTTGCCGATGTCTTCCTTCGCGCCCGCCACATCCTTGCCACGCATGCGGATCATGGCGCGCTGACCGCGCTGGCGCCAGGAGCCGGGATCGATCTCCAGCATGAGGTTCAAATAGGGCACCATCTCGGTGCGCAGCCCGTCGTCGCCGCCCACCACGCCCATGAGGTTGTTGATCATGCGCACGACGATGGATTTCTTGCTGGCGGGCCGCAGCAGTTCCTCGGCAGGGTCGGCGCGGGGATCAAACAGGGCCTGCACGGCCTGGTCGTCCACGCTCAGCAGCGTGCCGCCTTCGAACACATCAATGAGCGTGACCGGCGACGACTCGCTCTTGCGCCAGCCGACCATGAAGCGCCCCGGCAGGCCCTCGCCGGAGAGGCCCTGGATGCCCAGCTTGCGGCCCAGCTCAAGGTACAGCACGGCGAGCGTGATGGGCAGCCCCTCGCGGTCGTCCAGCACCTCGTTCATGTAGCGGTTGGCGATGTTGTCGTAGTCGTGGCGGCTGCCGTGGAAGCCGTTCTCCTCGAACAGGTAGCGGTTCAGGCGCTTGACGGCGGGCAGGCCGCCCTTCTTGATCTCGGCGTCCGCCTTCAGCTCGTCCACCATGCGGTCCACGACACGGTGATACATCGCGGGATCGACGTTGGCGTTGTCGTGCTTGGCGATGAGCAGGGCGGCGTGGAACAGATCGATCTTGTCCTCCGGCTTGGCCAGCTCGCGGGACAGGGCGCGGGCGGTGTTCTTCTGCTGCAGGGCCACGTCCAGCCTGCGCAGGGCGGCGGCCTCCTGCTCCAGCTTTTTCGCGCGCTCCACCACCAGACGGTGGGAGACAGCGGCGTCGCTCAGCAGGGCGTCCAGGGTGCCTTCCTTGCTTGCGGGCTGGGCGGCGTAGGCGTCCAAGGCCTTGGTCACCTGCCCGGCGATCTCGGCGGGGATGGGCTTGTCCGTGAGGTCGCTGCCCACGCGGAAGTTCTTGTACTGCGCGCCGGGGGCGCGGAAGCGGCACAGGCCGGCCCTGCCGCTGCGGTACTCCTCATCATCCTGCTCGATCACCTTCTGGCCGTTGACGAAGCAGGTGATGTGCTTCTCCTCGACGCGGACGCGCAGGTCGTTCCATTCGCCGGGGTGGTAGGCGGGCGATTCCACGGTCTGGAACGGCGTCCAGGAAAACACATCGGGGCCGTCGAAGCGCGTCAGGCGAAGCTGGCCCGCCGTGGGGTAGAAGCCGTAGCCCTTGTCGCCGCCATCGCTGCAAAACACCAGGCCGGAGGCGCCGCTTTCCTCGTCGAGCTTCACGCTCACCGCCACCTCGAAGGGGACGACGGGCTCGACGCCCTGCCACAGGCACTGCGTGCGACCGCCGAAGCCCTCGCCCTGGAGCTCGGACTTGATGATGGTGGAGTGCTGGGTCCAGCGCGCGCCCATCAGGGTCTTCCACAGGCGGGGGTCCATCACGCCGATGGTGAGCCAGCGGTCCATGGGCACGGGGTTGGGCTTGGCGATGAGCTTTTTCAGGGCGTTCACCGGCATGGCGAAGCCGAGGTTTTCGGTGCGCATGGATTTGAGCGTGAGCAGCCCCAGCACGCGGCCCTGGCGGTCCAGCAACGGGCCGCCGCTGTTGCCCTGCTCGATGGGCATGGCGACCTGGATCATGGAGTTGCCCTCGATCTCGCGGGTGGCGGAGATGACGCCCTGCACCACGCTGAAGGCAAGCCCCTGGGGGTTGCCCATGGCGACAATGGGCTGGCCTTGACGAGCCTTGTCGGAATCCGCCAGCGTGAGCGCCTTCAGCCCCTTCGCCTCCACTTTGAGAATCGCCAGATCGAGATGGTAATCGGAGGCATGAACCGCCTTCACCTCGAAGGTCTTGCCGTCGCTGGTCTCCACCTGAAGGCGGCGGCCCTGGCCCACCACGTGCAGGTTGGTCGCGATCAGCCCGTCCTCGCTGATCACAAAGCCCGAGCCCAGGCCGTCGGCGCCCTCGCGGCCCATCTGCGTGATTTTCACCAGGGAGGGCTTCACCTGCTCGGCCACCCGAGTCGCGCCCTCGTCGGCGGGCGAGGCGTCGGAGGATGCAGGAGCCGGCTTGGGTTGTTTGGCGACCAACGGCAGCGCGGCCAGCAGAAGGGCGGTGAGAAGCAGGCGCATGATCAGAGCAGTACGGCGGCGGGCCGGGGGGTAGTTCAACAAATCCCGCGTCACAACACCAGCCAGCGGGCGAGTCCCAGGAAGAAACCCATGCTGACGATGTCGGTTGCGGTGGTGAGAAAAATGCTGCTGGCCGTGGCAGGATCAGCGCCGAAACGGCGCAGAACCAGCGGGATGGTGGCCCCGGCGAGGCCGCTGAAGATGCAGCTCGCGATCATGGCGATGCCCACCACGAAGCCCAGCAGGTAGGAATGCGGGTAGTGCTTGAGCGCGGCGAAAGCCCACATGCCAAAACCGGCGGTGAAACCCACCAGCACGCCGTTGAGAAGCCCCAGCAGGCCCTCCTTCATCACCAGACGGCGCTCCTGGCCGGTCTTGATGTCGCCCAAGGTCAGGCCGCGCAGGGCCACGGCCAAAGCCTGGCAGCCGGCGTTGCCGGACTGCCCCGCCATCACCGGCAGGAACACCGCCAGGATCATCACCCGGTCCAGGGTATGCTGGAAGGAGCCGACCATGGCGGCGGCGGCGAAGGCCGTGACCAGATTCACCTGGAGCCAGGGGTGGCGCAGCTTCAGGCTGCGCAGCACCGGCGTGGTGATGCGCTCCTCCTTCTCCACGCCCACCATGGTGCCCACCTGGGCGCTGATCTCGATGGCGCGCGCCTCGAACAGGTTCTGCCCGCGCACCAGGCCCACCAGCCGCATCTCCGCATCGCACACGGGATAAACCGGGAAGTGGCGGTTCAGCGAGGCCTTCATCGCGGCGGTCAGCGCCATGTCAGGCCGCAGGCTGAACACGTTGGTCCACATCACGTCCCTGAGCAGCTTTTTCGGGTCGCCCAGCATCAGGTCGCGCATCACCAGCACGCCGATGAGCTTGTTGCTCTCGTCCGTCACGTAGCCGTAGGTGATGAAAGCCTTCTTGGTGAGGTGGCGCAGGGCCTCGATCGTCTCGCCCAAGGTCATCTGCGGGCGGAACACCGCCACCGGCGGCTCCATCAGCCAGCCCACGCTGTCCTCCGGGTACTGCTGGTTGTGCATCCACTGGTGCGCCTTCTCGATGGGCGCGGCGGCCAGCACGCCGCAGCGCTTCTCGTCGCTCAGCTCATGCAGCACCTGCTGCGCCATCATGGGATTGACCGAGAGCAGCGCAGCGGCCGCCTCCTCGTCCGAACGCTCGGCGAGCAGCGCCGCAGCCTCATGAGGCGCGCGCCGGGCGAGATCTTCGGTAAGGGCAGCCGCGACATCCGACATAAAGCCGGGAATGTGCGGGCGTTCCCAGCGCGAACAAGCGGGAAATCAGCGGAGTTGGGGCGGCGCCCTGCTCGTTTGCACCGCTCGTTGTGCCCGCTTTAGCGCGGCTCAGTTCAGGAACACGGCACCGGGCCGCTCAGAGTCTCCGGCATGAACCACCGCCACGGCAAACTCACCGAATAGGGGGCAGACGAATGGGAGAAGGACAATCAGATCCGTTCATCCTATAACGAGAAACGAAAGACAAAGGAATGGGGACAGAGGAATGAAGGAGCAAGGATTGATGTCGAAAGATGTCTTCGCCCGCTGGGTGAAAAGTTCTCTGCGGCCTCTGCCTCCCTGCCCCTTTGCGGCCAAATGAGCCTCTGGGTGACTCCGCCTTGCCGCAGGCCGTCAACAACGGGCTGCGCCCGATCCGTCCTGCCAGGAAGTCTCGTCTTTTCCGCGCGCGGGTGGGGAGCGTTGTCCCAACGCGCCGTCATCGCAGGCCGTGGGGCTTCGCTCCTGCGATGGGACTTTGGGGGTCTTGGGCCTCTCGGCGACGGCGGTTTGGGACAAACCGCCCTACCCTGCGCCGAGCTCCGAATTCGACGACCTCCCGATGAGGGGCCGAGGAAAGCGCGCCGCAGCTCATTGGCAGACAAACTGCACGGTCGAGCCATCGGGCACATCGTGAAGCTGGGTTGCCACGTCGCCCCGGAACCTCATGGCTTGCAACGATTCAAGCGGGTACAGGTTGTCGATTTCGAATCCGCCGCCCAGGATGAAGGGTCGCCGGGGCACCAGGCGCATTCCAGGCTCGATTCCTCCATGCTTTGCCTGCCACGCATGGGCCAGCGAATGGCCAAGATGGTAATCGGGATCAGCCAGGATAGCCCCCGCCCAGTCGTCCAGGCTCGCGCCGAGCATCTCGATCCCGCCCGTTTCCGCATCCATCCGGCCAAAGCCCTTGTCGCCAAAGCAGAAGGGCTCGCCGAAAATGTTCTCCGCGAAGCATGTCCATTGGTCGAGCCGGTGACGGGCGTAGTGCGACTTCCACAGGCCTGGCCGGTTCCATTCAATGACATCAAAAAGGGGGGCATTCCTCGCCGAGCGGCAGCACGTGCAACGCGGACTCGAAAGCATGGAAGCCGTTGCGTTGTGACAAGGCGCGGAGCAGGCTGCGCCAGCCCTCGCTGGCGGCTTGATCAGCCAAGGGAGGCGGCACGCGACAAAGCGGAGCCCCCGCAAACCGGGTGATGAGGCGGTCAATCTGGTTCATTTGCGGGTTTAGAATGAATGTGAATGATGATTTTCTCTCCGTCATTTACTCCTTTGAGCTGACCAATGATTGCCCCGGCATCCGTTTGCCCACTTTCGTCCCCCTTCCGCCCGTCATTCACACCAGGCTCGGCCGTGCCGGGTCGGAATAATCAAATCCTCCCTGATCAAACAGGGCTTCGAGGGCTTCCGCACCGTGCTCCCTCTTGTATTCCCGTTCCGCAAAGGTCATCGGTATCAGCCACAGGAAGCGCACGGTCACGGGGCCCAGTTCGCGCACCTCGAGCCTGGGCCCGTCCAGATAGGGCAGCGAGATGAACCCATAGTCGCATTGCGAGCCAGGCATCCACGGCCTGCCAAAATTGACCGTATGCCAGAGCCCCAGTGGAGCGCCTGTGATGTGGTAGTTGGCAATGGCGGTGAGCAGCTCGATGTGCCCCTCATCCTGCGTCCGTGAATACAGGTGAAGCTCAAGGGGGGCCTTGTCCTCCGGCTTTGACATGCCGCAGGTGGCATAGGTCCACAGCAGCATGCTGCCATGGGGAGGGATCTCCAGCACGCTGAACCCTTCCATGCCGGGCCTGATGTCCTCTTTGTCGAGGAGGCAATGGACCATGTCGATGGTTGACCACGCCCTTTGATAGTGGGCCTGAATCACATCAGGCCAGAGATTTGTGCTGTCAGTGTCCATCTGCTCGCATTCTTCCTTCGGTGTCATGAGTTTGTCACCTGGTCAGCAGCCACGGCCAGAAACAAACCTCTGTGCACGGGGGTTATTTGAATCCAAACCGGGCATCACATTCCGCCAGGAACTCATCCAACGACAAAAGTGGCTTGCCATCAGGGATCCCCTTTTTGACCACCGGTTTGATCATTGCATCCATCACATTGCCTTCCCCCAGGGCATGCCATAGAAAAACGTCCGCAAAGTCGGCCTGCTCCTGCGGAGTGATGTCCTGGGCTTCAGGCACAAAAAGAGTGATTTGCGGCGGCCGGCCCGGCTCAATCTTGAACCTGCAGTCGGCGGGGTCGAGCCAGTAGAGATGCCGAAGAATCGCGCGAAAATCATACGGATCCTTCTTTTGCCGTCGGCCAAAGATGTTCCAGCCCGGAATCAGGGGAGCGGATCGAACGAGCGAATCGATGGCGGCGGCCAGCTTGGGATCCCCTTCAGGGGTAATGAACAGACCGACGTTGCCGTCACTGTGACCGATGTCGAAGCAAAAGTGATGGCCGTTTGCCGCCATAAGCTCATCAATCTCATCGAACGCCTTGCGGGCCGATCCATTGCGGTACCACACGGCAAGGCGTCCCGACCGTTTGGCAAATTCGTTCCAAAAAGCTGCGTTGCTCATAGGTTACTCCTGTCCCAGCACCCGTTTTCCTGCCCGGATTTTCTCCTGGTTCTTTGGCAGATCCACGTCGAGACCATGTATTTTGTTGGACAGATTTTCAAGCCCTCTCTGCTTGATCAGCAAGGCCTCGACCCCGGCCGCCTCATCCGGAGTCAATTCGTGAGCGAGTATTTTTGCCTTTGGCGGGGCACCGTCGAGAGTTTTTGCCCGATGGTCCCGGTCTTTCATCCGGTCTTCGACCTCGGGGCGGATGGTCTTTCCAAGATAGGGCGCCGGGGTTTTCTGCTGCTCTGCGGAGATTTCATACACCTTGCCAGGCCCTCCTGACCCTCGGATGGGGCCATTTTCCAGGGCCTGCTTGGCCGGTGGATTTTGCGCCTCGGGAGGCGGATTCACTCCGGGTCTTGGCGTGCCTGACAGTCCTACCTGAGGCTCAAAGGAACCCGATTGAAAAGGGCGGGCAGGCTTCGAGGATGGAAGGCCCGTCTCAGGATCAATAGCGGCACCACCGACCAGAGCGCCGGCGATTTGGAGCAGACCAGTCGTGCCTTCTTGAAATGCCTGGGTCTGCTCGGCATCCATCGGGAAGTCGATGCCGAGAGTCTTCGCCGCGCTGTTAGCGCTGGGGTCGCCGCTGCGCGAAGGCACGGCGTAGTTCCACATGCCCTGGAAGGGCAGTTGCACCGCCGCCAGGAACTTGTCGAGGAAGGTGGGTGGTGGCTCGGGTTTGAGCCGCCGGCTGTAGATTTCTTCGATCTGGGCGCGGTCCTTGGGGCTCAGGTGGAGGCCGCCGGCCTCCAGTCCTGCCATGAACTGCTCCGCCGTCAGGGGCGCGCCGCTGTCGTGATTGGAAAAGCCGGGCTCGGAGGGTGCGGGGGCCGGCTCCTTGCCGGTATCCACATGGCGCACGCCGTTGATGGTGATGTCGCCAGGATTGCCTGAGATGGTGTGCGACTCCGTGCTGACAGGCGGCGTGTTGACACCCGGTGGCGGGGCTGGTTGAGGGCTGCCGCGATCACCGGACTTGTGCCGGGCGATGATGGCATTGAGCACCTGCTCGCGGTCGCCCGGAGGCACTTTTTCCAATCGCTGGCTGATCCTGGCGGCATCATCGGGATCATCTTTTGTCAGATCGGCCAGGGTCTGCCCGATAACGCCCTCATAGGCCGCGAGCGGGTCATTAGCAGACGCTGGCGGGCTGGCCGGTTGCGGAACTGCGGGCGGCTGACCGTCTCCGTCCGCAGGGCTGACGGGCACAATCGCCGCGTCGGGTGACGCTGGGGCCGGGGAGTCGTTGCTGGCGGCGGGCTCCGGGACCGGCGCCGCATCGCCCGAAGGGGCTTCGGGTGAAGGCACGTCAGATTCAATAGTGTCCGATAGTGTACTTTCAAAATGCGGGGCAAAACGCTCCTGGTGGGCCTGGACGCGGGCGTCCTGATCCGCCTGCGCCTGCTGGAGCTGCTCGCGGCCGGTGCGCAGGGTGTGCTGGCGCACGGCCAGGTCGGCGCGGTTGTAGTCGTGCTGGTCCAGCGCCTGGCGCGACTCCGGGCCGGTGACGCCGTTTTGCAGGCGGGCGAGCGAGGCGTCATGGGCCTGCTGCGCAGCGCCCAGGTCATTCTCCTGGAGTTGCAGCATGGCCGCGCGGGAGCGCAGGCGGGCGGCGTTGAGGTTGATCTCATGCAGGGACTGCTGCTCCGGCGAGAGCGCGGGGTCAGGCGGGTAGTCCTGCATGCGGATCTGCGGCCACAGGTCGGCATTGGTTGAGGTGGCGGCGGGCGGCGAATCGGCGGGACGCTGCGGCGGTTTCACGGAGGCGTCGCCTGAGTCTGAAGCCCGGCCCGGCGGGCTCCACGGCACCGGGTCGCAGGGGAGAAGCCGGGCGCCGCCCCAGGGGCCGTCCTGGCCCCGGCCCTGCGTTGATGCGGTGGGAAGCCGGCTGAAGATGTCGCCTGCGCCGGGGGCGTCGCTGAAAACCGGCGGGGATTGGGCCGTCGCCTCGGCCTTAGTGTCCGATAATGTACTATACAAACCGCCTGGAAAAGGGGCTGAAGAAAGGGTGGAGGCCATGGTGTCGCCGCAGGAGGACCGGTGTTTTCCAGGCGCGGACACATGCCCGCCTGGCATGGAGTGGATAATAACCTCGAACCGGCGGATGAAAAGGGCGTGATATGCGATTGTGTAGTCTGGTGTATCCTGTTGTGCTTCGTTGTGTGTTCGCTTTGCGTTTTTGACACCCTTGGCGGGCGGGAACCAACGAAGGCAGGCAGGGGACGAACGAAGCCCTTCGGCCTGCAATGACGGCGCGTTGGGCCAACGCGCCCCACCTTGCGCCGGGCGATGGCAGTCAATGGGTTGGGCGGAACGCCGTCGCCCCCGTGGATCACGGGCGGCTCCCGGTCGTGAAGCCGCCGTCCACCCTGCGCCCTGCGCCTCGCGCCCATGATGCTCGGAACGCGGGCCGACGCCTTCTCCTGCTTGCGTTCCGTGCTTGAAACCGCGATAACCAGCGGCTTCCACCCATGCTTCTCGGTCATCGCGTCAGTCAAAAATCCATTCTGTGGCCCCTCGTCGTGGTCATGCTGCCGGGGTGGCTGGTGCTTGTCTCGCTGACGCGCCGGCCTGCTGCGGACTGGCATTTGCAGATGGCCTTCCGGGAGCGTGTGGCGCAGCAGATGCTGGCCTGCGACCAGGCCGAGCAGAACGGTGACGCCGCCTCCCTGCCCCGCCGCCGCCACGAGGTGGCCTCCCTGCTGCGCCAGTGGCACGAGGCGGGCCTGGCCAACGACGCGCAGCTCGTGGACGAGGCGGTGGTGTGGCTGCGCTTCGACGAGCGCGACCCGGCGTCGCAGGCCCTGGCGGCGGTCAAGGAGCCGAAGAAAGCCAGCCCTTACTTCAATGCGGTGCAAAAGGCCCTCCTGCACCAGACCCTGGAACCGCAGGAGGAACAAAAGCTGGACGCGCTGGAAAAGGCCTGGCCGGGGGACTGGTGGGTGGCCACCGTGGCCCGCCTTGGTGGCGAGGACACGGCGGGCAACGCTCCCTCCGGCCGCCTGGCCTGGTGGCGGCTGAGAATTGCCGACTCCCTGCCGGACGCGCTGGGTCTGATCGCCCTGCTCCTGGCCTTCCCGGCGCTGAAGGTGCTCAACGGCACCTGGAAGGTGTGGCCGTACTGCGAGCGCGTGCAGCGGCTGTGGCCGGTGCCGCTGATGCTGTGCGTGCTGTCGCTGCGCGGGCTGTTCCTGCTCCTAGGGGGCACGCTCGCGCGCATGGTCGTGCCCTTGATCTCCACCGCCGGCCAGCACGACTTCCTCACGGTATATCAGCTCTCGGCCTGCCTCGGCTTTGCCTTCAACATGCTGGTGGTGGTGGCCACCACCTACGGCGTGAAGGAATGCGTGGCCGCCGGCTGGGGCACGCTGGGCGATGTGCTGGGCTTTGAACCTGCGGACTTCGCCGACCGGCGGCTGTGGCTGGCGGCCTTCCCCTGCGCCGTGGCCCTGGTGTTCTGCCTGGAACCCCTGCCCCGGATGCTCGACGGCTGGCACCTGGGCGGCTCCAGCCTGTACGACGCCCTGAGCCGGTCACCCGGCGGTTACGGCGCCCTGGGCACCCTGCTCAGCGTGGCGCAGGTGGTCGTCATCGCGCCCTTCGTCGAGGAAATCATCTACCGCGGCTTCCTGCTTTCCACCCTGCGCAACGCCCTTGGAACGGTCCCCGCCGTGCTCTTCTCCAGCCTGATTTTCGCCCTCGCCCACGGCTCCAGCGTCACTGGCATGGTCACCGCCTTCCTGTATGGCGCCGCCTACGCCTCGCTGAAGCTGCACACAGGCCGCCTCGGCGCGGCGATGCTCATGCACAGCAGCGTGGCCGCCATCATCACCGCCCTCACGCTGCTGCGCGGCGGCTGAACAACGGCGCACCTACGGGCGCTTGAACTGCCCCTCGGGCGTTGCGGAATGCCGTTGGCGTTGAGGGGATCGGAGAGGGCCAAAACACCGCCCGCCAGCAGGCTTGACCCTGCGCCTGCTTTCTGATGCAATCGGCCCATGAAAACGATCCTGTCTTGTCTTGGCCGGCGCGCGTTGCTCATCCTCGCCGCCTGCGCCTTCATTGCGTCCCCCGCACCGGCGGCGGATGACCTCAACGCGCTGTTCCAGCAAGGCCGCGCGGCCTATTACAGCGGCAACCTGGACCTCGCGCGCGAGCTTCTGTCGCAGGTGCTGGCGGCGAATCCCCGGCACTTCGAAACCAAGGCGCTGCTGGCGCAGATCCAGGTGCAGACCAAGGGCCAGTCCACCCTGCAAAAGCAGTACCGCGCCGTGATCATCCCGAAATTCCAGGTGACCGATGTAACCCTGGCCGAGGGCCTGGAGGCGCTGGGCATCTTCGCCAAGAACGCCAGCAACGGCAAGGTGCAACCCAATTTCGTGGTCAAAAGCCCCGAGCTCAACAGCGCCAAAATCACCCTCGCGCTCAGCGATGTGCCGCTCACCGAGGTGATCCGCTACCTCGCCGAGATCTCCAAGGCCAAGACGACCTGGGACCAGCATGCCGTGATGTTCACCGCCGCTGCCGATTGACGTCGCCAGCGGCCGCCTGCACTCTGCGCCCATGGCAGCAAAGGCGGCACTCATCACCGGCGGCGAAGGCGATCTCGCCCAGGCCATCCGCGCCCGTCTGGAGGCGGATGGATGGACCGTCCACGCCCCTGGCAAGGCGGTGCTGGACGTGACCTCCAGCACCTCCGTGAATGCCTTCTTTGCGCCGCTGCAGCGCCTCGACCTGCTCATCAACAACGCCGGGCTCATCGACGACGCCCTCATCGCCAAAATGTCCGAGGAACAATGGGACCGCGTGCTGGCCGTGAACCTGGATGGCGCCTTCCGCTGCTCGCGCGCCGCCCTGCGGCTCATGGTCCCGCAGGGTGCCGGCCACATCCTCAACATCGGCTCCTTCTCCGCGCTCAGCGGCCCCGCCGGCCAGGCCGCCTATGCCGCCGCCAAGGCCGGCCTCATCGGCCTCACCCGCAGCCTCGCGCTCGAACACGGGCCGCACAACCTGCGCTGCAACTGCGTGCTGCCCGGCTTTCTCGAAACCAAGATGACCCGCGCCGTGCTCGACAAGCGCCGCCCGGAAGTGCTCGCCAGCCATGCCCTGGGCCGCCTCAACACCACCACCGAAGCCGCGCGCTTCATCACCCAGCTCGACAGCTTCACCCACATCTCCGGCCAGGTGTTCCAGCTCGACAGCCGGGTGCGGTAAATTGCGGATTGCGGATTGCGGATTGCGGATTGCGGATTTGGGATTTCGGATTTCGGATTGATTGGGCTGGACAAAGGGCTGGTGCGCCGCTGTCACAACCTATAGGCAGAAATGATAGACAGAGGAATGGGGACAGGGGAATGAAGGAGCAGGGATTGTTGTCGAAAGATGCCTTCACTCGCCGGGTGAATGGATGAAAATGATCGGGGGCTTGTGTTTCATTCCCCTGTCCCCATTCCTCTGTTTTCCATCCCTCTTTTTTAGGGTGAAACAGATCGCATCCCCGGCTTATGCCGCGCGAGTTCCGCTGTGGCTGGCTTCTTTGAAGCCGGACCTGATGCGCCGCTTTCTCGCACAGGACCTTGTTGGGCAGTGACTGAAAAGGGGCAACCGGCTTCGGCCCGGTCCCGGGCCTCCGGGCTCAAAGAGCCCAGCCACAACGGATCGCCCTGCCCGAGCCTCCAGACTCGTGTTCAACTCATCGTGGTATCATTCCTCTGTCCCCTCCGTCATCTACCGCAGTTCCACCCGCTTCAGCGGCCCGGACAGCGTCAGGGTCGAGCCCGCCGCCGTGTGCGCGTGTACGGTGACGAAATCCACGGTGTTCGGCTTGCCTTCCAGCGTCACCTCGCCTGCATAGGTGGCCGGGCCGGTCTGGTGCAGGGGCACGGACTGCCATTCATCGTACTCCATCTGCAGGGTATAATCGGGATGGCGGTCCAGGGACCACCACAGGTCGTTCTTCTGCGGTTCGCTGGCGTCCGGGAAGGTCACCGTCACTTGCAGACGCTGCGCTGCCTTGTCCCACTGGCTCGTCACTTTCGGCGTGGCCACCAGCGGGCGCGCGTTGAAGAAGTGGTGCAGACCGAAGGCGTACAGGTTTTCCTCCACATCCGGCAGGCCGCCCACGGATTTCAGGAAGCCCGCCTCCTTGGCCCCGCCATGCTGGCCGCCGGGCACCACGTAGATCGTGAAATCCGGGAAGCGCTCGCCCAGCTTTAGCAGGCCGGGGCCCACGTTGTCGTTGGAGCCCTCGTTGTAGAAGATCTCCAGCCCGCGCTTCTTCAGGGCGGGCAGGTAGTTGGTGGTGCGGCACACCTCCCAGGCGGCGGTGCAGGCCGTGGTCATCTCCTCGCGGCTCCAGCCCGCCTCGAAGGCCTCCTTGAAGGTGATGCGCTCGTCGGAGCGCGCCTTCTGCCGGAACACCAGGAACGGCGGCGCGGCGACGGGCACGTTCTTGAACTTGCCCGAAGGGATGGCGTTGAGGAACTGGTTGTCCATGCGCGTGATTTCCGGCGGCATCATGCCCTCCACATACGGGCCGCCGGGGCTGTCGATGATCGGCGCCACCACGGGCATGATGCCGGTGAAGCGGTCGTCCGCAATGCCCGCCGCCGCCGAGGCCACGCCGCGTTTGGAGCCGCCCGTGGCGATCACCTTCGCGGGCTGGAACACCTCCTTCTCCGCCAGCGCCGCCGTCAGCGCCCGCATGTCGCTGATGCCCCAGATCCAGGCCGGGGTGAAGCGCACGTCCCTGCTCTGCAGCAGGTGCTCCTTCATGCCGGTGTCGAGACCTAACGGAAGCATGGTGTCAACCGGCACCATGCCGATGAGCGCGATGCCCACGCCCCGGTCCTTCAGCAGCCGCAGCATCGAGCCCGCAGGCGGCGCAGCCTTGGTCACCAGCGCCTGGTTGCCCACCACCAGCTCCTTGCAAGGCCCGCCCTGCGCCGGGGCGCTGAACGTGACCGGCAGCCGCACCTTCTGCCCCGGCCACCACTCGCACACCGTGATCTCCACCAGCTTGATCTTGATCGCCGGGTCCTTCGCCGCCGGATGCCAGTCCTCGATCACCGTCGTCTCCAGCGTGGAGGCGTCGCGGATCGCCGCGAGGTCGTATTTCCCCGTCGTGATCTCCGCGCGCGCGGTGACGAGAGGCAGGAACAGGCACAGGCTGAGGACGTGAAGGCGTTTCATGGCAGGTGAGGTGAGGTGAAAAGAGAAGTGAAACCAACGCCGCCCGCCGGGCTTTCTCGCCCCGCAGGTGACCAATGTCGCTAAAGCGCCCTCGACGGGATTTGCCCCCCAAAGTGGCCACCGTCGCCCTCGACGGGGTTCAAAAAACAAATGCGCGCAGCGCCTGACTCCCCTTCCCAGTGCTATGAAACAACAAAGCGCTGGGAGCCAGGTGTGGCGCTGCGCGCAAGGTTTTCGGTTTCACGCGGAGGGCCGCGTGAGCCACTTTGCTGGCCCCCCAATGTGGCTATCGTCGCCCTCGACGGGGTTCAAAAACAAATGCGCGCAGCGCCTGGATTCCCTTCCCAGTGCTGCGAAATGGCATCGCCCTGAGATTGCCTTGAGTAATGAACACCAAGTACCTTACCCAGAGGCGATAGCGTGAGGGAAAGGCTTTTTCATCCTGGATCATCTCTTGAATTATCTCCTTGGTCACCTTCGATTGCACCGCATGGCAAACCAGCTTCTTGGCCATTTCAACGGTCAGGTCCTGTGCATGGTTTATCCGTTCAAAAGCGTAAAGCTCTGGCACGGGGGCAAGTTCGGGGGCTTGGCTGGGCGGCACGTCGATCCCCATGCGCAGGGCGGGCACCACCTCCTTGATCTCCACATCCGTGGGGTTCCCGTTCACCAGAATGCCCTTGCGCACCACCACGGACCGGAGGTTGACCACCCCTGGCGGCCCCGCCCGCAGAGGCACCGAGCCTCAGGACACCAGCAGCAGGGTTGCAAGGCAGGTGCCTTTGGTGAGGAGGGAGGATGTCATGGGGCGCACTGGTTGTATGAGATGTCTTACGCAAAAGAACATGGATGGACCGGGGGAGTCAATGGTTTTGCGAACCCCCAAAGTGGCCACCGTCGCCCTCGACGGGGTTCGAAAACCAATGCGCGCAGCGAATGTATTCCCATCCCAGCGCCGCCGCATCAAGCGCCTTTTCTCGCCTGATGAAAAGGGCGGGGCAGAACTACAGCGGAGGGATGGAGTCCAGCACGCCGCGCAGCCGCTCCGTCGTGCCGTGCCTTGCACACCAGCCCTGAATATAGCCCATGTCCAGGGTTTCAACGCCCTGCACGGCCAGCACATCCCGGGCGTCATCAAGGTCCTTGTTGCGGCCCCAGCGAAGCTTTTGCACCACCACATCCTCGGCGGTGGGAAGCCAGGTGGCGCCCTTCAGCATCGGGACGAAAACCTTGCGGCGACGGCTGAACTCCTCCTGCACAAAGGGATCATCGAACATCTCGAACAGCTCCACCTTGTAGGGCGGCGAACTTCGGCTCCTGCCCACCTGCCGCCGTCCCCAGGTCAGGGTGTCAAACAGCACCTGTGCACCAAAGTCAACCCAGGGCGCCAGATGCTTGATCATCGCATCGATTCCTCCGCCAACGTTGACGGCCACCAGGAGGTCCACATCACGGGTGGAGCGCGGCACCCCGTAGGCTCCGGCAGCGAGGGCTCCCACAACCATGAACGGCACGCCCGATGCCTCCGCAGCTTCGACCAGTTTGACTGCAAGCCCTTCGAGCGTCATGGCGCGGCAGGTTTTTCAGCGACGTAGAGCCCGTGATCATGCATCCGGTCCAGCCGGTCCATCCAGCGCCCCACCTCCTGCCAGCCGGCCTCTTCATCCCGGGTCCCCAGCCGGTCCATCGCGCCGGCGAGCATCATTCCGAATTGATGCTCAGACTGCTCAAACACCTCCGTGAGCCGCTCCGCCACGGTCATCCCGCGCGCGCGCAGCACCTTGTCGCGATAAATCGCGTCCTGGAGCGCCTTCAAGGCGGCGGGATCCTCATGCGGGTTTGACATGAGCTGATCATAACTCCCATGCGGACGGGGTGCAACCCAGGCGAATGCCCGGCAGCGGTGTTTGCAATGGCGCGCGCCCAATGTGGCTACCGTCGCCCTCGACGGGGTTCGAAAACCAATGCGCGCAGCGCCTGGATTCCAGTCCCCAGCGCTGCGAAACGGCAACGCGCTTCGAACCATGTATGGCGCTGCGCGCTGGTGTTTCGATTTCACGTCGAGGGCGACGTGAGCCACTTTTTGGCAAGCCCCTTCACCGCGCTTCCTTAAACTCCCACTTCCCCCACAGCGCCGGAGTCAACTCCGCCTCGCTGGGGACATCCGCCGTGATCGCGGTGGCCTTGTTGTTCCAATAGACGCGCTGCAAGGTTTGAAAACCGTTGCCGCGCAGGATGCCGATGTCGGCCTTGATCGACTGACCAGCGGCGGGCGCAAGACCCAGCGCGGCGAGCGGGATGGAGAACTCATAGAAGGCGCTCTGGGTTCTGCCTTTGTCGTTCTTTTCGCTGCTCATGGCTAGCCGCACCTGGGCGCTCACATCGTCCACGCGGTCCAGGGTGATGGTGCGCGAGGGCGAGGAGAAGGGAACGGGCTCCTTGGTTCCTGGCACCACGGCGTGATACAGCAGCGCGACGGTCTTTCCTTTCACCTGGGTGACCAGCAGCCGCTCATCGCCGGCCACGGGGTGGGGGCGTTTGGGATCGGCGGCGGCGTTGCTGCCGATCATCAAATCCAGGCAGCCGCCGGTTTTGAAGGGCGCGACGGGCGTTTCGCCGGAGTTCGCGAGAAGCGCGGCGTCCTGGGTGCGGAAGGCGGCGTAGAGCCGGTCGCCGGCGATGGCGACCGCGCCGGTGATGTCATAGGGCTTGCTGTCGCTGTTGAAATTGGCGGCGGTGCCGCGCCGGTCGATCACCGCCCAGTCCACCCCGGCCCAGTCATCCAGCCTGCCATCCACCACCGGCGCCTCCTTACGCAGGGCGACCGTGAGAATGCCGGTGCCACGGGCGGCCTGGCGCTGCGCCTCGGCCTGCGCGCGCCAGGTTGCGGCGCCCGCCAGGTCTTCGGCTGAAACGCGCACATCTTCG
>CAINXC010000401.1 GCA_903854655.1 uncultured Verrucomicrobiota bacterium | reverse complement strand
TCGACATGGGCTTCCTTCCCAGCATCAAGCGCATCATCAGCCAGTTGCCGAAGAAGCGCCAGACGCTGATGTTCAGCGCGACGCTGTCGAAGGAAATCGAAGCGCTCACCCATGAGTTCCAGCACGCGCCGAAGATTGTGCAGATCGGCAAGCGCAGCAATCCGGCGGAAAGCGTCACCCAGTTTGTTTATGAAGTGCCCAAGCACCTCAAGCCCAACCTGCTGGCCCACCTGCTGGAAGATCCGGCGATGGACATGGTGCTGGTGTTCACCCGCATGAAACACGGCGCGGACCGTGTGGCGAAGCGGCTGGAGCAGGCCGGTGTGAAGTGCGCCACCCTGCATGCCAACCGCTCGCAGAACCAGCGCCTGCGTGCGCTGGCGGATGTCAAGTCCGGCGCTGTTCGCGTGCTGGTCGCCACCGACATCGCCGCGCGCGGCATTGATGTGGACGGCATCTCACACGTGGTGAACTACGATTTCCCCATGCACGCCGAGGACTACGTGCACCGCATCGGCCGCACCGGCCGCGCCCATGCCATCGGCGATGCGCTGAGCTTTGTCACCTCCGAGGACGGCGGGGCGCTGCGCAGCCTGGAGCGCTTCATTGGCCGCGGCATTGTGCGCAAGCGCGCCGAAGGATTCGACTACAACGCCGCCGCTCCGCCACCCAGCGCACTGGACGACCGCGACCCACGCCCACGTGGACAAGGCCGCTCCGGCGGTGGTGGTGGCGGTGGCCGTCAGGGCGGTGGTGGTGGAGGAGGTGGCGGTGGGCGTTCCTTCCGGGGAAGGTAGGCCACTTGGGCACTGAGTGCCGATGTCTTGAAGCACCCCCCCTCTCGCCAGAGAGGGGGTGCGTTATGTTCGGAGCTGGCTGATCATGTTGACAAAAATGTATCCATGATTGTAAACTCTAATCATGCCAGCCACCGTGCGCATCTCCGAAACAGGGCGCCGTCTCCTCGCTCAACTCGCCCGCGAAGCCGATACCAGCATGACAGTCGTGCTCGATGCTGCACTTGAAGCCTACCGCCGTCAGCGCTTCCTTGCAAAGGCTGCTGCGGCTTATGACACTCTTGCCGAAGACCCCGCCGCTGCGGCTGGCTATCGTCGCGAATTCAATGAACTCGACGGTACCACCGCCGACGGACTCCAGCCCTACGCCCCCTGATCATGCCTGCTGGTCCATCCGCCGCGAAGGGAGATATCTGGCTCGCTGACTTGAATCCCGTTCGCGGTCATGAGCAGGTCGGCCGCCGCCCCGTGCTGGTCGTCTCCGTGGACCGCTTCAATCAAAGCCGCGCTGATCTCGTGGTTGTGATCCCGATCACCTCCACGTTGAGAAACATTCCCTTTCATGTCGTCGTTCAGCCTCCCGAAGGCGGCCTCACGAATCCCTCCGGCCTCCTCTGCGAGGCCGTTCGCTCCATTAGCAAAGACCGCCTCCTCACTCGCTGGGGCAGTGTCTTGCCCGCCACCATGCTGGAGGTCGAAGACCGGTTGCGGGTGTTGATGGGATTGTGACTTTCGTATCCTTTAAAACGTCAGCTCTTCGGCAAACACCCTGCGCGGCGTGGTCGCTACCAACATCGCCAAGGACCTGCAGGGGGCCTACCCGAACGCCGTGGGCGAGTTCGCCACGGTGCTCACGGGCAAGGAAGGCGACATCTTCTTCCAGACTCCCGGCGGTCGCCAGACCCTCGAAGGGCTGTCGCAACGGCTGTCCCGGGGTGTGGACATCACGCCAAAAGAGGTCATCGAAGCCCTGGCCTGGAAAGGGGCCGGCCAAGTGTACCGCTCGCTGGGCGTGAAGCAGGCCCAGCAAATCGCCGCGCTCAAGCAGGAGCTGGCCCACTACGGCGCCGCCGATCCCGCCCGCCTGGCCGGTGAAGCCGATCCCACCGGCGGCACGGGCAAGGGCACCGGGTTTGATCCGGCGCGGATGTTTGGGTGAGGCCCTACTTTACCCTTGATCTGCCGTCACCCTGGATGGATTGAGTGTGGACCCAAACAAATCAACGCTGAGGGTTTTGTCAGTATGACGTCATTGCAATCACAAGCGCTCAGGGTCATTCAGTCCAACAGCCATCCGGGAAAGTATTCCTCGTCTGCGGCATTCCTTGCGCCCCTTCGTTGTGAGTGATATACATTCTTGTTTTCGTTCGTGAAATAGAAGATCCTCCATCGACAATGAAACAACGCCATACTTCAGCAGTCTCTCAACGTGGAAGTGAACTTGTTCATTGTTCAGTTGCAGAAGTTTCGGCAGCGAAAAGGAGGGTAAGAGTTGGTCGTTTTCGCGAGCGGCCAGGGTCTTCAATAGTTGAAGCTCAGGCCCATACCAACGCCACTTCCAAAGACACCACCGACAAGCCCACATGGCAGCAAGAATGGCTAGCGCCGATCCTGCAAGGGGCCGCCAGTATTCTAGCAATAGAGACCATTTTGTACTGTGTCTGGTGGCCCACAACGCAGCAAGGATTAATCCGAATGCACCTATCAGCTTACGTACTGTTTTTGGCTCTAGTAGTGCTTCAAAAAGCCTGGTGCATTTGGATGGAGCCTTGTCGGGATCGCTCATAGCTGAGCTTCTACCAGGGGCGCGAAAGCAGGTCAATGCCCACTTGCCAGAGCTTGACCGCTCAAGTATAAGGGAGGATGGCCACACATCCAAAAAGACCACGCGACGGCAACCAGCTTGCCAAATTGATCGTTGATCTCTCCACCGGAGAAGCAGAGGAACCCATTGGGCCGCCATTAAAGAACATGGCCGCCGTGTCACTCGGCAGGCTTGGCGGACTCAAAGGAGGCAAAGCGAGGGCTGATAAATTGAGCCCAGAAAAGCGCTCAGAGATCGCCAAGCAGGGAGCTGCTAAACGGTGGGAGGGGAAGAAATGAATACCCCTCAATCTCTCGAAGAAAGGATAGCGGTGCTTGAAGGTATTGCGGCAATTGACGCAAAGTTTCGACCGCAATATGTTAGCTCAGGGCACCGCCATTATGCAAAGACTTTAGCGCTGCAATCTCTCTTGAGTGAGATAGCGAGGCATCTACCCATCGACCCATCCACGCTGGCAGAACGTTGCTGGGATCGGGAACGATATTTCCTGGCACGAATTTTCGAGCATGGGCAGGACATGAATCCTGGGGATGCTGCGGCTTTTGATGACAGAACAGAAGATGAGATGTGGACAGAAGAAGGTTTCCCGCCTCTTCCGTGGGTATAGGTGTTGACTGCGAAGCGATAGCCTTCATATCCCACGGATAACGCATAAAAGACCGTTCACAAATATTTTGTAGCAAAGTGCACTTTTGTCTTGACCGCTCAAGCAAAGGTGCTACTTTGCGCCCATGAACATCCTCTCCAACGAAGAACGCCGCAAAGTGGTTGCTTGCCTTGTCGAAGGCAATTCGCTGCGAGCCACAACCCGCATGACCGGCGTTCATCGTACCACGATCATGAAACTTCTGAGCGACCTTGGCGCGGTCTGCCAGTCTTTCCAGGACAAGGCCCTTCGCAACCTCCCCTGCGAGCGTGTGCAGTGTGATGAAATTTGGAGTTTCGTTGGCTGCAAGGAGAAGAACGTGACGGAAGAGAAGAAGATCGAAGGCCAGGGCGATTGCTGGACATGGGTTGGCATGGATGCCGAAACGAAGCTCGTTTGCTCCTGGCTTGTTGGCACCCGCGATGCCGACAGCGCGGCAACCTTCATGGATGACCTTGCGGAACGTCTCGCGCATCGCGTGCAGCTCACCACGGACGGACACCGCGCCTATCTGACTGCGGTTGAGGGTGCTTTTGCTGGCAATGTGGATTATGCCATGCTGGTGAAGCAGTACGGCAGCACCCCCGAATCCTCAAAGGGCCGCTACAGCCCCGCCGAATGCACCGGCTGCAAAAAGGTGAAGGTCAGTGGCGACCCCGACAAGGCGCACATTTCCACCTCGTTCATTGAACGCCAGAACCTCACGATGCGCATGGGTATGCGCCGCTTCACCCGCCTTACCAATGCGTTCTCCAAGAAGATCGAGAACCACATGGCGGCAATCAGCCTGCACTACATGCACTACAACTTCTGCCGGGTTCACCAAACTCTGCGTATCACACCGGCAATGGCCGCTGGCGTTGCGGATCACGTCTGGAGCCTGGACGAAGTGATTGCGCTTCTGGCCTCAAAATGAAACTGTACCACTACCAAGAACTGAGTCAGAGTGCTCCAGAATGAAATTGGCGCGCTGCCATATCAATTCGTCTGCTGCTCTGATGCTGGCGATAAGAATGTCGGGTGTTGTGGTGGCTGGGAGAGTGATACGCCATCGAATGAAGATATGAGGCTCGTCGTCGTTCTCAATGGTGGCGGCGGAAAGCGGATGTCCCTCTACGCCAAGTCGCTTGACGGCACGCACGACAGCCTCGGCGAAAACCATCGCATGATACTTGTGCGTCCAAAACTTGGTGTAGATGTGCTCGGTAATCTCCGCCACCAAGGTCGCCCCGTCGCGGCTGATGGTCGTCTCAGGAAACTCGGACTCCATGACCCACAACGTTTCGCCGTCCTTGAGTTGCGATAGGTCAAGGCTGGCCAATTCGTGGAGGCCCATTTCTATAGGCTCGTCGTCGTCTTCTTCTATTTCCATTTCAGTGTGCGCTTAGCGACACCTAACAACTGCCTAAACTGAGACACGGGCGGGGCGCACACGGCGCTTCCGAGTCACAGAAGACTTGGGAGCCCCGCCTGTGGTCTCCAGCGTTTTGGTTGGGCCTGTGGGCAGCCAGTGCCTGGCCTTGCGTTCGGCGGCGGCATGCGTCTTCGCCCATGCGAAGAATTGGTGCAGATCGTAACCAAAATCGGCTGCAACCGCAGCTCTTGCGTCGCGGACTTCTTGAACAATGGGATCTTTCATGTCTGGGGTCTGGCAAGGAGTTCAGGAGTGCAGATCACGGGCGCGTGAAGGTGGTGGTAAGTGCAATACTCAAACAGTGTCTTCTGCAGCGTGGCGTTCGCCAGATGGGTGCAGTTCCATGTCAGCAAATAATCCATCCGATGGACAATCGCAAAGGCAACATGCGTCGCATCCATCTGCGCCTTTGGGGGCAGTTCGAGAAGCTGGACGATGGAATCGGCCAGCGGCTGAACCTCGGGTGTGACATCAAGCTCCGGAATGCCCGCCATCACCTTCAACCGCCTGGCGGCAGCCGAAGCGTCCCCTTTGGAAATCTCGGCACGAACCGCAATCGACGAATAGAGACGAAACCGCATCCGCTCGTGATCCCACCAGTCCTGGGTGAGCTGCTGATGCGAAGCCATAGGCTCTTGATGGCTGCGGTGCGCCGTCAGGTAGCTGGGAATCGTCGTCTCAATGTAAACCGTCTCCATCCTGGGAGATCATACCTGATCGCCACCCATCGTAAAGCGCCCAAGTGGCGTTACCTGTGCGAGCGCTGTGCTTTCGCAGTCGGCAAGGTCTCCCTCACGCCTGGAATAGCGGCTTTGAGGGCGTCGCTGCAGGTGTTCGTGCGGCGCTTGGTGGGGTCGAGGTCTTCGGCGGCTTGCGTTGATGCCGAGGGGCACGACGAGGCTTTGGAAGGAGCGGTGGCGCTGGTAGTCGCCTTCGTGGTCGCCCCGGAAGATGCCGGTGGTGTCGTTCAGGAAGGGCAGGTGGCGCATGAAGGCATCCGCCTCTTCGGGCTTCATGTTGTCCAGGCCCCTGTGAAGCAGCCCGGCCAGCTCCACGGCGGCGCGTGGCAGGCCCATGACGTAGCTGTATCAAGAAGCAGCATCGTGAAGGGCTGGCTCAACAAGAGACTTGCGATTCACTTCAGCACGCCACTCAGCGCCGAGCCGCATGGCTTCATCGTAGATGGGATCGTCCTTAGCCCATCCGAAGCCCCGCCGCCAGTCCTTGCCGCTATTGCGAGCCATCGCGATCGCTGCAGCTCTCTTGGCCTCGACTTTGGAGCGAATGTCATCAATGGTCTTCACTCCTGCATGCTCGCCTCTTTTTGGAGTTTTTTCAACTTCGTCTTAGAACCTCAGCTCTTCGCCGAACACCATGCGCGCGGCCTGGGCTACATCCTTGTCGCCGCGTCCTGAGAGGCTGACGACGATGATCTGGTCCTTGCGCATGGTGGGGGCCACCTTCTTCACGTGGGCGATGGCGTGGGCACTTTCGAGGGCGGGGATGATGCCTTCGGTGCGGCTGAGCTCCTGGAAGGCGCCCAGGGCTTCGTCATCCGTGGCGTAGGTGTATTCCACCCGGCCCTGATCGTGCAGCCAGGCGTGCTCGGGACCGATGGCAGGGTAGTCGAGCCCGGCGCTGACCGAGTGCGTGAGCTGGATCTGGCCGTCGTCATTCGCCAGCAGCCAGGTCTTGGTGCCTTGCAGCACCCCGAGGCGGCCGCCTTGGAAACGGGCGGCGTGGCGCTCGGGAATGATGCCGTCGCCACCGGCTTCCACGCCGATCATGCGCACATCTTTGTCTTCGAGGAAGGGGTGGAACAGCCCGATGCTGTTGCTGCCGCCGCCGACGCAGGCCACGAGCAGGTCCGGCAGGCGTTTTTCGCGCTCCAGAATCTGCTGGCGGGCCTCCACGCCGATCACGCGATGGAAGTCGCGCACCATCATGGGGAAGGGATGTGAGCCCAGCGCTGAGCCGAGGATGTAAT
>CAINXC010000400.1 GCA_903854655.1 uncultured Verrucomicrobiota bacterium | reverse complement strand
GTCTTCAATCTGTTGGGGAGTCAGGTCCAGTGAGATCACACAAGCTAAACGCACAGCTTAATCTGAATATTTAACTGAACTCTTTCATTTTGAAAGTTTGTGATGCGCGCGAGTATAGCTGGCAGGGCCGTTAGCGGACGATTGCCTTTCGCCGGGGCTTTCAAAATCCCGTTTCATTTGTGTGCATGAGCGCCCAGTAGTGGTTTACTGGTCGCCTCAATTTCATGGCCAAACCGCAGCAACCCCCCCCGTCCAAGCCGTTCAAGCGCGCCGGACAGTTCTTCGTCTATGTGGTGTTCCGCGCCTTTGAGACGGTGCTGGCGCTGCTGCCCATCGAGGTCATCGCCCATGCGGGGCGGCTGCTGGGCACGATCGCTTTCTATGTCGCGGGCAGCTATCGGCGGCTGGCGCTGAACAACCTGCGCATCGCTTACGGGCTGGAGTCCACCGAAGCCCAGCGCCGGGTCGTGGCCCGCCAGCATTTCGCCTCGCTGGGCGGCAACATCCTGTGCGGACTGAAGCTGCCGCTGATGGGCGAGCAGGAGGTGCTCAAGCGGGTGACCACGGAAGGCTCGCACCACGGCGCGGCGGTCGCAGCGCAGGGGAAGCCGCTGCTCTATGCCGTGATGCACCTGAGCTGCTGGGAGCTGCTCACCCAGGTGCCGAGCATCGTCGGCTACGGGCGCCAGCCTTCGAGCATCTATCAGCCGCTGACCAACCCCTTCCTGGACCGGCACGTGCGGCGCAACCGCGAGAAGCTGGGCTACCGTCTCTTTGACCGCAATGCGGGCTTTGCCGAGCCGCTGCGCCACCTGCGCGAAAGCCAGGGCACGCTCGGCGTGCTGGTGGACCAGCATGCGGGCGACAAGGGCGTGTGGTGCCCGTTCTTCGACCGCCTCGCCTCGACCACCTCGCTGCCGGCGCTGATGGCCATGCGTTGCGACACCCCGCTGCTGCCCCTCGGAGTGTATGACAACGGCCCCGGCCGCTGGCGCATCGTCTTCAATCCGCCCGTTTGCAGCGGCGAAGCCCAGCCCACGGCGGAAGGCATCACGGCGGCGCTGAACATCGCCGTGGAGCGCATCGTTCGCGAGGCGCCGGAGAACTGGTTCTGGGTGCACAACCGCTGGAAAACGCCCAAGCCGGAGTTCCTGCTCAGCCACTACCGCCGCGGTGTCACCCTGCCGGTGGGCTACGATGCCCGGCAATTGAAGCCCTTTGAAGTGGTCCTGCGCTCGCCCAACTGGCTGGGCGACGCCTGCATGGCCTTCCCGGCGGTGCGCGCCCTGCGCAAGGGCCGCCCGGACCTGCGGCTCACGGTCTTCACGCCCGGCAAGCTCGCTGACCTGTGGAAATCGCTCGGCATCATCGACGACATCATCACCAAGGACGGCAAGGAGGGTGTGTTCAGCGTCGCGAAGCGCATCCGCCAGCGCACCCATTACGACGCGGGCATCCTGTTCACGAACTCCACGCGCAGCACCCTGGAGTTCTGGCTGGCGGGCATTCCCCGGCTCGTCGGCTTCAAAGGCTCCCTGCGCGCCATGTTTTTGGACCAGATCACCCCGGAACAAAAGCCGGGCACCCCGCCGGAGCATCAGGCGCACAAGTACCTGCGCCTGGCCCGCCATTGCGGCGCGGTGACGGACGACCCCGCGCTGTTCGCCGCCGGACGCCCGGCGCCGCTGAAGGACGGTTTTGTGCGCATCGGCGTCGTCGCCGGTGCGGAGTACGGCCCGGCCAAACGCTGGCCCATGGACCGCTTTGCAGAGACCGCCAACCGGATGTCGCACGAGATGCCGCAGATCGAGTGGACCTTGTTCGGCGCGCCTGGGGAGAAGGCCCAGGGCGAGGCCTTGTCGGCGCTGCTCACCGGCCGTCACGTGAACCTGGTGGGCAAGACCTCCCTCACCGAATTGATCGTGTGCCTGCAGGGCTGCTCGCTGCTGCTCACCAACGACACCGGCACCATGCACCTCGCCGCCGCGCTGGGCGTGCCCACGGTGACCATCTTCGGCAGCACCGAGCCGATCCTTACAGGCCCCCTGGGTGATCACCATCGCATCATCCGCCGCCATGTGGCGTGCAGCCCCTGCTTCAAGCGCGAGTGCCCCTTCGGCCACTACGAGTGCATGACCAGCATCGAGCCCGCGCACGTGGCCGAGGTGGTCGCCCGGCAGCTCTCTCTTCTTCAGGCCGGCTGATTGCCAAGCCCGTTGCACAAACGCCCGAATGAGGAACAGTCCAGTTTTCCCCGCTCCATGAGATTCGAAGACCTTCGCGGCATCCTGCGCTACGTGCCCCAGTTCCGGGATCGCATTTTTGTGATCGCGCTGGACGGCGCCCTGATGCGCCAGCCCAATTTCACCAACCTGCTGCAGGACGTCGCCGTGCTTCAGTCGCTAAACATCGAGGTCGTGCTCGTGTTCGGCGCGCGGGCGCAGATCATCGAGCTTTCCGAGAAGCGCGGCATCTCCGCCACCAGCGTGGACGGCATGGGCCGCACCGACGCGGCAACCATCGAGCTCGCGGTGGAGGCCATCGCCAGGCAGACCAGCGAGCTGGTGGCGCAGCTCTCCGTGCTGGAGCTTTGCGTGGCCGTGTCGAACGCCCTCGCCGTGCATCCGGCGGGCGTGATCGAGGGCGTGGACCAGGAGTTCACCGGGCGCATCGAGCGCGTGGACGCCGAACCTCTGCGTGTCATGCTGAAGGCGGACATCATGCCCATCCTGCCTCCCCTTGGCTACGACGGCCGGGGCACCACTCTGCGGCTGAATTCCGACTCCGTGGCGGTAGAGGTGGCCATCGCCTTGAAGGCCGCGAAGGTGATCTTCGTTTCCGAAACCGGTCTCAGCGCCATCAACGGCCAGAGGCTGGCGCAGTTGAGCGTGGCGGAGGCGCGCGACCTGGCGAAGCGCAAGGAGTCCGAGATCGACGTGAACCTGCTTTCCAAGCTGCGCTACGGGTCGCTCGCGTGCAGCGAGGGCATCCCGCGCGTCCACATCGTTGACGGCACCCAGGAGGAGGTGCTGCTGGCGGAGCTGTTCAGCAACGAGGGCGTGGGCACCATGATCCATGCCGACGAGTACCAGCAGATCCGCAAGGCGCGCGGCAGCGACGTGCCCAGCCTGATCACGATGATGCAGCAGTCCGTGGACGACGCCGCGCTGGTGCAGCGCAGCCGCTCGCAGATCATGAGCAGGATCAATGACTTTTTCGTGCTCGAACTCGACAGCCATCCGGTGGGCTCCGTGGCCGTCCACACCTACGAGACGGACGACGGCACCGGCAGGCTGGCCGAGATCGCCTGCCTCTACGTGCGCCGCTCGCACAAGAACCAGGGCCACCGCCAGAAGCTGGTGGCCTTCGCCGAAGAAACCGCACGGCAGCGCGGCATCGAGCGCATCTTCGCCCTCAGCACGCAGGCCTTCCGCTTCTTCGAGGAAAAGATGGGCTACACCGTCGCCACGCCGGACATCATGCCCGCCGCCCGCCGCGCCGATTACGACAAAAGCGGTCGCAACTCGAAAGTGTTGATGAAGGACTTGCGTTGACCCGCCGAAGCTTTGCCCTCCAGCAGAACCACGCCATGCCCACCAACCCTTTCCCACTTCAATGGCCGGTGCCAGAGGCCCGCGTTCACACGGGCCGCTTCGTGACGCTGACGCCCACGGACGTGGAGGCGGATCTGGAGGCCCTGCATGCCGCCGGCCACGACACCGCCGCAGCCCGCGCGCTGTGGCAGTTCCTGCCTTGCGGACCGTTCGCGGATGCGGCCGGGATGCGCGAATGGATTCAGCAATGGCGGGCCAGGCCGGATGTCGTCGCCTTCACCGTCAAGTCCCTGGATTCCGGCACGCCCGTGGGAATGATCTCGCTGATGCGCATCACACCTCAGCATGGTGTCGCAGAGCTGGGTTTCATCTGGTACGCCCCCACGGCGCAGCGGACGAAGGTGAACACGGAGGCCGTCTATCTCCTTCTGCGGCATCTGTTCGACGATCTCCACTACCGCCGCGCCGAGTGGAAATGCGATGACCGGAACGAGCGCAGCAAGGCCGCCGCGATGCGCCTGGGCTTCCAGTTCGAAGGCGTGTTCCGCCAGCACATGGTGATCAAGGGGCTCAACCGCGACACCGCCTGGTTTGCCATGCTCGACAGCGAGTGGCCGCGCCGGAAAGCCCACCTCGAACACTGGCTTTACGGCGGCGAACCAGTATCCCTGAGCCAGCTCAACACCGATGTATGTCCCTCCTCATTTCGCGACAGCGGATCCTGAAGCGCCCGCCGCCTTCATGCGCCGGCACAGCTTCGCCACCCTGATCACCCATGACGGGGAGGCGCCGTTCGCAACCCACGTGCCGGTCCTGCTGCATGCCGATGGCGGCCCCCATGGCACCCTCGTTGCCCACATTGCCAAGGCGAATCCGCAGTGGCTCCACTTTGCGGTTCATCCGGGAAGTTGGTGCATGGAATCAAACGCCGGAGAGTTTGAAGCATGACTCGTGAAGGGAGTAGAGCTTGAGGTGGAGGAACTCGATGTCGCGATAGCCGTAGGCCAGGCGGGTGAGCCTTCCAATCTTGTTGT
>CAINXC010000399.1 GCA_903854655.1 uncultured Verrucomicrobiota bacterium | reverse complement strand
TGACCACTGGCCGCGCGTGTTCTCGGTGGCCCTGGCTGGCGGCGGCGTGAAGCGCGGCCACATCTACGGCACCTCTGATGCGCTGGGCGGCGAGCCTGACACCAATCCGGTGGGCCCTGCGGATCTTGCCCGCACCATGTACCGCCTGATCGGCATCAATGGTGACAAGCGCATCGTCGCTGATGGCGGACGTCCGATTGACATTGTCAATGGCGGCACGCTCCTCAACGACGTGATTGCGTAACGAAAGTTTCGTTTCAAAACAAAAACGGCGCAGGTGCAAACCTGCGCCGTTTTTGTTTTTGGTGCTCAGCCCTCGGTGTACTGCCCGAACGCGCGGAACTTGTCGTAGCGCTGCTGCAGGAGCTGGTCGGTGCTCAGGCCGTCGAGCTGGGCCAGGGCGTCATTGACGGCCTGCTTGAGGTTCTCGGCTGCAACAGCGTGATCGTGGTGGGCGCCGCCGACAGGCTCTGGCACGATGCCGTCGATGATGCCGAGCTTGCTCAGATCCTGGGCGCTGAGCTTGAGCGCGGAAGCGGCTTCGGGAGCGTGCTCGCGATGCTTCCAGAGAATGGCGGCGCAGCCCTCCGGGCTGATCACGGAGTAGTAGGCGTTTTCCATGAGCAGCACCTTGTTGGCCACGCCGATGCCGAGGGCGCCGCCGGAGCCGCCTTCGCCGATGACCACGGCGACGATGGGGGTGCGCAGGAGCATCATTTCGCGCAGGTTGAAGGCGATGGCCTCGGCGATGTTGCGTTCCTCTGCGCCGATCCCAGGGAAGGCTCCGGGCGTGTCGATCAGGGCGACGATGGGCAGGTTGAACTTCTCCGCCATGCGCATCAGGCGCAGGGCCTTGCGGTAGCCTTCGGGATGCGCGCTGCCGAAGTTGCGCAGCAGGTTTTCCTTGGTGTCGCGGCCCTTCTGGTGGCCCACCACCACGACCTTGCGGTCGCCCCACGTCGCGAAGCCGGCCGGCATGGCGTTGTCGTCGCCGATGTGGCGGTCGCCATGCAGTTCCATGAAATCGGAGCAAATGCGCTTCACGTAGTCCAGCATGAACGGGCGCTGGGTGTGCCTGGCGATCTGCACGCGCTGCCAGGGGCTCAGATTGCTGTACACATCGTTCTGCAGCCTGCTCAGGCGGGTTTCCGTCTCCTGGATCTGGGCGGCCAGTTTTTCGCCGGGCTTCGCCGCGTGTTTGCGTTGCAGATCCTCAAGTTCTTCGCGCAGCTTGATGATGGGTTTTTCAAATTCAGGTACGTGCTTCATGGCTGTCGTGGAAAGGGGGATCAGTGGACGATGCGCAGTTTGGAACCTTTGCGCAGGATGGGGTAAATTTCTTCGAGGTCCTCGTTGCTCAGAATGACCCCGCTCTGAGGCGCGGGCTGGGAGTGGTCCTCATCGGCATCAGGCCCGGCCTGGGCGGCGGTCCTGCCCTTGCCTTTGCCTGAGGCCTTTGCCTTCGGTTTGGGCTCGGGGGGAGGTGACTTCGATTTGGTGCCTGCGGGCGGATTGAGAGGAGTGGTGAGCGTTGTTTCGCCCACGGGTTCAGGGCGCGGCGGAGCATGGATGATGAGACCGACGGTGACAGCGTTTTTATACGCGACAATGGTCTTGTCCGCCTTCACAAAATCAGCGGAGACCGGACTGGTCAGTTTGCCGGCGATCATTGCGGACTTGTTGCCGATGGCCATCTCCGCCGGGATCTTGGTACCGGGCGGCAGAGCTATTTTGAGCGCCCCGTACTCCTTGAAGAAGAGGCCCTCGTGCAGGAGGGTGACTTTTCGGGTGGTCACATCAACCACCATGTCGAAATCCATGGGGATCAGGAAGAGGTGCTCGCCGGGCTGAAGATTGAAACTGGTGAGGGAGTTGAAGCGGGCAATGGCCTCGATGGTGGTGTGGTTTTTCGAAGCGATGGAGAGAAGGGCGTCGCGCGGCTGCACGATGTAGTCCTTCTTGCCGCCGGAAGCATCCAGGGCGCAGAGCGCATCCATGTTCATTTCACCGATGATGCGCTTGGCCTCCGCACACGCGCCCGATTTGGGGAACTGCAGCAGCAGCTTGTACAGGGCGTCGCGCGCCTCGCCCAGTTTGCCGCCCTTCACAAGATCCATCGCGGCTTCAAACCGACGGGCTCCAGGATCCGGCGGCGACCGTCCTGGGGCGTGCATCTCCTGGATGGTTTCCATGGTTTTGCTCTCGCTGACCAGCACATTCTGATACAGCCAGAACACGGTCGCCATGCAGCCGACCACAATCCCCAGGGTGATGAGGAAAAGCAGTAGCTTGATCTGCGCGCGGGCCATTGGGTGGTTGATCTGAACGGGGCCGGAGGGTTATAGCAGGCCGCGCCGCTTGAAGTCAAACTCGTTGATGCTTTTGGACTTCTCGATCATTTCAACGGTGAATTTGAGAAGGCTGATCTCCCAGGTGTCGTCCACGCCTTGAATGACGGCGCGCATGGGGTTGCCGGAGATGCGCGTCTCTTCCACGAGCTTGCCGCAGACATTGGCCATGGATTCATGAACGAGGTGTTCCGAGACATCCACGCGGCTGAAGGTGAAACCGTAGCGCAGCAGGGCAAGGTTGTGAACGTTGTCCTTGAGCCACTGGCCAAACGCCTCAGCCTTCGGGCTGAAGCCTTCAAAGTCGAAATCAACGCCGCCTGCGTCAGCACGCAGGATGATGGGCTTCTGCGCCTCGATGCGGCCGATGCGCACGCGCACCGTGTCGATTGCATCCATCAATTCGCTCACGATTTGAAACTCGAACTGGGTGCTTCCAAACGTGTCAATACGCCGGTCCGGTTCGTAGAGGACGTGGGTGTTCTCGAGGGCGTATTGAATGTCGAACTCCGTGGGCATGAAAGTACGAAAATAAGGCACTTAACTCCCGGAGCCAGTGATTTCTTCAGAAGAGGTCCGGCACCTGAGATTTGCCGCTTGACGCCCGCCGTCCTCCGCTCCGATTGGTCCGGCTTTGATTACGGACCTGTTGCGTTCCATCGACATGAGCATATCCCGGCTATTCTCCCAGCACAAGACCTCGTGGACCTGGGCTGCGCTGCTCGTCTGGCTGGGGGTTACTTTTGGTTTCGACGCCACCCCTTCCGCTCTGCACTGGCCGCTGCGGGTGCTGTGGTTTGGATCCCTGCTCTTGCTGATCGCGGCCCTGGTGAGCACCGTCAGGCGGGCGCGTCTGGACCGTCGCAAGGTGATTTTCATCCTGATCATCGCCGGTTTCTGGCTGCTGATGCTGGAAGGAGTGTGCTGGGTCTTTGTCTCTCTCATGGCGAAGCGCGATGACCGCCTGGCCGCCCGGGGTGTCACCACTCTTTCCGCCGACTGCCGCGAGCAGCTCAAGGCGGTCTTCGACACCAAGCCGCACTACCTCTATGACCCCCTCATTGGGTGGGTCTCCCGCCCTGGTTTCAAGGACAAGCTTTGCACTGTCAATGCACAGGGAATCCGCACCCTGCACGACTACTCCCGGGTGGCGCCGGATGATTCCAAGCGCGTCCTGTGCATGGGCGACTCGTTCACCTATGGCGTGGCCGTGGGCGACAAAGAGACCTACCCCGCCCAGGCGGAACAGTTGCGGCCGGGGACGGAGTGGCTGAACTTCGGCATCGCCGGCACCTGCCTGACCCAGGCCTACCTGCATTATCACGAGCACGCGAAAAAATTTGGCGGCAGGTACGTGGTCATCGGCTTCATGACCAACGACGCGCAGCGCACCGTCAACTGCTTCCGCCCGCTGCTGAATCATGACACCGGCTTCCCCATGACCAAGCCGTTCGCCAAGTACGTGGACGGTCGCTTTTCCATCGAACCCAACCCTTACCTTTCGCTGGATGGCTACCGGGCGCTTTTGGCGGATGAAAAGACTGAGCTGCGCAAGCTGCTGCAATTGGACTACCTGACCTGGAGCCGCCAGTCAGTGACCTCGGGGCCCATCAGGCGCACCTTCAGCTATGCGGCGGACACGATGAACGTGGAGCACAACCTGGAGGGTATTTTGGGCAACGGTGGAAAGATGAACCGCTTCCTTCGGCAGATGCTGCCGCAGGACCCTTACGGAGAAGAGATCTGGAGCCCCGCCAGTCCGGGATTTAAGGCCATCTGCAGCCTGTTCGACCTGTTTCACGACGAGGTGGTCAAGGACGGCCGCATTCCGTTGATCGTCATCATTCCCGGCCCTCGCGACATCGAGGTGTACCGCAAGCATGGGCCGAGGCAGTACGCGACGCTTGTGGACCACTTGAAGTCAAAGCAGCAGCTCTTCCTCGATTTTCTCGACCCCATGGTGGCGAAGCACCAGGGCCACCTGGCCAACGAGGAGCTGTTTGTGCAGCAGCACTACCAGCCTTATCTGAACAAGGATCTGGCGGAGGAGATCATCAAAAAGCTGAAGCTCCCCTGATCAGCTCCGGTTTCAGTGGCTGACCTTGGCGGTCGTCTGGCTCGCCGGTTCCTTCCTGCGCTCAAGCTGCAGGTCGTGGCCGATCAGCCAGAACCAGCCCACCGTGCTTCCCAGCAGAGCGAAGAACAGCCACCAAGCCCATCGGGTGCCCGAAGCCTGGGTGCGAGGTCGTCTGAAAAGAATTCCCATGGATAGGAGCAAATATGCGCATTTCGGGTGCCAAGGTAAAGCCTTTCGTTGGGCACTTCGGTGGTTGTTGCCCGCCCTGATGAGATTCCTCCCCGGCAACGCTCAGGGGTCGCCCATCGGTTTCTCGTTGGCTTCCGTCGGTTCCCTGCCCGTGGCCAGCCGTCCGCTGTAGAGTTCGATGGCACGGCGGGCGACGATGTCCACGACGGCGGGTTGCAGCGCCCGCACGGCCACATTGGCCACCGCCAGCGACGCCCACATCACCGGCGAGTTGAAGCGCGCCACCTGCCACACGGGAAGCAGCCGCTTGTACCACTTGTTGAAGTACTGGAAGTGCTCGCTCTCCACCACCTCGCGTCCCTTGCTGATAGCTTTGATCGCCGTGTTGGCGCTCACATCCACGAGCCTGCCAATGGTGCGGGTTTGCAGGAAGTCGGCAATGTCGAGCGCGGCCAGGTGCACGGCGCGGGTGAAGTGGCTCAGTCCGGGGGCCAGAAGCGGCTGCGGGTCTGCCGGGAAATAAATGGAGGCGATCTCACGAACCAGGCGCGGGATCTCCTGCACCAGCGGTTCGATCCACTGGGGGTTGAGGTTCGGCTGCCAGCGCATGCGGTTTTTGCACTCCCGCACCGCCATCTGCGCCGCCTCGTCCTTCACGGTGCCGTGCAGGGTGTTCAAGGCGGCCTCCGCGACCCTGCCCGCTGCCTTCGCATCCGCCAGGAGACGCAGCCCCCACCACACGACGATCACACCCATGCCGCAGATCAGTCCCGCAATGAAGATGAGGGCGATTTGCAAGGCTGACATGGCGTCATGAGCTGCTCGCGCAGCCCTTCAAAGTGGGCCTGGCTATTCTCCTGGGAGCTTCTCGGTGGGCCAGGTCTCGATCCAGGGCAGACCGTAGGCGTTGAGATCGGCCATGAAGGGATCGGGATTGAGCTGCTCCACGTTCCACACGCCGGGCTGGCGGTACTCTTCATTGGTGAGGAGCTGCCTGGCGGCAATCATGGCCGGCACGCCGGTGGTGTAGCTCACGCCCTGGCTGTTGGTTTCCTTGTAGCACTCCTCGTGGTCGCAGATGTTGTACACGTAGTAGCGCTTGGGCTGGCCGTCCTTGCCGGTGCCCTCGATCCAATTGCCGATGCAGGTCTTGCCCTTGGTGTCCGCGCCGAGGGTGCCGGGCTCGGGCAGCAGGGTCTTGAGGAACTCGATGGGGATGATGTCCACGCCCTTGTGCTTGACGGGATGGATGCCGGTCATGCCCACGTTCACCAGCACCTCCATGTGCTTGATGTAGGCGTCGCCAAAGGTCATCCAGAAACGCGCGCGGCGAATGTCGACATGCTTGGTCAGCGACTCCAGCTCCTCGTGATAGAGGCAGTAGATGTTCTTTGGGCCAATGCCGTCCGGGAAGGGGAAGCTGCGCTTGATTTCGAGCGGCTTGGTTTCCACCCACTTGCCGTCCTGCCAGTAGCGGCCGTTGGC
>CAINXC010000398.1 GCA_903854655.1 uncultured Verrucomicrobiota bacterium | reverse complement strand
GCCGTCAGGGGCAAAAAGCGCCGCAAACGGCAGCGCAAGGCCGGGCTGGCCCGCGAGGTCTGCGGACCACACCGTCGCACCCGCGGGAGCGCTCGCGCCAGGGGCCGCGGTGCGCACCCACGCGAGGCCGCTCAGGTGCGCGCCGCCCGAGAGCACGGGCGCCTCACCTGGGTACGCAGAGATGGAGAGCCCCGAGTCCCGCCCGTCCAGCACGAGTGGCGCGGGCAGCGCGAATGCGCCGCCGCCGCGCAGCACGATGGGCAGCGGCGAGCCGCCGCCCGCGCGGCTCGCGGTGAGCGCGCGGCCCACGGTGCGGAACGGCGAAGCTTCGGTGCCAGCGTTGGCGTCGGACCCTCGCACCGCGTCCGCGTACACCGCGCGCGACCACGGCCAGGGCTCCTTCATCTTGCGCAGGGTGGGTGAGGCTTCCAGGTCTTCGGGAAAGGCGGAGGAGACTTCCAGGCTGGCGTCGTCCACCCCCAGGATCACCAGATCGCCGCGCATGGGCGCGGGCGTGGCATGGCTGTGAATGAAGTCTTGCAACTCCCATTCCATGATTTGCAGCGGGTCGCCGATGGAGCGCAACACGCCACCGCATCGCATCAGCGCCGGATGTTCTTCGGCCGTGCCCGCCTTGCGGACGATCGCGCTGGCGGCGTGATGGCTCAGCCGCATGCCCAGGATGAGGCTGCAGGCCGCCATCGCCAGCAAGAGGAGCGTGCGTTCACGGGTGCCGCTGGACTGTCGGCTGCTGCTGGCGCGAGGCTGGCTCATCAGAATGATGGAGAGTTGTGATGGCGTATCGCGATGTCAATGGGGGATTATGTCATTCAATAAAACACCTATAATATACCATTGATCTTGAATGACTTGTCTTGGCGGGGTCGTTTCAGCGTAACTTTTTTCTCATTTTCGGGAAATGAGTGGAGATGCTTGTTTTGCCAGCCTCAAAAATGTGGTAAATTGTTACACTTCATGAATTTACTCCCGTCCATGAGCCTAGTCCGGGCTCTTGCCATTGGCTCGCTCATCGCGATGTCCGTCGGCACGCATGTGCAGGCCCAGCAGGTTCCTCTTGGTGCCGGTGCTGATCCATCCCGCCGCGCCGAGGCGGTGACTGTCATGCCTGCCAGCACCACGCTGAGCGATGATCTCAACCTGGGGCACCGCAGCTTGGAGGAGGAAAATGCCTTCGCCCCTGAGTCGCACGGGGACGACGACATCGGCCAGCAGCTTATCCTCAAGGAGGTGCCGAAGAACCAGCCTTTTCGCTATCAAGCCGAATCGTTTCTGTTCTGGACGGACAATGCGGCTCACGCTTCTCGCGGCATCATCAACGACACGTTCTGGGGGTGGCGCACCGCCGCCCAGTGGCAGCCGCAGATCACCAATCAGTTGTTCGGGCAGGTGGGCATCAGCCAGGACTGGTTCCGCTATGACAAGCTCAATGAGCTGGACTTTGAAACCTTCGAAGTAACCGCCGGGCTGTATTATCTGGAGCCCCGCCTCGCTGACTCGCTGCTATTCCTTCAGTACGAGTACCAGTTCCTCACGCACAACTACAACAGCCTGCTCAACACCCACGCCCTGCGGGCCGGTGTGCAGAAGGTGATCCTCATCGACCGGCGCAACAGCATCCAGGTGAGCCTCGCGGCACTTGCCGATCTTTATACCGACGTGCGCTCGCTCAAGCGCGACGAGTATTCCGGCGATGTGGCATGGCGCTACAAGCTGACCCATGACCTGACGTTTGCGCTGGGCTACCACTTCACTTGTTTCGACTACAACGACGTGAACCGCCAGGACTGCCTGCATTCGCTGAGCTTGAACGTGAGCTACATGCCCCGCCCGTGGCTGGAGATCTATGCGGGCTATAGCTATTCCTTCAACAATTCGAACCTCTCGCCGTACAGCTATGATGCGGCGAACGCAGGCGGTGGCGTCGGGGTCCATGTCAAATTTTAGGGAGACGCAAGAAAACGGACACTCAACACTTCAACCTCCGCATGAAATCCAAACTCGTCCTGATCCTGGTGCTTTTGAGCACCGTCTCCCATGCTTCGCCTTTGCGGAAGGCGCAGTTCACCCGCGTGCTGAACGATGTGAAGGTGGTGCCTGAGCAGCAGTCGCCCTTGCCGGCAAAAGTCGGGGACTCCATTTCTGGCAAAACCGCCGTTACCACCGGCGTGCAGTCCCGGGCGGAGCTTAAGTTTGAAGACAACACGCTCACCCGGCTGGGGGCGAATTCGGCCTTCAGCCTCGACGAGGGCAGCCGCACGGTGGACTTGAAGCAGGGCACGCTGCTGCTGCAGGTGCCCAAGCAGCTGGGTGGCGCCAAGGTGCGCACCGCCGCCATCACCGCTGCAGTGACCGGCACCACCGTTCTGGTGGAGTATGAACCAAACGGCTATGTGAAACTCATTGTGCTGGAGGGCACGATGGATGTGTTTCGCAACGACAAGCCCAGTGTTTTCACCACCATCACCGCCGGCGACATGCTCATCATGAAGCCCAACGGCAAGGAAATGCCCGCCCCGGTGCAGGTGGATTTGAAGCGGCTGAAGGGGACTTCGAAACTGCTGAACCAGGATTTTGGCGCGCTTGGCAACCAGAAATATCTGGACAATGCGGACAAGCAGCAGACCGACCGCCTCAACAACGGCGAACTCCAGGAAACCTCGCTTATCGTGAAGGAAAACCTGGTCTTTATCGACACGGACAAGGTCATTGACCTCCTGCCCGGCGTGTCGATCAAACCCGTCATCACCCCCGTTCCCACCCCCTCGCCTCCGACTGCCGGCGGGAAATTCGGCATCCCACCTTTGCTGGGGGGCGTGGCTGTGATTGACAACACCACGGAGATCAACACCGATCCCCTGATCACCACGGCTTTCGAAGGGACGGTGGGCACCGGGCAGGGGCGTATCTTTAGGCCGGGGACGACTGCGGCGACGGATCAGAACATCGGCCACTACTTGTTTGGCGCCGCCACCAACCTTGTGGGCGACAACGTGGGCGGCGGGCTCGTGGCCATGGATTATCTTCTCGCCCGGCAGGGCTACTGGACGACGTTTCGCTTTGATGAGCTTCATGTCATCGGCGCCCCTACCATCGCAACACTCGGCGGTCCCCAGAACCTGATCCTGGCCTCCAACAGCACCCTCACCCTTTGCGATGTGGATCCCTTCAATTCGCTGTCCACGGCGGTGGGCAACTGGGACCTTTCCAAGTCCGGCTTGAAAAACGTGGCCTTCATGGCGGCCGACACGATTGACTGGCAGAACACCTACTCGGTCACAGGCACCACTCAGAACGTCTTCCTCTACACCCAGAGCCTCGCCCCAGTTACTACCATGTCACACACCCTGAGCGGCCTGGCCAATCCAGGTGACATCTACATGACGGGATCTTACACCTCGCGGGTGAGCCTCACGGGGGGCATGTTCACTGCCCTGGCCGGGAATGACCTGACGTTGTCGGGAACCCCCACCGTTGCAGAGGTTGCCCCTCCGAACGCCCCCGTGGTTGCCGCCACCAATGTCAATCTTGGTGCTGTCAGAGACGTGAATCTCAGCAACGGCGCCACCGTGGCGGCTTCCCAGCAGCTCAACATCGTCGCCAATCGCGGCATTTCCATCACCGACAGCTCGCAGCTCCGCCAGTTGAGCCTCGCCGATCCGCTGGTGATCACCATGCTCGCCTGCACTGGCGACGTGAACATGGTGGGCGCCAGCCTCAACAGCGGGCGTGTGAGCCTGGCCGCGCAGCAGGCGGAGATCACCAGCCAGAGCGGCAATGTGAACATCCAAAATGCCGATCTCTCTGCTGATGTTCTGAGGGTTCATACGCTGGGCACGAACGGCCAGCTCATCATTGGCGGCAGCAACCTCACCGCCACCCAGGCATTGAAATTGTACGCCGAGGGCTCCAACGGCATGGTGGAGTTCGTCGCCAATTCCAGCCTCAACGGCCCCACCACCATCGCCGGCAAGACGGTGCAGGTGGACAACGGTGTGTCGGTCAACATCAACGATCCGATCGATTTTCGCGTTCACGCGGACAATCAGAACTTCAATGGCGGGGCTTACGGGAACTTCACCACCGGCGGCTCTCCCATCAATTTTGTGCCTCCCGGAAACATCGGACCACAGAAGGGCAGCTTTGCCAGCCGGCCTGGTTTTTGACCGCCGGACCGTCTTTCACGGAAGATCACTCCGTGCTTGACCGGGCATGGAAGCCCCCTAACTTGCGGACCCTCACGCTTCAGGGCCTCTTGAGACTCTCTCTCCGCCTTTGGATCACGTGATCACCCCACCATCCTGACCCATGAAAGAGAACATCCATCCAGTCAATCACGAGACGACGATCACCTGCACTTGCGGTGCCGTCTATGACGTCCTGTCCACCTCCAAGGCCATCAAAATCGGCATTTGCGCCGCCTGCCACCCGTTCTTCACCGGCGAGCAGCGCTTCATTGACACCGCCGGCCGCGTGGACAAGTTCGCCCAGCGCTACGGCTCCGTCCGCGCCCGCCGCGTGGCTCCCAAGGTGGGTGCCGAAGTGCCTGCCGAAGCTTAGCTCATCTCTGTTTTTAACGAAAACGGTGTTTGCGCCCCTCTGGGCGCGACACCGTTTTTTCTTTGGAGACAGAAGGCTTGATGCTCTGTCTCCATGCCTGCTGTCCCTTGTCTCTAAGTCCTTTGTCGCCCCATGGAATACGGCCCCATCATTGATAAAAAGCGCTCCCGCCTGGAAGAGCTGGAGAGCTTCATGTCCAACCCCAACTTCTTCGATGACGCGAAGAAGGCGGGCGAGCTCATGCGCGAGCACCGCTCCCTGCAAAAGCTGGTCAAAGATTGGGACGCCTATTCCAAGACCCGCACGGAGTTGGCCGAGAACCGCGAGATGGCGAAGGGCAACGACGAGCTGGCCGAAATGGCCGCCGCCGAGATCCCCGTGCTGGAAAAGCAGGAGGCAGCGCTGGAGACCTCTATTCAGATGTCCATCTTGCCGCCTGATCCGCTGGAGGGCCGCGATGTGATCATGGAAATCCGCGCCGGCACCGGTGGCGACGAGGCCGCGATTTTTGCCGGCGATCTGTACCGCATGTACAACCGCTACGCCGAAAACCGGGGCTGGAAGGTCGAGCCCATGGAAGGCAGCACCTCCGATGCCGGCGGCTACAAGGAAGTCGTGTTCAAGGTCTCCGGCGAGGACGTGTACCGCACCATGCGTTTCGAGAGCGGCGTGCACCGCGTGCAGCGCGTGCCCGCCACCGAAGCCCAGGGCCGCATCCACACCTCCGCCGCCACGGTCGCCGTGCTGCCCGAGGCGCAGGAGATCGACCTGGAGCTCAACATGAACGAGATCCGCATCGAGGTCAGCCGTTCCTCCGGAGCCGGCGGCCAGGGCGTGAACACCACGGACTCCGCCGTGCAGGTGATGCACATGCCCACCGGCATGATCGTGCGCTGCCAGGACGGCCGTAGCCAGATCAAGAACAAGGAAAAGGCGCTCACCATCCTGCGCTCCCGCATGCTGGAAAAGAAGCAGCAGGAAGAAGCCAGCAAGTACTCCGCCCACCGCAAGGCTCTCATCGGCGGAGGTGGACGCGAAGAAAAGATCCGCACCTACAACTACCCCCAGAACCGGGTCACGGACCACCGCATCGAAGTCAACCTCTACAACCTCGACAGCTTCGTGGAAGGCAACATCGACGGCATCGTCGAGAAGCTCGTTTTCAGCGACCTGCACGAGCGGTTGCTTGAGGCGGGACTGGGGTGAGACAATGCAGAGGCTCCAGATCAATAAATGGCATCTTCAGATCGGAAGGTGAGCGTCGAGTGCTCCACCAGCCACAACCATGGCTTGGCAATGGCTGGATCGTAGTACTTGGCGTTCGGGCGATCCAGCACTCGATAACGGGCCTCGGACCGGCCCTCCAAAACCCAGCTTGCTCCATCCATGTCTTTCGCCCCAGGCTGGTCGAAGGGGGCTGACCAAAAGCCGCTGTCATTCAAGAGTTTGAGAAAGGTGTCGAACTCGGCCTTGCTCAAGGGGACCTGCTTTTCCTCAGCAAGTACACCCCATTTATAACCGCCTTTGCCCGACCAGCGCTTGACGGTCAGAGTCGCGCCTGCGGGCGATTTTTCGAGACGCAGGCAAATGGGATTCTCGAAGGTTCGCGACCAGAGCAGCCGGTAGCATTCGGTGCCTGCGAATTGGGAGTCTTGCAGTGAGGGC
>CAINXC010000397.1 GCA_903854655.1 uncultured Verrucomicrobiota bacterium | reverse complement strand
TGCGTTGTGTCCGACGAGCACGGCGCGCGTGCAGCCAGTTTCCTTGATGGCCGTGCGGATCTCCTTGAAGATCCTGCCCAGCGCATCCTTCTCCGGCAGCGCCGGACGCAGCGGGTGGTGAGGGTCGATGCCGTTGATGGCAAGCGACGCGGGATCCAGCCGTGCGCCGGGGAACGGCTGCACGTGGTAGCGATAGGTCTCGCCGCGATGGAGCATGCCATCGGGGTCGAGCTGGACCATCACCGCAGCGATCTCCAGCAGCCCGTCGGTCGCGGAGATAAAGCCGCCGGTTTCGCAGTCCACGACGACCGGCAGAAAGCCGCGGAAGCGGTCTTTGATCAGTTGCAGTTCACCGGCCAAGCGTTGCTCCCGACGTGCTCACCGTGAAGGGGAGCGTTTCACCCGCGCGAAATGGCACGAGCGCCTCAGCGCCGAACGGATAGACGTCCGGTACGGTCCACGGCTCGCGCGTGAGCGTGACCTGGTCCTGATTGCGCGCCAGACGGTAGTAGTCGGCGCCGAAGTGACTCGCGAAGCCCTCCAGGCGGTCCAGGCGACCGACCGAGTCGAAAGCCTGCGCGTACAGCGCGAGGGCCGCGTGTGCACTGTACACGCCTGCGCAACCGCACGCCGCCTCCTTGGTGATCCGCGAATGCGGTGCGCTGTCGGTGCCCAGGAAGAACTGCGGGCTGCCGCTGACGGCCGCCTCGAGCAGCTTCTCGCGATGGCTCTCGCGCTTGAGGATCGGCAGGCAGTACAGGTGGGGCCGAATTCCCTTTTCGAACATCGCCGCGCGGCTGAGCAGCAGGTGCTGAGGCGTCAGCGTCGCGGCCAGGTGCGGGTGATCGGTCACGAACGCGACCGCTTCGCGGGTGGTCGCATGTTCGAACACGATCCGCAGCTTCGGCAGGCGCCGCACCAGCGGGCTGAGCACCGTGTCGATGAACACCGCCTCTCGGTCGAACGGGTCGACCGCGGGGTCGGTGACCTCGCCGTGGACCTGCAGCACGAGGTCGCGTTCCTGCATTCGCTCGAGCACTGCCGTGACGTCGGCCAGATCGCGCACGCCCGCATCGGAGTTGGTGGTCGCGCCCGCCGGGTAGTACTTGACCCCGTGCACGATGCCGCTGTCGACGGCACGATCGATCTCCGCGGGCTGCATCGCTGCGGTCAGATACAGCGTCATCAGCGGCTCGAAGTCCGAGCCGGCCGGCAGCGCCGCCAGGATGCGCTGCCGGTAGGCGCGCGCGTCATCGGTCGTACGCACCGGCGGCTTGAGGTTGGGCATCACGATCGCGCGTCGGAACACCGCCGCGGTGTGGCCGACGACCGCGGCCAGGGCCTCGCCGTCGCGCAGGTGCAGGTGCCAGTCGTCCGGGCGGGTGAACGTGAGCGTGTGAGGTGGGTTGGTCTGCATGGCAGGCGCGATTATACCCGCCGCTATCCGCTATAATTGGCTTTTGCCGCGCGAACCCGTTCCGATGCCAGCTCCCGCCCGCGCGCCAGACAATTGGACTCTCGTTTTCGCCTGCTGGCTGCTCGCCAGCATTTCGGCATTGGGGAGCCTGTTTTTCAGCGACGTCATGGGGCACCTGCCCTGCGTCCTGTGCTGGTACCAGAGAGTCTGCATGTATCCGCTGGTGCTCATCCTGCCGGCGGGGCTGTTTCCATACGATACGAATATCGTGCGCTACGCCCTGCCGCTGTCGCTGCTGGGCCTGGGGACGGCCGTTTTCCATCTGCTGCTTGTCGCCGGATTCATACCCGACAGCATCAAACCCTGCGTCCAGGGTATCCCCTGTACCGAAGTGCAGATCGCCTGGTTCGGATTCGTGACCATCCCTCTGCTTTCAGCACTGTCTTTTCTCGTGATCAGCGCGCTGCTGCTTCTGGCGCACATTAGGAGCCCAAAGTGAAACAGAAAGAACCCAAAGCCAAAGTGAAGGACGTCAAACCGAAGGATGTCAAAGCGGCGCAGCGACAGCAGAAATCGCGGAAGACGCAAATGTTCGTCTTTGCCGCGGCCTTCCTGCTGCTTGCATTTGTCGCCGGCGCGGTGGTGTACAAGAATCAGAAATCGAACGAGTCCGCCCAGGCCTACCAGCGCAACAAGTCGACCTTCGTGCGCGAGCACTCGCCCACGTTCGGCAACCCCGCGGCGAAAGTCGAAATCGTCGAGTTTCTCGACCCTGCCTGCGAAACCTGCAAAGAGTTCTATCCCCTGATAAAGAAGATGATGGCGGCCAACCCGGACAGGATTCGCCTGTATGTCCGCTACGCGCCGTTTCACAACGGCTCCGATTACGTGGTGAAGATTCTCGAGGCGGCGAAGATGCAGGGCAAGTTCTGGGAAACGCTGGACGCGGTGTTTGCGGCCCAGGCAAGCTGGGCGCCGCGCCACCAGCCGGACCCACAGCTGGTCTGGAACCATGTCGGCGGCCTCGGACTGGACATCGCACGGCTCAGGCAGGACATGAACGCGTCCGAGATCGATAAGAATATCCAGCAAGACCTCGCGGATGCGAAAGCACTGGACGTCAAGATGACGCCGGAATTTTTCGTCAATGGCAAGCCTCTGCCCAGCTTCGGCTACGACCAGCTCAAAGACCTGGTGCTGGAGGCGCTGGATAGCGCTTACAAGTAGCCGCCGCGCTTACGGCGGCCGCTGCACCAATAGCGGCCGCCCTGTCCTACTCGTGCTTGTGCTTACTCGGGCGCTGGCCCGGCATCGCGCAGGGCCAGCGCT
>CAINXC010000396.1 GCA_903854655.1 uncultured Verrucomicrobiota bacterium | reverse complement strand
GAGCTTGGGCAGTTCGCCCAAGTGCTCTTCAAATTCGTCTGGCAGCGGGCTGTGGAGCGCCGAATCCCCGCCGGGATTTCCCGTGCCCAGGCGGAGCAGACCATTCGCCCGGTTTTCCTGTGGGCGGACGAGTCACAGTTCTTCGCAAACTCCTATGACGCGCTTTTCCAGAGCACCGCCCGCAGCTCCCGCGCCTGCACCGTGTATCTGACCCAGAACCTGCCCAGCTACCTCGCCACCTTCAGCGGCGCGAACTCCCGTGCCGAGGCGGAGACGTTCCTGGGCAACCTGCAAACCAAGATTTTCCACGCCAACGGCGACCCTACCACCAACAATTGGGCGGCGGATTCCATTGGCAGGACCCGGCAGGTGCAGTTTTATGGCGGCATGTCCGAAGGAACCGGAGCGAAAGGCGGAGCAGCGGGCAATCAGAGCGCGGGCGGCAGCCAGGTCTTTGAATACCTCATCCAGCCGCAGGAGTTCACCATGCTGCGCACCGGCGGCGAGGAGTGCGGCCTGAAAGTGGACGGCATCGTTTTCCAGGGCGGCCGCAGGTGGGTGGTTTCCGGCAAGGCGGTCCAGAATTTCATCCGCCATGTCTTCCCCCAAGTTTACCCATGAAGGACAGGCAGGGTGAGCAAAGTCCGCCGCAGACGCGGATTCCTTTTATCAGCGTGACGCTGCACTGCGTCTCCATGACCGTGATCGTGTTGATGCGAAGTTCCTTCGGCTTCGTTTACCTCCGGCCCAAGAGCATCTTCTTCGCCTTTTCCTGGGCCTTCGTGCTGTTCTCGATTTACGCCTGGTATGAAAAGCCCGTTTGGGTGGAGTACCGGATCATGTGCGTCTATGGCCTGGCCGTCATCACCCTTTATTTCCTGCATTTGCTGATCGCGTTCTTCCGCGAACTCTACCGGGGCGGAGAGCATGACCACGATTCCGGCACCCCGCACACCATCCGTCTGCTTCAGATGCTCGGGCGGACGCCGACACCACTATTTGAAAAGAACTGGCACATTTGGGTGGAGCCGGTGTTCGTGCTGTTTTCCGGCCTGACACTGCGCTTGGTCTTTGGCGAACAGCACCTTTCCTTTTGGCTGGTCATCGTGGCACCCTGCCTCTTGTTCAAGGAAGCGCTCAACTATTGGTTCCAAATCCGCCAGAAGAAGCGCCACACGGATTCAAGGGGCGACGCGGAAGACATCTTTGGCGATGTGCCCACTGCTCCCGCAGCGGAAGCGCCGAAGCCGGTAGGCAAAGCCAAGGTCAAAAGGGCGAGGGCAAGCGCAAGCACCGCCGCTGATGAAATCCAGGACAGGCACTTCGAGCAGGTACTTCGCCTGATGGCTCCCTACACCTTGGACGACGCGGAGCTGAACTACCGGAAGCTGATCAAACAGTACCACCCCGATCCGAAACAAGAGGTCGATCCAGAGAACAGCGCGGTATCAGCCGAGCTGAATGATGCCATCGCCCATTTTCGGGCGAGGCTGGGCGCTTGATTCCAGGGGCCTTGCTTCTCGGACCTCTTTGTGGTACGATGACTGTATGCTTTTATCCCTGGAACTTCCAGACCCCATCGCCCGCAGCTTGCGTCTTGACGGACCGAGATCGAACCAGCTTGCCCTGGAAATGCTCGCCTTGGAAGGCTACCGGGAAGGCAATTTGTCACGCGGGCAGGTGAGCGAAATGCTTGACATGGAATTCAACGAGACGGAGAAGTTCTTGAAGGATCACGGCGCAATGCTTGGCCTCACCCTTGAGGATTACGACCGCAGCCGCACCGCCTTGACCCAATTCCTGGCGCGATGACGACCATCATTTCCGACACTTCGCCCATCAATTATTTATTGCTTATCGGGGAAATCGACGTGCTGCCGCAGCTCTTTCAAGAGGTGCTGATTCCACCCGCCGTTTGGCGTGAGCTTCAGCACAAAAAGACGCCAAGACCGGTTTTTGAATGGGCGGCAAATTTGCCTGCCTGGGCCAAGGTGGTGACACCACTGCGGATCGACCCTTCCCTTGACCTGGACGAAGGCGAGACCGAGGCCATTTCGCTGGCAATGGAGCGCAATATCCATGCGTTGTTGATTGATGACCGGCAAGGGTGGAAGGCGGCAGTGGCGAGGGCCATAGTGCCCATCGGCACGGTCAACGTGCTTGAAGCGGCGGATGAATGCAATCTTCTGGATTTCGAGCAAGCCATTGCGAAGCTTCGTGCCACAAATTTCCGTGTTGAGCAGTCGATTGTCGATGCCGCACTGGACCGTGTTCGACGACGCAAACGCAGCGCTCCCTGATCAGTTCGCCACCTTTTTGGCAGCCTTGACCTCGAAGCGGATGGTTTCCAGTTCATAGCCGACAGTCTGCCACGCACGCAGGAGCTTGTGTTGGTATTGGGTAGCCACCGTGTCAGCAATGAACTTGGTGGGCGCACGAAAGACGAGAGTGCCGCCCTCCTGCCCGGCCAAATGCAGCACTTTGAGCCATGAATTGACGGTCGGGGCACCCAGGTGTCGGTTCATGATTTCGAGCACGTTCTCCCACGCCTCTTCCAGGGGTGTCTTTTCCACGAGCATGAGTTGCTTCGCAGAGGTCTTTCCGGTGGCTTCTCGCTTCTCGGTGCGCTCCATGAACAGCATTTCATCGCCACACTTGGATGTGCGCTTCTCCAGATGGAAGCCCGGCAGATCGTTCTTCTTGACCAGTTCCCGCAGCCTCCCGGCATAGTGCTTGTATTCCTGTAGCGAGGCAGACTTTTCGTAGAGCTTCCGAAAGCTCTCCTTCCAAATTCCGCTTGGCCCGCCCGTGGCCTTCCTTGCATACAGGTAGAGCCACCGTTCGACGCTGCCTTCAATGCCGAAATACCGCTTGTCCAGCGTCAGCACGTTGAAGTCCTGGATGCTCTCGAACAGCCATTCCGCGAGCACTACTTCCACACCTCGAATTTTTCCATTTTCTTCCGTGGTCTTCCATTCTGAAATCCACGAGAACTGCCCCCGCTCGTTTCGCCTTTGGCCCTTGTCGAAAACGAAGCTTGTCTCAATGTTGGTCGTTTTGAGCCGGGGCAGGGCCTCGCGCAGCCGTTGATACGCGCTGCCGCCCGCCTTGCGGTTCATCCAGGAAAAGAACTGGTAGGGCTTGAAGCAGACGCGGCGTGTTGGGGCGAGCCCTCGTTTTTTGGCCTCCACCCAGTGCGAAATCACGAACATGATCAAATCCTGATCGTGGATCGTTGCGATCCCATATTCGGGATGGCCGGTGATCCTTACCGTTTCAGTGCGGTTCGAGCGGGCGTCGATGTACTGATGCTCAATCGGCTCGGTCCTCTTCACTGCAAGGCTGAACCAGCAGCGGGACATGAAATCAATCTGGTCCTTGACCGACACGTCGGAAGCGAGCGCGGTGAACCTTGCCACGTCCTTGTTTTCCAGTATCCCGCCCCGAACCATCAACGCCATTCCGCCACTTTACCTAACATGTACGTTAGCGTCAATAACGTCGGAGCGGCGACCTTGTCGCCGGAGCAGCGACCAGGTATCGTCGGACCGGCGACCGCCCCATCGTCGGAGCGGCGACGCGGTAACGTCGGAGCGGCGACCGCAGGCCCCCTCAAGCCCAGGTGTTTCAAGGGCTTGGCGTTGCCTAAACCTTACTTAAACCTTTTCATTTTAAACCCTTAAACGCCGCAGGCAGGCTGCGAGCCATGGGAAGTGGCTCGCCTGCCAGCGGCTCTGGAGCCCAAGGCGAATCCAGAAGCCAGCCGCCGCTGTGGTGAGGTAGCTTTGCGGTTTGCTACCAAACTACCACGCTACCCATGGAGCGGGAGACCCGCCTACCGGGCAACAGCGCTCCATGTGTTGCAAGGCTGCAACCAGCCCGAAAAATCGGTGGTCGGTTTTCCTGCAACCGCTCAATCCGCTCCCGATCAAAATTCAAAACGGCTACGGTGGCCGGAGGAGTGACTGATGATCTACGGACTGGCAAATTCAAAGGGTGGAGTCGGCAAAACTACCATCGCGGTGCATCTGGCGGCATGGCTTGCCAGGAAGAAGCGCAAGGTTGTTTTCATCGAAGCCGATCCTCAGCAATCCGCGAGCGCTTGGCTCGCGGAGCTTTCGCTGTCCATTCAGCTTGAACGCATTTCCCAACCCGAGTCGATATTTCGTCGAGTCGCCAGACTGGCGACTGACGCGGATGATATTGTCATCGACGGGCCAGCAGGATTGTCCCCGACAACGCGGGCGGTCATGCTTTGTGCCGACCGTGTGTTTCTTCCGTGCGGACCGTCAATTCTCGACCTCGATGCGGCGGGCAGAGCCGTCGAAGTGCTCACCAAAGCCCAGAAAACACGCGACGGAGAACCTTCCGGGTATTTGATTCCAAACAAGCTCCAGAAGCGGGCGCGGCTCTCCCGTGAAATGCTTGAAACTTCCCAAACTATGGGCATCAAAGTTCTGTCGGGGCTGTCCCACCGGCAGAGCTTCGCCGATGCACCCGGCCAGGCGAAAGTGGTCTGGCAAATGGGGGCGTCGGCATTCATCGCCTCCCATGAAATGCAGCAGCTCATGAAGGAGATGACCCGTGGCTAAACGGAGATCACTCAACGACGCGATCCTGACCCGGCAGCAAAAGAGCTTCCTCAACGAGGGGGAGTCGCAGCCGTCGAAACCACGGAAGCGGAAGACCGTCAAGACCGCCCCAGTTCAACACCAGAAGGAGGAACCACCCATGGCAACACCAGCACTCAAGGAGAATCCACCGCCAGCGCCGATTGTGCTTCCGATCACTCCAGTGGCGGCATCCGTGCCCGCGCCCGAAGAAACGGCCCTGCACGTGAGGCTGGACTCAGGAGTCGGCTCCACGCTCTTGCGAGCTTCCTTGGAGCGAAGGCTTCAAGGTGTCGTGCCTCACACCCAGCGGGATATTGTCACCGAGGCTCTGGTTTTCTGGTTGCGAACCCATGGCTACCTGAAATAGTCGGCTTCCAAGGGGCAAGGCAGTCACCCAATGGGACACTGCAAACGGACGGAATTATACACCCGTTTTATACAAGGACGGCCCGAAAACGTGCAAAACGACCCCACATGCTGCAACACGGCGCAAAGCGCCATGAGCCGCAATCCCTTACGCTGCAAGGGATTGCAAACGAGTGCAACAGGGAGCAACGATGTGATAGACAACAGGAGTGTCCACGCTCTTTTTTTCCGCCGGGGACTTTGTCGAGGGCGGGGCAGCCGCTTACGCCGCCGCCAGGGCGTCGGCGCTCATCACTGCGTCGTACACGGCATCGGAAAGCTCGATGGCCTCGTAGGGCTTGGGCAGGATGGCGAAGAAGCCCTGGTCGAGGAAGCTGCGCTGCACTTCATCGGTGACGCTGCCGCTGGAGACGATGATGCGGGCGCCGGGGTCGAACTTCCAGATCTCTTGCGAGGTTTCCAGGCCGCCCATGCCGCCTTTGAGCGTGAGGTCCATGAGCACAATGTCCACCGGACGGTCCGCGCGCGCCATCTGCTGGAAGGTCTTCACCGCCGCCTCGCCGCTGTTGCACTCATAGACGGTGTAGCCGCAGCGCTTGAGAATCCAGGCGGCGACGCGGCGGATCTGGTCCTCGTCGTCCACAATCAAGACACTGCCGCTGCCCTGGCGGAGCGCGCGCGAGGGCTTGGGGGCGGGGCGCTTCTCCACGGGCTTGGCGGCCACCGGCAGGTAGAAGCGGAATTCGGTGCCGACGTTGACCGTGGATTCGACCTGCAGGGCGCCCTCGTGCTCCTCGATGAAGCGCTTGCAGGTGGTGAGGCCGATGCCGTTGCCGTCGATCTTGGTGGTGAAGCTTTCGCGGAACAGGCGCTGCATGTTCTCCGGCGTGATGCCGGCGCCACGGTCGCGCACGATGACCTGCACGTACTGGCCGGGTCGCAGGTGAGGCTGCTGGCCGAGGCGGATTTCGGTGGTGCGCGCCTCCACATCCATGAAGCCGCCGCTGGGCATGGCCTGGATGCCGTTCATCACGAGGTTTTGCAGCACCTGGGTGATCTTGACAGGATCGGCCATGGCGGGCAGCAGATCGGGCGGGGTGATGATGCGCACCTGCACGTTCGACCCGGCCTGCGCCAGGCGCACGGTTTCGCGGATGATTTCGGCGACATCGCAGGGCTGCTTGACGCTGTGGCGAGCCTTGGATGCCTTCACCACCTGCGTGGTGAACTGCTTCGCGCGGCGCACGGCGGAGAGCACCATGTCGAGCGTCTGGCCCAGCTCGGAATCCTTGTCGAGCTGGGGCAGCACGAGGGACAACTGGGCGGTGATGGGGCCCAGCAGGTTGTTCACGTCATGAGCGATGCCTTGGGCCATGGCGGCGAGGTTCTCAATCCTGAGACGCTCGTTTTGCGCATCCAGATCCTCCACGACCTTGGCGGCGGGGGACGGGGCGGGGGCTGCCGTTGTCGTTTGCACGGTGAACTCGTTCTGCACCGGTTCCACCGTGATGGTGAAGTTGAGCAGGCGTTTCATGCTGTTGTGCAGGGCCTTCACCCGCCAGCGGCAGTAGTGCGAGCCCCGGCTGTAGAAGGTCTGAATCTGCGCCTGGCACTCCGCCGCGCCGCTTTCGGCGGCATCCTTGAGAGCGCCGAGAAGGGCCACCGCATCGCGTTCGTTGCCCACCAGATCGCACAGGTGCAGCCCGCGCAGGCCTTTGCCGGGCTCCACGCCCACCTGGCAGGCAATTGGCACGTTACTATAGAGGACGCGCGGCCCGGTGCCGTCGAGCGGACCGCAGTCGAGCATGATCACGCCTTCCTTCACCTGGTCGAGGGCGACCCGGAGGTAGTGGTTGGCGAGCTTGAGCTGCTCCACCTCATCGGGAGGCGAACCAGTCTCTGTCATATAAGCGGACGGAAGGGAGCTGGTGAAAGCGGACATATGGGGAGGAGTGGGACGACAACGGGTTTTTAACAAATCAGAATACTTTAGCAATGTTTAATTTCTGCAAAAGCCGATATTATTGAGTCCCAATTTTGGGAATAACTGTGGCCAGAGGAGCCGGCAGGACTTTCCAGAAGCCCCTGTTCTTTGAAAAAAGGGCTTGCCGAACAAAGCGATTCCTCTACTGTCGCGGCCCCTATGTCGAAAAAGCCAGGACTAGCAAAAACCAGAAAAGCCGTCTCCAAGCGGTTCAAAATCACCGGCACGGGCAAGGTGATGCGCCGCCGTCAAGGCAAGCGCCACTTGCTGGAGAACAAGAG
>CAINXC010000395.1 GCA_903854655.1 uncultured Verrucomicrobiota bacterium | reverse complement strand
GCCACTGGACACCATGCTGCAAAAGGCCAAGAGCTTCGGCTACGACGGCGTGGAGCTCGCCTGCTGGGGCGACCATTTCGAAGTCGCCAAGGCCGACCAGGCCTACTGCGATGAAAAGCGCGCGAAGATCAAGGCCGCCGGCCTCCAATGCCACGCCATCTCCGCCCACCTCGTGGGCCAGGCCGTGTGCGACAACATTGATCCGCGCCACGCGCAGATCCTGCCGGACTACATCTACGGCGACGGCAACCCGGAAGGCGTGCGCCAGCGCGCCGCCGAGGAGATCATCAAGACCGCCCAGGCCGCCAAGCGCTTCGGCATCAACGTGGTGAACGGCTTCACCGGCAGCAGCATCTGGCACCTGGTGTACAGCTTCCCGCCGAACCTGCCGGGCCAGATTGACGCCGGCTACAAAGACTTCGCCACGCGCTGGACGCCCATCTTCGACGAGTTCCAGAAGCTCGGCGTGCGCTTCGCCCTGGAAGTTCACCCCACCGAGATCGCCTTCGACATCAGCTCCGCCGAGCGCGCGTTGCAGGCCGTGGACTACCATCCGGCCTTCGGCTTCAACTACGACCCCTCGCACTTCGGCTACCAGGGCGTCGATTATGTGAAATTCCTCTACAAGTTCGCGGACCGCATTTTCCACGTGCACATGAAGGACGTGGCCTGGGACCTGGGCCATGACGCCGGCGTGTTCGGCGGCCATGTGGACTTCCACAAGCCGCAGCGGTACTGGGACTTCAAGTCCATGGGCCGCGGCAACATCAACTTCGAGAAGATCATCCGCGCCCTGAACGACATCAACTACGGCGGTCCGCTCAGCGTTGAATGGGAAGACGGCGGCATGGACCGCGAATTCGGCGCCGCCGAATCCGCCGCCTACGTGAAGGCCAAGGACTTCCCGTCCTCGAAGATCGTCTTCGACGCCCAGTTCGCCGAGAACAGCAAGTAGGCGCAGCACCTTCATCAAAGACTCAGCGGGCCAGAGGGAGACTTCTGGCCCGTTTTGCATTCCGCCTCACAGCGGGCTTGTGAAATTTTTCACAAATTCGCCTTGCCCCTCCAACTGCGGAAAGGATAGTCGCCGACCAAGCTCAACAGCCATGCAAATCCCGGCCGACCTAGCAGCCCGCATCGACGAGGCGATCACGCATTATCCCGTCTCCAAACGGAGTGCCGTTCTGCCCGTGCTGCACCTTTTTCAGGAGCATTTCCGCTACATCAGCGAAGAAGCGGTGACCTGGACCGCCGAAAAGCTCGGTTTGCAGCCCATTCAGGTGCTGGAAGTCGTGACCTTTTACCCCGGTTTCCGTCAGGAGGCCCCCGGCAAGATCCACATCCGCGTCTGCCGCACCCTGGCCTGCGCCATGGCGGGAAGCTACGAAACGATGAACACCTTCTGCGAGAAGGCGAACATCGACCGGTCCCACCAGTCGCATCACCACCCCATCGCCAAGAGCGCCGACGGCAGCTACAGCATCGAGTTCGTGGAATGCCTGGCCAGTTGCGGCACCGCCCCGGTGCTGCTGGTGGAAGACGAGCTGCATGAGAAGGTGACGGCGGACAAGGTGGGCGAGGTGCTGGCGAAGCACCCGGCGTAATTTCCGGTCTGTGCTCCAACTCTGCATTCGTCCATGAATACGAAATGCTCACTGCTCCACGTAAATGCCTGCACGCGCACAGGAGGGGCCCTCTAGGGGTGTGATGTCGCCAACCTCTCAAGGAAGTTTCGTCCGCCGGCTCTTCCAACCCCTTGGCGGGCAGGGATGCAAAGAGAGTTTTCTATTGGTGGCAGCTTGTTTCGGGCTGTGGAGTTTGTACATCGTCCTTCGGCCGGACGCATTCAACCAGAGCGCCTTTTTGTTCCGCGACCAAGGTCAATATCTCTTCACTGTGGAAGCTGTCCTGCAAGGCAAGCTGCTGTGCCGGGACGTATTTTGGCAATACGGCCCGCTCCCTCTTTGGTATCATGCTTTGTTTGCGCGGCTGCTGGGCAACACGCCCGCCACCTGGACGTTGGCTGAAGGACTGTTGCAGGCTGTCAACTGTGGGATTGTCCATGGCATCTTGCGGCAGGCATTTCCGTCGCGAAGTGTTCTCCTTGCGGGGCTGGTGACGTTCATTCCCCTTCTGATGCGCTGGTCGACAGGACTGGCTTATTTTGGTTTTGAAAGCTGCTTTCTTTTGTGCGCCCTTGGAACATGGGCGGAGCCGCGGTCACGCTCCGGTCAAAGGGCGCTAGTCACCGGCGCATTTCTAGGCATGGTGCAATGGGCCAAATTTGGAAGCGCCTTCGCCGCCGGCGGAGCGATGATTGTGGTGGACCTGCTTTTGTTATGGCGCGCAGCCGGGCCCAGGGTGGGTCTGGCCGCCTGGTTCAAGCAGCTGCTGTTCGCCGGCTCGGGATTCCTGCTTGTAGAGGGGGCGCTGGCGCTGTGGGCGTTTGGTGAACTGCCTCATCAAGTGGCGGTGGACGTGCTTTTCCCTCTGTATATGCTAAAACAGTATGCTTTTGCGGGGTCCGAAACGGCTATTCTAGGGCAGGGCGTCGGGATGCTGGTGGGCACGGTCATGCCCATGGCGGGAGGGCTGCTGGGAGGCTGCGTTTGCTTTCGGGAAGCCTGT
>CAINXC010000394.1 GCA_903854655.1 uncultured Verrucomicrobiota bacterium | reverse complement strand
TTTGCCGGTGTCGTCCATCAGCGCCAGCGCCACGGAGCAGGGGATATAGATGGGTGCCACGCCATGGTTGAGCCAGGTGGTCTCGATGTCGAACGTTCCCGCGGCGCGTGATGGATACTCCGCCCGTTGAAGCAGGAAGTGGTAGCCGATGCGGTTGGTCAGGCGGTCAACGAGTTCGCGGTTCTCATTGAGCAAATGCAGGCCGGAGGTGCCGCCGCCCAGGTCCACCCAGGTGGGCTTGCCGTTTTCAATGCATTCCTCCAGGCGGAATCCCTGGCCGCCTTTGTCTTTGATGCCATCCCACCAGCCGCGTTGTTTGAGCAGGTCGTAGTTGTCGTACAGTTCAAAAACACCCGGTGCGATGCCGAGGCCGATGGCCGTTTCGCTGCCATCGCTGTTGCCGCAGATGCCGTCGCGGCGGGGCGCCACATGCTGGGTTTGCACCGCCCAGTCATAGACCTCCTTGAGAGGACCGAAGCGGCCCAGGTGGCTGTTGCGCGACAGGCAGAGCTGCGTCTTCTTGAACACATCCAGGTGCATCTGCACGTGCTCGCGGAACTTGGCCGGTGCAATGTCCGGCACTTTGAACGGGTGCATGTGCGCCTCGCCCCAGTTGCCGTAGGAGCGGATGTCGAGCACCGCGATGCGCGGGTCGCCATCGAAGCGCTTGGCAAAGGCCTGGAGGAAATGCTTGAGCTTCTCAAGGAACACCGGGTCGTCGAACACCGGCGCGATCTTGTGCCCCGGCGTGCCTTGGGCGGACATGGTGGGCGCGAGATCGATCTCGGTTTTCTTCGCGCCCGCGTCAAAGACCCATTTCGGTGTGACAAAGCCATCAGGTTCCCGGGTGTGAGTGTTGGCGCACATCACGCCAATGTTGCAGACTCTGCCCAACTGCGCCCACGCGTCGAGCACTTGTTCCACGGGTGTCCAGTTGAACTGCGATTCCTGCGGCTCCAGCAGCGCCCATTCAAAGCGGACCACGCCCATGCCCACCTGGTCGAGCACTTCCTTGGGCTGGTTTTTGGGAAATCCGTGTGCTGACCAGCCCTTGCCCGGATTGAGCAGCGGACCCACCAGCGGCTTGGGCTCCACGACGACTTCTGGAACAGAATCCGCCGCAGCAAGCACGGCTTGGGAGGCGAGCAGCAGGACGGCGAGCGTGCGGGGACGGGCGAGGGTTGTCATTTTCAGGATCAAGGCCAGAAGCTGGCGCTGATTGGACAAGAGGATCTTGTCCGTCTTCACCCTATTTTTGCGAGACACCCGGCTTGGTCGCGGCCTTGTGCTGTTCAATCAGCTTGGCCAGCTCGGCAACGATTTCCGGGTGCGCCTCGGCAACGTTGTATTTCTCGCCGGGGTCCTCGTCCACATTGAAGAGCAGCGGCGGGTTGTGCTCCGTCACCGGCCAGTCACCCCACTTCTTGCTGGCGGCAGGATAGACGGTCTTCAGGTGGATCTTCCAGGGGCCCTTGCGCACGGCCCAGACCTCGGCGTTGAAGTAATAGAACATCAGCGGTTCGCGTCCCGGCTCGTTCTTGAACAGCACCGGAGCCAAATCCACGCCGTCGATTTCCCGGTCGCCGGGGACCTCGCCGCCCGCAAGACCCACCAGCGTGGGCAGCAGGTCCATCGCAGTGGCGAAGGCACGGGTGGTCACGCCCGCCGGGATTTTGCCGGGCCAGCGGAAGATCGCGGGTTCGCGGAAGCCGCCTTCCCAGGTGCTCACCTTGCCTTCCGTGAACGGTCCGGGCGAGCCGCCGTCCAGCTTCTGGCCGATCCACGGGCCGTTGTCAGAGGTGAACATGACCAGCGTGTTGTCATCCAGCCCCAGTTCCTTCAGGGTCTTGAACACCTCGCCGCAGGACCCGTCAATCTCTTCCACGGTGTCGCCGTACAGGCCGCGCCGGCTTTTGCCCTTGTACTGGCCGCTGGCCGCCAGCGGCACGTGCGGAAACGTGTGCGCGAGGTAGAGGAAGAACGGCTTCTTCTTGCCGGCCTGCGTGCGGATGAATTTTAGAGCCTCGTCCGTGTACCAGCGGGTCAACTGGCTCTGGTCGGGTTCGCCCCTGCTGATCACCTCGAAATTACGGTACAGGGGATGCGGCGGATCGCCGTCGAAGGTGTGGTTTGTCGGCTGCGCCCACGGGCTCATGTCGTTGGAGTAGGGCAGCCCGAAGTAGTAGTCGAAACCGTGGTTCAGCGGCAGATGCTCCTTCAACGACCCCAGGTGCCACTTGCCGATGCACGCTGTGGCATAGCCAGCCTTTTTGAGGGCGTCGCCAAGCGTGATCTCCGTGGCCGGCAGTCCGCCCTTGGATTTGGGAATCAGCACCTGCGTCATGCCGCTGCGAATCGGGTAGCGCCCTGTCAGCAGCGCCGCCCGGCTGGGCGTGCACACGGAGGCCGCGACATAGAACTGGGTGAGCTTCATCCCCTCCGCAGCCATGTGATCGAGGTTCGGCGTGGCAATGGTCGGATGCCCGTAGCAGGCCAGGTCACCATAGCCCATGTCGTCGGCGAGGATGATGACGATGTTGGGCTGCGCGGGTTTTTCTGCCGCCACGGCGAGGCCGGTGACGGCACATAGTGCGGCAATAACCAGGAGCGGGCGGATCAGAGAAGTGCGCATGGAGTCATCCATAACGTCGCGGGCCTGCCATCTCTATGCGGCGGCTGCGGGAACGGACATTTTTGACAAGAGACTGCAAAGACCCGGCGGGGCCGTGCCGTTATCGCCACTGTGATTGCCGATTGCACCCCAGCTCCAGGATCGACAAACCTCCCCGCAACGGCGCAAGCAATGCACACACCAACCTCTTTCATGCCTGAACCTCGTACGGGCTGGCTTTTGTTCATGCTGGCGTGGGCTGCGGCCGCACCTGCTCAAACACCGCTCACCGCACCAACCGCCGCCGAACCATTTCAGCGTCTCCAGGAGGCCTATCTGGGGGGCAGGTGGGATGAAGTGGAGCGCATGTTCATGAGTTCGGGCCGGGAATTGCGAGCCATACCGGCGAGCGAGCAGCCGAAGGTCAGCTACATGCGCCAGTCACTTGCAGAGGGCCGTCCTGCATGGTGGAAGCGTTGCAAGGCGGGTGAGAAGTTCACCTTCGCTCCCATGGTGTGGGGTCACGCCGCGACCTTCACCTTTGACCCGGCGGGCCAGTTCCCCGTCCAGTCCAGTCTCACCCAGGGCCAGATTTCCCTGACCGTTACCTGGCCCGTGGCTGGCATGGATGATCCCGCCATTCTCGAACGCGGGTTTTCCAAGGGCGACGCGGCTTGTGTTGGCGCGTGGTCCGCGCTTGGCACGGCGGAGGCCTGGAGCGCGATACCGCTGGATGCGCAAAGCAACCTCAAGGAGGATGCCAGGGTGCAGATGCAGCAGTACCTGGATTTTCGTGGCAACCTGACGGACGTTTACTATTCCACGCCAAAAGCGCGGCGCCTGGGCCTCTGGCTCTGCCTGGTCATGTACGTGGGGGAGAATGCGGGGAACCCGGTTCGCACGGCGCATGAAGCTGTCGCCGCGATGTTCATGAGCGAAGTGGCCGCTCACGCCACGAGATACCCCTCCATCCAGCTTCCCAAGTCACTCCCGGCCGAGGGCGCTGAAGAGAAGCTTGCCGGAGACTTGCGAAACTGGATTGAGAAGCACGGGTGGACGCTTGCGGAGGACAAGTTTTTGCGCGACGCCATCGCCGCCTTTGCTGCAGCCAACGGAACCCAGGCGCGATTGCATGGGCAGGTCACGCTCGCCAATGGTCTGGTTGTCGCCCTTGACCCGGAAAAGGACAAACCCCTGCATCTGAAGCGTGACCTGTGGTTGAAGTCAAAGCTGGAGGCTTCGCTCCAAGCCCCGTAATTTCACATCTGTGCATCAGACACTCATTTTAAAGGGAGGAATCGCCATGATCCGCATTGCTTTCTTATGTTGTGTGTTATTACCAGCCATTGGTCTCGCGCAAATCCAAAAGCCGCCAGCAGGCAGCAAAATCAACCCGGGCCATCCCTTGTCAGCGGGCCTCGTATCCCTCGTCCCACTGGATGAAGGCAGCGGATCGACATTTTATGATGCAGCGACTCAACAGACTTATCCGGCGCTGGCTCTCTCCGGAACACCCGCCAATGCCCTGGCCCCGACGTGGCTCACTCCGCCGGTAACGGCGGACTACCCGTGGACTGGGCCGGCCATCAGTAACAATGGGGCAACCGCGAAGGCGATCCAATCCACATTGCAAACGCAATTTATCACCACCACAACCACCGGCTACTCCTATGCGGTATTGGTCCAGCCGCTTGATGCCACGACGTTTGGGCGAATCAACGACGGGACTGGAGCGGCGGTCATCACGCTGTACTTGAACATTCCGGGCCGGCTTGGCCTTGTCTCGACCACCTGGAGAAACGCGAGTAATGTCGCCATCAATCCAACCTACGCCTTTGTTGCGAACAAATGGATATTGGTCTTATGCACTGTCCAGAACGGACTGGGGATCATGTATGTGAACGGGGTGGAGGTGGCCCGCGACACCACCGTGGACCTTGCCCATTCCGTCGCGAATCAAACGGGACAACTGTCCTACAATACCACTGGCAATGGCTCCATGATGTGCAATGCCAATTTCTCTTCGTGGTGGGTTTGGAACAACCGCGTGCTGACCGCGCAGGAAGCGGCCCAGATGTACGCCAGCCCCTGGGCGATGTTGGCGGCTTATTCGTCTCCTGCGCTCACCCTCCCGGCCAATACCACCGTCCCCGCCACTAGCAGAAACGGCGCGGTGGTCACTTACAGCGGCAGCGCGACTGACACCGTGGACGGAGCATTGATCCCGGTCCTTACGCCGCCGTCCGGTTCCACCTTCCCGATTGGCGTCACCACGGTGACCGGCTCCGCCACCAATTCCGGCGGCCTGACTTCGACCGGCTCGTTCACCGTGACCGTGCAGCGCTCGTATGCCGCTTTTGAAGACCAGTATGGATTGGTCAACGCCGATCCCACGGCCGACCCGAACCACACCGGAGTCCGCAATCTTGCGGCTTATGCCTTCGGGGTGAATCCAGCAGCGCCGGACCGGTCGCAGTTGCCTTCGGCGTCAGTGCAGAGCGGTCACCTGCAAATCTCCTATCCGCGATGGACGGACGCCGGGGACCTGACCTATGTCGTGGAGGTCAGCGGTGATGTGCAGACGTGGCAGTCCGGAACCAGCTACACCCGGTTGATCTCAGTGACCCCTATCGACAGCACTCGCGAACAGGTGGTGGAGGGTGATCTCACCCCGATCTCCAGCGCCTCGCGCCGGTTCATCCACGTCAGGATCACGCAATGACAAAACCATTGCATTGGTCGCCCTGCGTATCGAAATCACCGGCGGTATGACGCCCTTTCTCACACGCCTGCTTCCGATGTTCCTCGTCTGTGAGGCCTTGGCGGCCGCCTCCGCGCCCACGTTGCCGCAGATCATCAACGTCTCAGCCTACGATCCCAAGGAGCGTCAGCGGGAAGGGCTGGGCTACACGGAACACGATGTCTCGGCCTTGCGGGCCAACGGTGCCAGCGCCCTGATTGCGCGGGCGGGCAAGGGCGGCGTGCTGGACGCCAAATGCGCCAGCTTTCTGACATCCGCGGATCGCAACGGACTGCTGCCCGGCGTGTATTACCGGCTGCGCACGGAGGTGGATGCGGTGGCGCAGGCGGACCAATTCATCGCACGAGCTCAAGCCCTGGCCAGGAGCCGCGCCTGGACTGCGCCCGCGCTGCTGTTGTGCGGCGACTTCGATGCCAACTCCAGGCTCTCCGACATCCTGCGTTTCGTGGACCGGGTGGAGGCGCGAACCGGTGTCATCCCCGTGGCTTACCTGGAGAACAGCCCGCAATTGAAGATCCTGCTCAGCCATGCCGATGCCGCCAGCAAGGACCGCTTGCGTCGGCTGCCATATTGGCTGGCGCTGTACGCCGATGACAGCGGCGCGGGGCCGATCTATCCAGCTCCTGTCACACCCACAGGCCTCATCGACCAATACCAGGTTTGGCCTGACTGGACGCTATGGCAGTACGGGGGCGTGGACTGGGAGCGCGGTGGCTCACGTTCCAGGGTGTATTCCCACGGCTCCCTGAAATTCCCCCCGTGGTTCGGCAATCTGGACCGTCCTGTGGAACGCAACGTTTTCAACGGCACGCCAGCGGCCTTGCAATCGTTTTGGCAGCGGCATGGGTTGCGGCTCGGGAAATAAGGGAGGCGAGATGGATTCGCAAAATGAGCCAGGCCAGTAATACTGGATACATCACCACTGCCCTGGTAATGAAATTCAAGCCGAACGAGTTCGGCCTCTACGACATGAGCGGAAACGTTTGGCAATACTGCGAGGACAATGTCGCTCCACAAAGGCCTGACAAAGTGTGCGGGGCGAATCGTGGAGCGTCGCCAACCGCACCCAATTGCTGGTTGACTGGCATATTGAACGAAACCGCCGGGAAACCTAAGTGGGAGGCGCTTAAGAAGAAGGGGGCGAGCCGCGAATGCGTTAGTAGGGGGCGGCGGTTTCATCTGCCAGGCGATAGGCGACTACCGGACTCCTGCCCTATTGTGCAATGGATAGTTGGTTAAAAACCTATAGCCGATTTTGAGTTTAACAAAAATGTAAAAATGGGCAGTAATTGAGGCGTTGGTACTTAGCATTACCTGCGGGAGAGAGCCATTCTACTGTCAGGAAAGAGTTCAAACAGATGGTGAATCTGATCTTGATGGATTCCTGGGCAATTTTTTATTTCGACCCGTTTCAATGACGTTGAGTAGTACAGTGAGGAAACATCTGTGATCTCCCGGCAGTAAGCAAGCCCGAGCGTCTTCAAGGAAGGGAGCGTGGCTAGTGGGCTGACATCGGCTAAGCCCTCGCATGAGTTGAAATCCAGCCAATCGAGCTTTGGAAGCGATGCGAGGGGCGACAGGTCATTCAAACTTCGCGTGCCAGCGATTCGCAGCCACCGCAGTTCAGTCAAGCCTGACAGTGGCATCAAGTGACTCAGATCCTTGCAACCGTAGAGGTCGAGCGTCTTGAGCTTCATCAACTTGGCTATCGGTGTTAGATCTGTGACCTCGTTGTCGTCAGCCAATGTCAGCCATTCTAGATTCGGCAGCAGTTCCACGAGAAGCTCTAAGTCCTTTTGGCTCATGGTTGTCTGCGACTCAAGCAAACCCCAGCACCGTGCTTCTGGGTGCAGCGGACCGTGTTCGCGCAGCACCTTTTGGATCGAGATCGAAGGCCAGTCATCTTCGATGTCGTTAATAATCGGCCAACCACCTTCCCCAAGCATTTGACGACCACGAGAAGATGTCGCCCAAGCAAACCAAAGGCGATTTCGCCAGCGCTCGACGGCGGTTTCTCGGAGACTCAACTGCCGATTACGAGCAAGCTTCATGGCCAGCTCCACAGCGTAGAATGGCATCATCGGCTCCTCAGAGCTGGCGTCGAACGTGGCATCCTCGACGAGCGCCGGAAACAAATCCTCCACTAGCGTTTCGAGGTCATCTTGGTTCTCAGATCGAATCTCCGCGACGAAATTCAGCACTTCATGCCAATTCGGCTCACCTGCCCACGACGCAAGATTCACCGCACTCACTTGAAGCGGTCCAGGAGGATGCGCTGCATCCCACGCTACCGCATCGAACATGCTCCCGCGCCGCCTCATGCGCTCGGCACGCTTCTCGTTATCGACCAGTTGATCGACGATGTAACACGCGGCAAAGTATTCGAGAAATGACAGGTGTGTGAAGGCAAAGACCGTGTGCCCACTCTTTTCCACGCTGCGCGGAATCAGCAGGCCTGATCGATGCGAGATGTGGCGCAAGAGTTCACCTAGCAAGTCAGCAGCAGGGCGTGTGTCCTTGATCTTGTCATTTTGTTGCATGGCCCATATCATGGAAACCAACACAGATTCCAGTTCTGGGCGAGGGGTCAAAATGTTGCCGTCAGCGGGACGGTCCTGAATGGACTGCCGCGTCTCTTTTGTCTGTTCTGTCCTGGTATGCTGCATCTTGGCAGCAAGGATCGAGAGAAGTCGTGTTCTCTCCGTTGGCTCAATCGGGCAGCAAGGCTTGAGCGGGTTGTCGCGGAAGTAAACAGCATCAATCCCACCATTGTAGGCTTTCACTATCTCGCGGTAGAGCGCATGACGTCCGTCGGGCAAAGGTTTGCCACTGCGTTTGAGCATGTTTATCATGCACAGCAGGTTCGGTACACGGGCGATTACGCGGACTCCATTATGCCCGTGTTGTCGAACTTCACGCATCAACTCGGCCGAGTAGTCAAGGCTGTGGCGATGCTTGAACCACCGTTTGGTGAATTCGTCTTGACGAAGATTGTCGAAAGGCGAGAGATAGAGACGGTGTGCAATCACTGTTGACGCGTCCACCATTAGGTAGTCATTTGGCCAATCTCGCTCCAATTGCGCGAAACCATACGATACTGTTGTTGGATAATCGTCGGCGTAGTAGGCCTTAGGTTGTCCTGGTCCTGGATGTCCATGAAGTGCCGGTCCATTCAGAATGAAGTTGCCCCATAGGTCATTTACACGCGCTCGCATGCTCGCAATAGCTCGTGTCGTGACTTCATCAATTTCATGCTCCTCAAGAAATGACTCCATCTGCTCCATGGATTCGAGAAAAATAACGTCCAATTGCGCATCCTGATACCCAATCACACGCGACGTAATCAGCCATCGTGCCTTTGGCCTCGCTGCGCGGATGCCGTCGTGAAGAACTCGGATCAAATGTCGGCGTTTACCTACTGACAAGTCTTTGGGATAGACTCCACTATGTTTATGTGCGATAGTGCGATCTAATGAAGCAAGACGGCCGCAAATT
>CAINXC010000393.1 GCA_903854655.1 uncultured Verrucomicrobiota bacterium | reverse complement strand
CTCGTGTGCTCTTCCGATCTGGTCGATGTTGAGGCTCTTGAATCCAGCTTCGCGCAAGGTCAGGAAGGTGGCTTCGGCTTCATCGGCGGAGTGATCACGGCCCAGGGTTTTGAGCGTCGCGTCGTCCCACGCCTGCACGCCCAGGCTCACGCGAGAGAGGCCCTGGCGCTGCATCATCGCGGCCTTGCCGGGAGTGACGGTCATGGGGTTGGCCTCCATGACGAACTCGTCGAGGCCGTCCAGGTCCAGCACCTCGCGCAGGCGGGCGAGCAGACGCTCCAGATGGGTTTCGCTCAGAGCGGTGGGCGTGCCGCCGCCGAAGTACACGGTTTTCAGCGCCAGTGGCAGGCGCTCGCGCTGCATCCGGGCTTCCTCGACCACGGCATCGACGAATCCCACGAGATCGGTGCTGCCGTGCTGGTGCTTGTAGAAGGCGCAGTACGGGCAGATGCGGTGGCAGAAGGGGATGTGGACGTAGAGGTGCTCGATCAAGGCGGTTGGGTGGTTCTTGGTTCCTGGTTCTTGGTTTTTGGTGGACGAGTTTGTTGGTTTTCAGATCTGGCAATCCATCAGGGTCATGCCATGGAATACGCTGCTACCGATCAATCACAACAGAACACCGAAATTCGACGAACCAGGAACCAAGAACCCATTAACCAACCCCGCATGTCCGACGAATCGCATCACGAAAAGGAACTGGGCGGCAAGCTGCTGGCATCGGTGTCGCGCTCCTTTTACCTCACGCTGAAGGCGTTGCCGCGCGAGCTGCGCGAACCGATCTCGCTGGCGTATCTGCTGGCGCGCACGGCGGACACCATGGCTGACACGGCGGAGGTGGACGCGGGCACGCGCCTGGACTGCCTGGGCCGGTTCGCGCTGATCGTGCAGTACACCGGTCGCGACGAGGTCGCCGAGCAGGCGCTGGCGACGCTTCTGGCGGAGCGCTTCTGCCCGCTGCAAACCGATCCTGCCGAGGCGGCGCTGATGCAGCGATGCCGGGAGGCCATCGCCTGGCTGCACACAATGACCGGTGCGCAGCTCACTGCCATTCGGGAGGTGCTGGCACCGATCATTGAAGGCCAGCAGCTCGACATACGGCGCTTCCCTGGCGGGGGCGCTCTGCATTCCCTGCAAACGACCACAGAGCTGGAGGAGTACACCTATCTGGTGGCCGGATGCGTGGGCGAGTTCTGGACCAAGCTGTGCTTTGCGGAACTGCCGGAGGCGTTTGCGCCTGGGGTCAGCCTGGAGCAGGCCAGCGCCTGGGGCATCGCTTTCGGCAGAGGCTTGCAGCTTGTCAACATTCTGCGCGATCTGGGCAAGGATGCGCGCCTGGGCCGCTGCTACCTGCCTGCCGAAGACTGGGAGCCCCTGGGAATTACTTTGGAGCAGGTTCAAGACGGCCCGGCGGTTCTGAAACCGGTGTGGGCGGCCTGGTTGCAACGCGCCGAGAGCCGCCTGCGCGAGGGGTTGCTATACGTGCAGAATCTGCAGCACGGCAAGCTCCGTTACGCGACCGCTCTGCCGCTGTTGCTGGGGGTAAAAACGATCGCCCATCTTCGCGCTGCCAGCGATGAGGAATTGCTGCGCGGGGTGAAGATTTCACGCATGGACGTCGCCAGGGTGCTGTTCGAGGCGGGCTTGCACAACAGCCCGGAGGGGCTGGCGAAGGTGTTCACGAAGCTGGGGTAGCACCGATGGGTCGATGGCGCAGGGAACGCCATTTTTCCCTGATCATCTGGAAGGTCCTGCCCAGCAGGCGGAACACCTTGGGCAACAGCAACCAGAGCACCAGCAGCAGGGCGGAAAAGACGACGAGGGCGACGACAGGGTGCGAAAAGATCAGCGCCGAGCCGCCCACCACGGCCACGTCTTCGGCCACGCTTGCGACGATGTTGGAGGCAGGTTCGGGCGAGTGATTGATAAGGAGGCGCGTGCCGGCCTTTGCGGTGTGGGTGGTAAGGGCTGCGCCTCCTGCCAGTAGGCCGGCGATCACCTGCATGTGCGGCGGCAGGCTGCCCAGGGCCTGCATGCCCAGCAGCGCACCGCCGATGGGGCGGATGAAGGTGTGCACGCTGTCCCAAAGGGAATCGAGCCACGGCACCTTGTCCGCGAAGAATTCCAGGACGAACATGACCGCCGCCACGCCGAGCACCCACGGGTGGCCAAGCACGGCCATGTCGTGGTACTTGTCCGCGAGGTGCAGCAGATCAAAATGGACCAGCAGGCCGGTGATCAGCACTGTGAGGTAGAGGTTGACCCCGGCAATGGAGGCCAGGCCAAGGGCGAAACCGAGTTGTTCGAGGATTTGCATGGCTGTTTATAGCCATGTGTCGCCAGGAAAGCGATTCCAAGTCTGTGCTGGATTTCTCGCCGTCTTTATGGATAATTTAAATTAATATTGTTGTTCAAAAACTGAAGCTCCGAAAATCGGTTTTGCATGAGGATGGGCCAAAACTTGCCAACACTGAGCAAAAGCGAATTCCGGGTGGCGGCAGCGCCGCTGCGGAGTACTGTTGGGTTCAATTTTCCCAATTACTAGATCATGTGTGGAATCGTTGGTTATATCGGCAAGCGGCAGGCCAGTCCCATCCTCCTCGATGGGCTCCGGCGCTTGGAGTACCGGGGTTATGACTCTGCAGGCATGGCGCTGTGGACGGATGGCGGCATAGATGTGTACCGGAAGGCCGGCCGCATCGAGAACCTGCGCAAGGTCGTAAGCGAGGCGAATCCCCCCGGCGACCTGGGCATCAGCCACACGCGCTGGGCCACCCACGGTGCGCCCACGGATGAAAATGCCCATCCGCATAAGGACCAGTCCGGCAATCTGGCGTTGGTTCACAACGGCGTGATTGAGAATTACCAGACGCTCAAGCAGGCGTTGATTGCCGAAGGGCATATTTTTCAATCGGAAACGGACACGGAGGTGCTCGCCCATCTCGTGGGCAAGTGCTACGATGAGTCGGAGGAGACGGATCCCAAGACCCGTCTGGTGCAGGCGCTGCAAACGGCCCTGCTGCGGGTGAAAGGCACGTTTGGCATCGCCGTGATTCATCTCGATGTGCCGGGCATCATCGTCGGCGCCCGTCTGGGCAGTCCGCTGGTGGTGGGCCTGGGCAAAGACGAGCAGTTCCTGGCCAGCGACGTGGCGGCCATCGTCGCCCACACCCGTGACGTCATTTACCTCAACGATTATGACATCGTCACGCTCACCCGCCATGGCTACGAGGTGCATTCGCTCGACAACAGCCGTACGGCGAGCGTGAAAATCAGCCGCGTGGACTTCCAGGAGGCGGATGCGGAGAAGGGGAAATTCGAGCACTTCATGCTCAAGGAAATCTACGAGCAGCCACGCACCATCGCCGCCGCCCTCCGCGGGCGCGTGGATTTGAACGAGGCCACCGCCAAGTTCGGCGGGCTGAAT
>CAINXC010000392.1 GCA_903854655.1 uncultured Verrucomicrobiota bacterium | reverse complement strand
GGAATCCTCGAACTCCGGCTGAGTCACCCGGTGCTCATTTTCGAAGCCTTCATTGAGCCTGCTGCGGCGCTGCTTGGAGCGGATACGGTCGATGGCACGGTTGCGCGCCATCGTTGTCACCCATGTGAGCGGCTTGCCCTTGCCGGGCTCATAAAGATGAGCCTTCTGCCAGATGCCGGCGAGCACCTCCTGCATGATGTCCTCAGAATCATCGTGATTGTTCAGCACCTGCTGGATCGTGGCGAAGACCAGCCCGCTGTACAGCCGGTAGAAATCCCGGAAGGCGGCGGAATCCTTTTGCGCGATCCGGCGCAGAAGAGCAGAGTCCCGGTCAATGTTTGGATCTATCTCGTGGGGGGAAGAGGACAAAGTTTTCATCAATAGGTGGGGGGATTTGCTATTTGAGACAGCGCATTCTTGATTATGTTGGAAGAAGGGTTCGAACTTTGACATTTACCTCCAAATCAGGCATCGCCCCAATTGGCCGGTAAACAGCCTAGATAGAAGCTAGGCGGATGCCCAATCACCAGTCGCAACCCGAGGTTGCCACTCGCAAGAAGTCCTGCAAGATGGCTCCAGGTCACTCGTTGACCTCCCTTCACCATCATGATCCGATCCCCACTCATCCTCTCCCTCCTCCTTGGCACGGCCGCCCTCGGCCACGCCGCAGATCTTCCTGAAAGCGCCAAGGTCGGCGAGTTCTTCGCCGGCGCCCAGGCCTGGTCCTTCAATCACTTCACCGTGCTGGAGGCGATCGACAAGGACGCCGCCGCCGGTGGCAAGACCATCGAATTCTTCCCAGGCCAGAAGCTTTCGCCTGAAAATTCCGCCAAGTTCGACCAAAACTCCACCCCGGAGATGCGTGATCAGGTCAAGGCCAAGCTCAAGGAAAAGGGCATCACCCCCGTGGGCTTCGGCGTTGTCGGCGGCCTGGGCAAGGATGAGGCAAGTTCCCGCAAAGTGTTCGAGTTTTGCAAGGACATGGGCATCGGCATCGTCGTCGCCGAGCCGACCGAGACCAAGGAGGCCTACGACATCATCGAGAAGCTGGTGAAGGAGTTCGACATCAAGATGGCGATCCACAACCATCCCCGGCGCCCGCTGCAGCCCAGCTACCGCTACTGGGATCCTGAGTACGTGCTCAGCATGGTGAAGGACCGCGACCCGCGCATGGGCTCCTGCGCCGACATCGGCCACTTCGTCCGCAGCGGCATCAAGCCCCTGGATGCCATCCATATCCTCAAAGGACGCATCTTTGACAGCCACCTCAAGGACCTGAGCGAATTCGGCAACCCCAAGGCGCATGACATGCCCTTCGGCACCGGTGTTTCCGGCATTGCTGACGTGCTCAACGAGTACAACGCCATGGGCTTCCACGGCCCCGTGGACGTGGAATATGAGTTCCACATGGAAGACAATTTCGCCGAAGTGAAGCAGTGCCTCGACTTCGTGAAGGCCTTCAAGCCCACCGCAAAGTAGTTGCGGGGACTGGCTCTTTTTGATTCAGCGGCGTGGGGCAACCCACGCCGTTTTTTTGTCGAACTGATTG
>CAINXC010000391.1 GCA_903854655.1 uncultured Verrucomicrobiota bacterium | reverse complement strand
CTGCATCATTTGCACCCAGAGCGATCACACCAGCCGAGCCTGCGGCCACTTTTCCCAGATCGGTCTGGGTGAAGGCATAGTTAAAACCGGCGGTGCCGCCGCTGTTGACAGTTATCGCGGTAGCCGCGCCACCATAGGCCGCAGCAGTGCCGAAGGCGACAATACCGCTGTTGATGGTGGTACCGCCCGTGAAGGTGTTGGTCCCGGTGAGCGTGAGGGTGCCCGTGCCGCTCATCACCAGGCTGCCCGTCGTCCCGGCATTGCCGAGCACCCCCGCCACTGCCTGTGCTCCAGCACCGGTGACCGTCAGAGTCGCGCCCGTGGCAATGTTCACGGTCTGGGCAGCGGTGAGGTTGAAATTCCCCACGGTCTGGCTGGCATTCACATTCACGGTTCCGGAAGTGACCGTGAGCGCGCCGGATGAATTGCCCAGGGCATTGGCAGTGGTGAGCGTGAGCACACCCCCATTGACGGTAGTACCGCCTGTATAGGTGCTAGGGGAGGCGTTGCTCAGGGTAAGGGTGCCAGTGTTGATTTTGGTAAGGGATCCCGAGCCGCTGATCACACCCGTGGAGGTGACCGTAAGGGTGGAGGCCACATCGAGAGTGCCTGCGGAATAGAGCGCCATGTTGCGCGCGGTGCTGACCGAGCCGCTGCCAGTGAATTGCAGGGTGCCACCGCCAAAGCCAATGCTGTTCGTCGAGGTGCCCAAGGATGCTTCGCCGGCCACCGTGCCCGCCACGCTGAGGGTGCCGCCGAAAATGTAGTCCGTGCCGCTGAAGGTATTGGCTGCGCCGCCGCTGAGCACCAGGGTTCCAACGCCGGTGGCGCTGGTTTTGTAGAAATTGCCGCTGCCGGTGATCGCTCCGCTCAAAGTGGCGGAATTGGAGGCGCTCGTCATGTCCACAAACGCATTGCCCGCGAGCCCGATGGCACGTGCCGAAGTGAAGACCCCGCCGCTTGTACCGATCTGCAAGGTGCCACCGGCAAAATTCAGCCCGTTCCCAGCCCCGGTGGTGCCCAGGTTTGTATCCGCCGTTACCTGAATGACGCCGCTGTTGAGAGTGGTGCCACCCGTGTATAAATTGCCAGTGCTGCTAAGCGTGGTGGTATTGAAACCGGAGGCCACCAGCCCGCCGGAACCGGTGACCGCCGCGCTCAAGGTGACCTGGCCGGAGCCGGTGCCACTGAGGGTAAAGGCACCAGTGGTGGGATTCAGGACAATGGGCGCGCTGATGGTGAAGGGACCCAGGCCCGACTGAAGCAGCGACGGAGCAGTACCCGTGAAGCTGAGCTGGTTGCCGGCGATGGTGGGGGCGACAAAGGTGGAGCTGTTCAACTGAAGCTGGTTGAGCAGGAACGGCGGGCTGGCAATGTCATTGGTGGTGGTGTACCCAGCCCCCCCACCGTTGAACACCAAAATGGTGTCCACAGCGCTGACGGGAATGACCGGGACGGTGGCATTCCAGTTGCCGCTGTTGTTCCAGTTCCCGGTGAGGCCGTTCCAGGTGTAGGTGGTACCTTGCGCCTCCACCGTCCACAGGGTAAAGCAGGCGATCAAAACGCTGGTGACAGGCACCCGAAGATGCCGCCGCATCCATGCGAGGGCTGGGCTGTGCCTGTGCTTTCCAGCGGCGCGTTGAGGGGAGGTGTTCATACGTGAAACGAATTGTCCGGTTGGCGGTTGAGCGGAGTACGCCCGTTTCGAAAGAGGGCATCAGCGACCGACGGGCCGATGCAGCGCGCAGCGCGCGAGAACGCGCGTGAGCTCGAATAGGACTTGCACACTACTGCAGGCAGGGTTGCGCCATCTCGAAATCCGAATCCACACCGATGAGCGGGCGCCAAGGCAGTCAGAGTGCTGACCAACGACAACGCCCCCCTTGTGGAACGTCCCGGTCTGCCTGTCACAGCGAGATGCGGTCTTTTGACCATGAAAACCCACCGAAAAAGCGCGTGGCTTGACGGGGTTCATTGTGAAATTTAAGAACAGAGATCCCATTTCATTCAAATAGGTGAATTTGCAATATTTCGACAATAGCGACGAAAGCGGGCGAGTGGAAGGCAAAAATCCACGATGCAATTAGGGGCGTTCTTGAAAGCAATAAAGAGGGGGCCACTCAGGCCTTTCCTGATGATCATGGTGAGCGCCACAACGTCGTGTGGGGAGGGGCCTGGAACGGTGGTTACGGGCCAGTTGGAGCACCCGCAGCCTCCATCCGAGAGCATCCCCCTCGCGGCACTCCCTCGAAATTTTCACGGGAAAGCCTCTGCTATTGGGCACCGAAGGGAGCAATACCCAACAATTCACGTAGTTTTTCCACAAATATCCTTTAATAATAACACAATTAATGCCACTTCAATAAAAGTATTTCTACTCAGGCACAGTGAGCAATTCGCAGCGAAAGTGGATTCATCCAGGAAGTTGCGGCATGAAGTCAGACGCCTGAGTTTTTGAGAGTGTACCCGTGAAGGGAGTCGAGCTTGAGGTGGGGGGACTTGATGTCGCGAGGGCCTTACACAAGGCGGTTGCGGGGAGGCATTTTGCCAATCGCTACAGGTTGCCTGGGGTGCGATGCACATTCTCACCGGGCTCAAGCCACGGTCAGAGCGCGTCGGACCCACAGGATTTGCCATCGAATGAGACGGACAAAAACGCCAGGGCAGACGTGAAGTGGAACACCCAGAATATAGCTATTAAGACTGGCTTGTTTGCAGATGCCTGATCCGGGAGGGATTGTGGTACAGTTTTGCTTTTTGGCCGTGAATCGCGCGGGCACGTCCTGGCTTCGCCCCTTCGAGTTGCCCATGGCAGTGAAAGCTAGTGGTTCACTCAGTCACACATTCGACTCATTTGGAATTACCCAGAGCAAGTCACGCTCTTCCGAATTGAGTTGTCACCTCTTCCATGCCTCCGCCGCCACCAGCAGCTCGTTGAGTTCAGCGTGGGCTTCGCGTCATACGGGGTAATGCTCGTCAAGGAGGGCGATGAAACGCTCGTTGTGCGTGGGCTCCCGCAGGTGGGCCGTTTTGTGAACGGTGACGTACTCCAGCAGATCCTTCGGCTTCTTCACCAGCTCCGTGTTCAGGCAAATGGCTCCTGACAGCGGACTCTACCCTGGCAGTTTCTTGAAATCAAACTGGCAGCATCCCAGGTCGAGAACATCGTCATTGACCATGAGGTGTTTCTGGAGATTGGCGGCCAGGGTGTAGAGGCGTTGCTGCCCCTGCTTTTCGTGATCGACCAATCCTGCCTCGCGCAGCACGCGCAGGTGCTTGGACACGTTGTATTGCGTGAGGCTGAGTTCCTCGGAGATTTCGTTGACGCTGCGCTTGTCCTTCAACAGCATCCGCACAATGCGCATGCGGCTTGCCTCACCTAGCGCCCTTAGGGCGGGTATGCAGTTGAAGTCTTTCACAGAGGCCCCTGATAGCCGAAAGTCTCCAACTACTCAAGCGCGTCTGCGCTCAGCAGCAGCCGCTTCCGGGTTTGCAGCCGCCTTTGATGACGGGCGCTTCACCATCGCGGTGGGTGGGAGTGGGCTTGCCGGGGCGGAAGTGCTCCTCATGATCGAGGGTGGCACTGAGAGAGGGAAAATTCTTGCTCACCTGTTTCAGGCCTTCTGTCACTGCGCCGATGAGAAGGGCGGGCTCACCCTCGGCGCGCAGGTTGATGATGAGCTGACCACCGTTCGTTGGCTCATCCAATTCCATTCCAAGTTCCGGGACGTAGTCGCTGCGCACCAGGTTGATGGAGGCCAGTTCGCCAGCAACACCGTTGTCGGGACTGAAGGTCATCTTGAAATGGGCGATCTCGGTGCCTTGCAAACGTTGTTGCACGTCGGCGGCAAGAGCTTGGAGGAAGGCATTTGCATCGAACTCATCCCCTGCCTGGAGGGTGACGGTGGCATTGAGCCATCCCAGCAAGGCCTCGCCGTCGGCATAGACCTCGTAGTCCAGCGTCATCGGGCTGCGGTCGCTCTGCTCGCCGTCCATGATCTTCGAGAACCAGGCATCGAGTCCGGCCGCTTGGCGCGATGAGGCGGCGATGACCCTCGATTTGGGAAAGTTGTAGCGCAGAACCCGGCTCAGGTCGGCAAGCTGCTCACTCGTAATAAGATCGCTTTTGCCAATGACAATCAGGTCCGCTTCTTCGAGCTGCTTCTTGAAGATGTAGATCACCTTGCTGGAGAAGCTGCTCCCGTCATCCAGACCGAAGACACGTCTCGCCCGCACGGGGTCCACCAGCACGCTGAGCGGGGCGACAGTGAAGTTGTCGCCATACATTCTGCGCAGCGGATAAGTCACTGTGGCCACCAGATCAGTGCAACTGCCGACTGGTTCCGCGATGAACACATCCGGCTTGGCCGCATCGTTGAGCTTCGCGGCGGCGTCCACCAACGTGTTGAACCGGCAGCAAAAGCAGCCTCCGGCAATTTCCTCGGTGGCGAAGCCCTGGCCGCGCAGCAGCTTCGTGTCGACAAGGCCTCCCGCCTGATCATTGGTGATGAGGCCCACTTTCAAGCCTTGCGCCGTAAGGTGATGGGCAAGCCTGCCAATGGCGGTGGTCTTGCCTGCGCCGAGGAAGCCACCAATCATGAGGTAGAGGGCTTTGGGGGAAGGGGAGGAAGGATTGTTCATGAAGGCAACACGGGTGTGATCGAGGGGAGGGGGATCAACGTAGCTGGCGGGGTATTTATATGCGGGTGATTGCATATTCATGGAATGCAGGCGAGGAGACGGGCCATTCCCACGCTGTGTCCATGCCGTTTTTCCCCGCAATCCCAAAGACCATTTCCGCCATTGTCCCAGCATTGAACGAGTCTCTGGCTATTGGCGAGACACTTCGGCGGCTCAGCGGCATCCCGGAGATTTGCGAGGTCATCGTGGCGGACGGCGGCAGCAGAGACGGGACACAGGAAATCGCGCGTTCGCATGGGTGCAACGTGATTGAATCACCCCGTGGCAGGGGGCGACAAATGCGGGCCGGGGCCTTGCTGGCCAGGGGCGATGTGGTGCTGCTCTGTCATGCCGACACCTGGCTCCCTGCCGAAGCAGGGCGGGAGGCGCTGGCTTGCTTTGACGAAGCGGGGGTGGTGGCCGGGGGTTTCTGGAAAGAATTTCGAGATCCCACGTGGATCATGCGCGGCCAGAGGCTGAAGGCCTGGGTGCGGCTGCGTCTGGGGCGGCGCATCATGGGCGATCAGGCGATGTTCCTTCCCCGCACGGTACTGGAGCAGATCGGCAGCGTGCCTGATGTGCCCTTGATGGAGGAATTCATCATGTGCCGGGCACTGGCGAAACTGGGCAAATTGAGGCTGGCGAACGCCACCGTGACTACCTCCGGAAGGCGCTTTCGGGAGAAGGGCGCATTGCGCACCTATGCTCTCATGTGGTCCGTCATGCTGCGTTACCACCTGGGGGCAACGCCAGAGGAACTGGTGCGTCGCTATCGCTAAACGTGGGAGTCTGCCGCGCGCTCTTCAGCGGTGTATTTCTTGAGCAGCTTGCGGCGGTCCACGAAGAAGAGGTTTTCACGTTCACCCCGCATCTTCACGCGTCGTTCGGTGAATCTAGCGAGCAGCTTCTCCGGCCAGCGCGCGGTGGTGCGGGTGCCGCAATAGTCAGTGCTTTGGAACCATTGGCGCGGTTTGATAGGCGGGCGAACGATCTCCTGCAGCTTGGAAGGATAGCGCACCTTGTAAGTGTCGATTTTCCAGTTGCCGGTGATGATGTTGACCACTGCGTAGGGCGATGGATTGCCCCACATCACGCGGCGCTTGGGCCCGTTGGAATTGGAGAACCAGGGGAGGACGGAACGCAGGAAACCCGCGAGGTAGCCGAACTCGGTGCAGTCATAATCCCGGTCACGGAAGACGAGCAGAATCTCCCGCTTCTCTTCGCGGGCGAAGCGGCGGATCTCAGCGCGGAAGCGCTTGTCCGTGAAATGCAGAATTGCCTCGGCGAAGTTCTCGAAGATGAGCAGCCCGGAGTTGTAGTGAATGGCGCCGTGCAGGTAGTTGATGCCATGCGGCATCCGGCGTTTCGGCCCCCAGGGGATTTCGGGATCGGGGATGGACTTGCGCACCATGGCGGCCAGGAAGTGGCCCACCTTGGTGACGATCACCTCATCGCTGTCTTGCGTTGTGTCCGCGTTGCGCGGGGTTTGGTAGATGATGTTTTCCGGCCAGACATGCGTGCCGGTGTCGGGCCGCAGGCCGGTGATCCAGGCGTGGTCGACGGGGATCAAGCCCGCCTTCAGGGGCCTGAGCTTGATAATCTTGATCACACCAAAAATGCCCGCCGAATTGTGCGCGGACATGCGCAGCCAGGTGGGCAGCACATTGAGGTAGTAGCCGAGGAACTCGGTAAGCGTTTCTTTCCTGGGCGTCTTCATGAAATCAGGGCTTGGGAGTGTGGGTGAGCTCGGCTGGCGGCGGCGTGCAGGACTTGCCTCCAAAGAGACCGCCGAACTTGCAGCGCAGGAAACCCGCGAGGCGCGAAAAGCCGAAAGCAAGGTTGCCGGAGGCCGCCTGAATGTCCAGCGGCGCATGGCCGCCGCCGTGGTGGTCGATGTCCTCTTGCAGGGTGTACATCTCCCACATGGCGCCATCGGGATCAGACACCCAGAATTTGGTCTGTATCGCGTAGCAGCATTTCACGCCCTTCTGGCGCTTGGTGCGAAAACCGTTGTCCTCAAGCCGCTTCTGAATGTCCACCAAGGCCTCGCTGTCCGTCATGCGAATGCCCAGGTGGTTCAGCACGCCGCCGTTGCGGCTGCGCCGGGGCTCCAGGGAGAGCACGAGCGGCGGATCATCTATCTCAAACTTGGCGTAATCGTCATGCTGCTTGGCGGGCTTGGTGCCCGTGAGCACGCTGTAAAACTTGATCGAACGCTGAAGGTCGGAGGTGTTCAAGGACACATGGAAGCGACGAGGCGCAGCCGTGGCGGTGGCAGGGGGCGAGGGCTCGAAAGGGATGGTGCTCATGATGGCATGTGTTCGTATGCACTATAACGCATGTGATTGCCGTATATGGCAAGATTCTTTCATGGCCAAAGCAACCACGGCTTCGAAAAAATGGAGAAATTGGTTGCAGGCCGGTCAGCACTTTGCTCTCCTAAAGGTTCATGTGCGTAACTGCGCATATAAACTCAATCAACATCCACCTCCCTTCATGACCCACTCTCACCGACTGCGCCAGTGGTTGCCGATGGCCGCTTTGGCCTCTGGCATTGCTCTCTCCGTCTCGCCATCGAAAGCCGAAGATCCTGCCGCCCCGGCCCCCTCGAAATTGCCCGAAGTCCTCGTGACGGCGGATCAGGGTCGCGCGACGGATTCGGTGCTGCCCAATGCCGTGCCCGTTGATTCGGCCTATGGCTTCAACCTGCCAGTGATGGACACGCCACGCACCGTGAACCCCTTGTCGAGCCAGATGCTGAGCGACGCGAATGTGCTCGAGATTGACGACCTTTCGCGGGTGGCCCCGAACACCTACGGCCCCACGGTGTTTGGCAACACGAGCCTGCCCACAATTCGTGGCCAGGAAGGTGAAATCTTCCAAAACGGCATGCTGCGCCTTTCCGGCAACAACGGCTACGGCCTGCCCCTCTCGTTCAACTCCGTGGAGGCGCTGGACGTGGTGAAAGGCCCGGCATCGCCCGTTTTTGGCGCCACCCAGCGCACTGGCGGGTACATCGACCTGATCACCAAGCGCGCCAACCTCGACCAGACCCAAGGCTCGATTGGAGCGACTTTCGGCAGCTATGAGGAGTACCGTGAATCCTTGGACATCAACCTGCCCCTGATCAAGGACGTGCTGGCCCTGCGGCTCAGTTATGAAAAGGTGGACGAGGGTTCGTTCTACCGCTACGTGCGCATGCAGTCGCAGGACATCTACATGGCCGTCGATTGGAAACCCTCCGACACCTTCCGCTACAACCTGAACGCTGAGTTCTACGATGTGCCGCATTACTCGGACAACGCGGGCATCAACCGCCCGACGCAGCAGCTCATCGACAATGGCACGTACATCACCGGCCAGGGTATTTCGCCCTTCACCGGAAAAGTGCCCGGCCCTTACTCCCTCACCACGCCGACTGGCGAGGTGCAGATCCCGCGCAACTACACCTTTGTCGATCCCATGGACTACAGCAACGCGCGCATCTTCAACGTGCAGGGCGAGGCGATCTGGAATATTGATGACAACCTGACGATGCACAACCGCACCTTCTTCCAGAGCATGGAAAAGGAGACGGTGAACCAGAACTCTTTCCGGGAAATCGTTCCTTATGACTACTCCCTGGAAAATCGTACCGAGTTCGTCCTGAACTGGGGGGGCAGCATGAATCCGCCTCCTGCTCCCGCTGCTGCTGAAAAGGACGCGAAGAATGTCTCGCCCGCCGCCGCCACCATTCCCGACCAGCGCTTCACCACGGTCTTTGGTTTCGACTTCCGATGGGATCATGACGTGGGCTTGAGCCAGTTCAACACCGAGGCCGACCTTGCCAACGACCTGACCAAGTCTCTGACCCTGACCCGTGTGCCGCCTTCCGTGGTGCAGATGCTGACCGCCGCCTACACCGCCCCCGGCTCCAACGGATTCCTGGTGTCCCCTGGTGGCACGTATCCCGGCGTCACCAATGCCAACGGTGTTCCCGTCACGGGCAATGGTGACACCAACGACACCCAGACGTACCAGATGGGCTTGTTCCTCCAGCAGGACCTGAAGATCACCAACTGGCTGAGCTTTGATTTTGGCGGTCGCGCGGATCTTTTCCACCTCGACGGCGTCGATCCTGCCCCGCCTCCCGGTGTCAAGGCTGCCTCCGACAGCACCACCTTCGGCGAGGGTGGCGGCAACGCCAGCGTCGTCATCAAGCCTACGGACAAGCTGTCGTTCTATGGCACATACAGCTACACCCAGTCCAACAACAACGCGCTCGGCGGCGGCTCAGCTTTCAACGCCACCAATCAATTTGACACCAGCAACTTTCATATCGGCAGCCAGCTTGAGGAAGTCGGCTCCAAGCTCAGCATGCTGGACAACACCTTGTTCGCCCAGACTTCGCTGTTCGACCAGACTCTGTCCATTCACAATCACGACGGCACCGCCAGCAAACTGATGGTGCCCGGCGCGGAATTCCAGCTCACCTACCAGCCGGACAAGCATTTTTACGCCCAGATGGGCGCCGCCTATCTGGACACCCGTTTTGACAACAGCTCCACCAGCCAGGAAACCAACCAAGTGCAGGACGAGTTCACCAACACCCGGCCTAACATCATTCATGGCACCGGTGTGGGCGGCGACAGCTACACCGTCTTCCCTCCCGGCAACTACCGCGTGCCGGGCCTTCCCGAGTACAACCTCAATGCCGCTGTGAGCTACAAGCTGGACTGCGGTCTGGGCATTCGTCTCACGGGCCTCTGGACCTCCGAGCAGAATCTGGACGTGCAAGGCCACGTGAGGATCCCAAATCAAATCACTCTGAACGCGGGCTTGTTTTACACGCACCAGAACTGGACGGCGAGCATCGACGTGCTGAACTTCACCAACGAAAAGAACTGGACCTCAGTCTTCAACGGCTACTTCGGCGCGACCGATGTGATGCCTGAGCTGCCCGCACGTGTTGTCGCCAGCGTGAAGTATCGCTTCTAAATCCTTTGTTGGGTTGAGATAATTGGCGGGGGGCAGGGCTGCTGGTGATCGCAGTCCCTGCCCCCCGTTCTTTTTCGCCAGCCTTTGCCCATGACACGTTGCCTTCATCTCCTGGTTCTTGCCGCGTTGCTCGTTGCCTGCGGACCTCAGAAACCTGCCTCACCCGATGCGCTGGGGCTTTCCTGGAAGGACATTGAAGCCCAGGCACGGGGGCAGACGGTCACGCTTGTGATGTGGACCGGCGATCCGCTCATCAACCGCTACATGGAGTCCTATGTGGTGCCGGAGCTCAAGCAGCAGCAGGATGTCACCCTGCGCATCGTTGCCTCCCAAGGCAACGATCTGGTGAGCTTCCTCACCACCGAAATGGAGGCCGGAAAAAAGGAGAGCGAGTGGGACCTCGCCTGGATCAACGGCGAAACCTTTTACCAGTTGCGCCAGATCAACGCCCTCTTCGGCCCCTTCACCGACAAGCTGCCCAATGCGCAGTACATCGACTTCAAGAATCCTTTCATCCGCTATGATTTTCAGCAGGAGGTGAACGGCTACGAATGCCCCTGGGGCAATGTGCAGCTCGCCCTCATTTATGACAGCAAGCGAGTGCCCGAGCCGCCAAAGAACCGGGCGGAACTGCTTGCCTGGGTGAAGGCCCATCCTGGCCGCTTCACCTGGGACAATTCCTTCACCGGCATGACCTTCCTCAAGGGGCTGCTCTACGACATCGCCGGCGGACCGCAATCCCTCGCCGGCAAGTTTGACGACGCCAAATACAAGGAGCAATCGGCCAAACTTTGGGCCTACGTGCGGGAGCTCAAACCTTACCTTTGGCGCGAAGGCAAGACCTTCCCCGCGAGTGTCGCGGCGGCGCATCAACTTCTGGCCAATGGTGAGACGGACTTCAGCATGAGCAACAACGATGCGGAGGTGGACAACAAGGTGCTGCAGCACTTCCTGCCTGAAACCAGCCGCGCCTACGTGCTGGACGGTGGCACGATTCAAAACAGCCACTACATGGGCATCATCAAGCACTCTGGTCATCAGGCCGCCGCCATGGTGGTGTGCAATTTTCTCACCTCGCCCGCCGCTCAGCTTGAAAAGTTCAGGCCCTCCGTGTGGGGCGATGGCACGGTGCTCGACATCGCCAAACTGCCGCCGGACTGGCAGGCAAAGTTCACCAATGTGCCGGAGCGCCGATATGCCCCCAAGCGCGCTGACCTCCTGCCCAAGGCCTTGATGGAGCCCGATCCTCAGTACATGGTGCGCCTGTTCGCTGACTTCAGGAAGGAAGTCCTCGAAAAGTGAATGACCGTACGCTCGTCCCTGCTCGCCCTGTTTTTTCTCATTGTCGTGGCCCCGGTCTGCTGGGGGCTGGGCTACGCCTTTGCCTACAGTGTAGGCTGGGCGGGACTGCTCAGCCATGGCTTCACCCTCGAGCATTGGCGGCGAGTCCTTGTCGAAAACGAGGTTCTTCCCTCAGTGGCCTACAGCCTTGCACTTGCCACCGTCACGGTGGCGCTGACAATTACGCTGGCCCTTGGCATCGCGCTGACCTTTCGGGAAAGCGCGGCGCGCGGGCTGTTGAGCGACGCCCTGCATTTTCCACTCGCCCTGCCGCCCACGGTGGCTGCTTTGTTCATGTTCCAAATGCTCAGCGGCGCGGGCCTGCTGTCACGTGTGGCCTTTCATTTGGGACTGGAGAGTGAGCCGCGTGACTTTCCGTCGCTAGTTTTTGACGCCCCGGGCTTCGGCATCGTCACCACGCATCTGCTGCTGGCTGTGCCGTTCTTCGCGCTGCTGTACGCGCAACTCTATGAGAACGAGAAGCTAGATGAGCTGACCTCGCTGGCCCGGACCCTGGGCGCTGGTCGCGTGGCCTGCTTGCGCCGTGTGATCCTGCCCCTGCTGCTGCGGCGCTCGCTGGCCAATTTGAGTCTGTTTTTTGTCGGCGTGCTGGGTTCGTTTGAGATTCCCTCGCTGGTGGGCGCCCAGTCACCGCGCATGATTTCGGTGCTCACAAGGCAGAAATTTGCGCTGTTCGATCTGAGCGAGAAGCCGCAGGCCTACATCATCGCCGTGCTTTACAGCCTGCTTGCTTTGAGTCTCATCAGCCTCACCCTGCGACGAAGGGAGGTGGTGCATGTGGCGTAGGGTGACCATCGCGGCGCTGATCGTTGCCTGTGTGTTCCCTCTGGCTTATCTGGTCATGCTGTCCGTGGCCGAGGATTGGGCGTTTCCGCATGTGCTGCCCCCCCGGCTTGATCCTGGCCGGTGGATGGAGGTTTTCACAGGGTCCGCCGGGCTCGGCACAAGCCTGCTTTTGAGCGCCGGCATCGCGCTGACCGTGGCGCTGCTGTCCACGGCTTGCGGTTTCGCCATCAGCCGGGCCATCGCCCGTCATCCGCGCCGTTCCACTCTGGTGCTGCTCGCGCATTTTCCCTTTGCCATGTCACCGGTGATCCTCGGCACTTGTTTGTTGTATTTGTTTATCAGGCTGCAACTGGCCGGCACCGCCATCGGGGTTGTGCTGGCCCAGTTCACCTTTGCGTGCAGCTACAGCATCATCCTTTTCCTGGGCTTCTGGAACGAGCATACCCTCGCCCTGGAGCAGCTTGTTTACACCCTCGGCGGCTCCCGCAGGCAGATGGTGACACGCATGCTGCTTCCGGTCGCCAAGCCTATGTTGCTGGTGGGCTTTTTCCAGACCTTCCTCTACTCCTGGTTCGACTACGGCATGACGCTGGTGATCGGCGCGGGCAAGCTGCCCACCCTCACGCTCAAGATCTTCGAGTATGTGGGCTCCGCCAACTTCTACCTGGCGGGCGCCTGCTCCACGCTGCTGATCCTGCCACCGCTGGCGATGCTGATCACCAACCGCAGGCTTTTGCTGCGGGCCGGGCTTTAGGCGGTCACAAGCTTCTTGCGGCCCGCGCTTTGTGTTCTAGCCTGCGCACTCACGCATATTCGTGCCATGCCCCCTTTTCTCCGAGTCGAACATCTTGCCAAGTCCTTTCAGGACGAGCCGGTGCTGCGCGATGTGAGCCTCACTTTGGACGCCCACCACACCCTGAGTGTGCTGGGCCGCTCCGGCTGCGGCAAGACGACCCTGCTCAAGGGAATCGCAGGGCTGCTGCCGTTGGAGCGCGGAGAGGTGTTTCTCGACGAGCGTTGCATCACCCATCTGCCGCCCCAGCACCGCAACGTGATCTATCTTTACCAGGAGCCCCTGCTGTTCCCTCACCTGAATGTGTTTGAGAACATCGTTTTTGGCCTGCGTCTGCGGGGGCTGGGGGACGGACTGATCGCCGCCCGCGCCGACGAAATGATCGAAAGCCTGGAACTCACCCCACACACCCGGAAGCGGCCGGACCAGCTCTCCGGCGGGCAGCGCCAGCGTGTGGCCTGTGGCCGGGCGCTGATCATACAGCCAGCGCTGCTGTTGCTGGATGAGCCATTCAGCAACCTCGACCCCGACATTCGCGGCGCCATGCAGCAGCTCTTCAAGCGGGTGGCCCAACAGCTTGCCATCACCTCCATCTTCGTCACCCATGATCTGAAGGAATCCCTTCTCGTAGGCGACCGCTTTGCGCATCTGGAGGCGGGGCGGCTGCACGTCTATGACTCGCGCGAAGCCTTCATCGCCGACACCCGCACGGGCGTGGGCCGCGAGATTGATTTTTGGAATTCCATCCGCACGGAGGCCTCCCATGCCAGCGTCTGACTTCGAGCACTACGAGTCGATCTACTGGGTCTTCACGCAGCTCTGCAATGACGAGTGCGCGCACTGCTACAACAACTCCGGGCCGCGCGGGGAACGCATCAGCACGGAGGACTGCCTGGCCATTGTCGCCAATCTTCCTGCCCAGCTTGACCGCCTCATTCTCTCCGGCGGCGAACCGCTGACCGAACGCACCAAGCTTTACGCCATCCTCGGCGCGCTGCGGGCCAAGTATGAGGGCCGCACGCAAGTCATGCTGCAAACCAATGGCGACCTGCTCACTGGCGAGATCCTCGACGAGTTGATTGCGCGTGGTGTCACCCGTATCGACATCGCCAGCATGGACCGCTTCCACAAGCACCAGGGGGAACGCCGGGCCGCGCTGGAAGCCTTGTTCGATTCGCGCGGCATGAGCGGCGACAACACCCAGCCGCTTATCGAAAAGGACACCTATCTGAAGCAGGAGGCCGTGAGCTACGGCTTCTGGGGTGCCAATGAAGAAATGTGGCTGGGCGGCAACTGGGCTCGTGGCCGGGCGATCCCCAACAAGATCTGGCTGCGCAACCCGGAGCACAATTTCTGCGCCATCCTTTCCGGCGCTCGCGGCTTCCTCGGTGGCACGGAGCTGCCGCAGGAGCTGTCGATCCAGCTTTGGAAAATCAATCCCTGCTGTCCCGGCACCAAATACCCGATGGGCGATGCGCGCATCGACCGCGTGAGCGAAGTGCTAGCTCGCGCTGCCGAGTCCCCCTATTTCCGCATGCTCAACGAAGGCAATCCTTGGAAGCTGGGCGAACCCCTCGGTATCAATGAAACCGAAGCCAAGGCCCGCACCGCCGAGCTGGGCAACGTCTGCCTGTGGTGCGACGAATTCTTTGACAAACACCTGTCACTTCAACCCCTCAAAGCATGATCCAGGCCCTGGTCGTCTCCAATGGCATCGGCGGTGTCACCTACTACAAGTCGAATGAAATCGTCCGCTACGACGTGGTGGAGGTGACGCGCGACTTTGATCCCGACCTCACCCCTTATGACCTGCTTGTGGTGCCCAATGGCAGCGACCATGTGGCCATGCTGAAAATTCGCGACAAGGTGCGGGCCTTCCTGGACGCCGGCAAAGTGGTGATGTGTTTTGACGGCTGGTTCACCAACTGGCTGCCCGGCAACCGCTGGATTCACGACAACACCAAGGCCACCAAGGATGTGCGCCACTTCATCAAGACCGACCGCTATCGGCTCCTGGAAGGCGTGGACCTGAAGAAGTTCGATCACGAAAAGCACGGCATGAGCGGCTGGTGGGCTTGCGGTTACATTGAATGCCCTCCCGGCGCCGACGTGGTGGTCGAAGACACCTGGAACCGCCCCCTGGTGGTGCTGGATGAAGTCACGACCAACGGCGTGATGTTCCTCACCGCCAGCGGCCCATTGGGGGACTTCACTTTTTACGGTGACCCGGACGGCATCTCCCGTCTTTACAAGAACGCCCTTCGCCACATCGCACGCCGCCAATCCACCCCGCAACTCCAAGCCGCATGAAAAAGATCGGACTCGTCTTCAATGGCGTGTGGTCGCACTATGCCGTCGCCACCGCGCCCAAGTATCGCGACATCTATGAGCTGGTGTACATTCACGACCTCACCTTTGATGCCATCAAGCACCTCGGCGCGCTGATCATCCCGTTTCAATCGCATCAGCACGAGCTGGAGCGCCGCAAGGAGCATCTCTATCGCTTCCTCGCGGCAGACGGCAAAATCGCCGTGTTCGGCGACAGCACACCGCTGTGGCTGGACGCGCAGTGGGAGCACCGCCCCACCAACAACTACTGGTGGGTCACCGATCCCACCAACCCGCCCGTCTCGCATACCAACCATGAGCACCCGGTGTATCAGGGCCTCGCGCCGCGCCATGCCTGCTGGCACATTCACGGGGTTTACACCAGTCTGCCGAAGGGCAGCGAAGTCATCCAGAAAAACGACGAGGGCGAGATCATCACCTGGCAGACGAAGCATTACGGCGGCGTGTTGTTCGCTTCCACACTTGATCCCATTGTGGAGCACGGCGTGCAGCAGATCCGCCACCTCGACAACTATGTGGACAGCCTCACCTCCTGGCTCAGCGGCGTGAAGCCCGAAGGCCGGTTCAGCCTCGATCCGGCGGCTTACGGCGTGGATGAAGTCGCCGGCATGGCCGCGTAGCCATGCCCTCGCGCAACGCCATTCTGATCTTCCTGAAGCACCCGGAGCCGGGCAAGGTCAAGACCCGGCTTGCCGCCACCGTGGGTGCGGAGCGGGCGGCGGCGATCTACCGGCTGCTCGCACGCGAAGTCTTCCAGCGGCTTCCGCAAGACGCTGAAATCATCGTCATGTTCGATCCTCCCGAACGCGAAGCAGAGATTCGCGCCTGGATACACTCCATTCAGCCGTCCCACGCGACACAATTCGTGGCGCAGCGCGGGCCAGGTCTCGGCGAGCGCCTCAATCACGCCTTTGCCCAGGCACTGGCGCAGGGCTTCCAAAAGGTGGCGGCCATCGGCACCGATTGCATCGACCTCACGCCCTCGCTGTTCGCAGAGACCTGGCAGGCCCTTGACCAGCACGACTGCGTGCTGGGGCCGGCCGAGGATGGTGGTTACTACCTAATCGCCATGAAGGCCTTGCAGGTCCCGGTCTTTGAGGACATCGCCTGGAGCACCCCTTCCGTTTACGCGCAAACACTGGCCCGGTTGCATGAAGCGAACCTCAGCTTTGTTTCGCTGCCCATGTTGCCGGATGTAGACAACGAAAGCGACTGGCTCGCCGTCTCCGGGCGGTTTTGAGGCGGATCATCCGTGTCTGTCACTCGCCCTGTTTCTTCAGCAGCGCGTTGTATTTGGCCGTGATCTCATTGGCCTTCTTCACGAGCTCATCGCGCTCTTCGGCCACGCGCCTGATGGTGTCGTTGGCCTTGCTGATGACTTCCGCCTGCTGCTTGAGGGCTTCATTCTGCTTCTTGAGCGCCTCATTCTGCTGCGTGATGGCCTGGTTCTGCGTCTGAATCTGGGCCTTCAGTTGCTCATTCGCCGTCAAGGCCGTGTCCAGGTCAGCCTTTGGAACGGAGTTGGCGCGCAGCTCGGTGAAAGCGGTGGTCACGCGCAGCGTCTCGGCATCGGCGGCTTTGATGCGCTCATTCAATTCATTGCGCTGGGCGGAGACCTTTTCCAAATCGGTGCGCTGGGCCAGAGCGACCTGTCGCAAATCGCTCTCGCGCCACCATTGCACGGCGCACAGGCCGCACATGCCCAGCAGCAGGAAGAACAGCACCGTGAGGGAGAAGGATCGCATCAGGCTCAGGTCGCGGGTTTGACGTTGAAGGCGACCTTGGTGACCCCGCAGCGGCGCGCATAATCCAGCACGGCAATCATGGCCCCGTGCGGGGTGGCCGCATCGCCGCTGATGTAAACAGGCAGGTCTTTGTTAGCTGCGAGGCGCTGTTTCAGTTCAGTGGCCAGTTCATCAAGCGTGACCTGTCTTTTTTCCAGCATCACCTGCCCCGAGGCGGTGACCGCCAGGGTGATGTTATCCGGCTTCAAGTTGGTGGTGGTGTTGGAGGCGGCCGGCAGGTTCACGGCGATGGTGTGCTGCTTGGTCATGGTAAGCGTGACCATCATGAAGCTCGCGAGCAGGAAGAACATGATGTCGATCAGCGGGATGATCTGCAGCCGCGCTTTCTTTTGGGGGAGCGGAGAAGCAATGCGCATGGGACGACAGTGGCTCAGTTCTTGGCGGCAACAAAGACTTCCACGTTGGAGGCGGCGGTCTCGATTTCGTGCTGGAGGGTGGCGACCTTGGCGTGAAACCAGTTGTAGGGCACGAGGGTCAGGATGGCGATGCCAAGACCGCAGGCGGTGGCGATGAGGGCTTCGCCAATGCCGCCGGTGACTTTCTCGACGGCCAGTTCGCTGCCGCCAATGCTCTGAAAGCTGCCCATGATGCCTGTGACCGTGCCCAGCAGCCCGAGCAGCGGCGCCAGCGTGATGATCGTATCCATTGCGGTCAGATAGCGGCCCGCAGATCGAAGCTCGATACCGGCGGCAGCTTGCAGCGCCCCCTGAAGGCTGGCGTGACGGTGGTTGAGCCCCGCATGGATCACCCGCAGCACAGGGTCGCTGGTATTGGCGCATAGAGCCTGGGCGCGGCTAGCATCCCCATTCTCCAGGGACTCAAGCACGGAATCCAGCACCTTGGGTTGACGCGAGCGCGCCGACTGCATCCACCACCAAAGCCGCTCAAAGAGAATGCAGACTGAAAAAATGGAAACCGCAGCAATGGGCCACATGATGGGGCCGCCTCTGCGAAAGAAGTCGATGGCGATATTGGCGAGGATAGGAGCTGGCATGAGCGGGGGTTAGCGGAGCTGGAAGCGAACAGGCACGATGTATCGGCGAACGGGGCCGGCTGGCCAGCGCCAGCGGCGGCGAATATGGTCGCTCGCGGCGTTGTCCAGAATGGTTGAACCGCTTGAGGATTGCACGTCAACCGAGCTTGGGAGACCGCTTTCCTCCACGGTGACGACGAGGCGCACAGAGCCCTGGATGCGCGAAGCCCGAGCGGCGGCGGGGTAGCTGGGCTCAGGAAATCGCCCGCCACCACTGCCATTGAACAAGGTGGGAACGCCACTGGTGCCTGCCTTGGTGGAGGCGCCGCCGCTTGATGCCGGGCGGCGCGGCTGCGGCTTGGGTTTGGGTTCAACCTCGCGCTTGCGTTCGGGGGGCTTCTGTTTCGGGGCCGGCGGTGGAGGCGGCGTGTCCATCGGCACCAGCTCGGCCACTTCCGGGGGCGCCAGTGGCGGCGTGATCTCAGGCAGGGGCGGTATTTCCACATCCACCTCAGGCTCTGGTGTTTGCTCCTGCGGTTCGTCGGCTTGTGGCTCGGCCGTCGCCTCCGCAGGCGGTTGAAAGTCCAGCGCCTCCAGCGAATCATCGGTGGTGGCAAAGACCTCAGGCGATGGCGGCAGCAGGGGTTGCAGAGCGCCATACGTGCCCAGCGTCAGCATCGCCACCGCCAGTCCCGAAAGCCACGCCGCAAATGGGCGGGCGCCGGAAGCAGTGTCGATGATGCGATGAGAGGAAGGCAACATATATGCTATACAGAGCATATAATAACAAGACATCGGGCGCTGCCAAGCGAATAAGCAGGCATGGCAACGCGCCGTCCTGGGACAGGGCCGTGGCCAAACCGTCAATCAGTCATTGCCGCGAAGGTCGGTTTGGTACGGACAACGATCACTAACTTGGTGGCCGCTGATGACGCTTAGCCCGACCTGTTTTCTCTTCTTACCATCGCGGACGGCCTGGGGCTGGACTTCACCGAGTGCTTCAGATAAGCAGCCGCCACGACAAGAACCGCGCATGGCGGCGGCAGCTATTTTCTGTCTGTGGACTCCGCCTTGTCGATCAGTGTCGCTGGAAGCATAGGTCCGGCCAGTCAGCCTCAAGCAGCCTGCTGCGGTTGACAACGGTTGTCGAGAGGCGGGAAGCGAGCCCTCCAGCTACAGCACGGTCGCGAAGCAAAGGCCGGGCGCGGACCCTCCAAACTGCTCAGACATCGCTCTGACCGTCCCATCAAGGGAAAAACAGGGGCCATAAGAGGCCGTTTGGGGCCAAAATCCGCCCGGACAACCGTTGTGAGCTTGGGCGGAGGGTAAAAGCGATGGATGTCCTGAGAGCGCGAACTTCTCACCCCAAGATCGGTGGCGTGAGCAAACGCACACCTCCCCGTCGGTTGGCCTGACCCGCGAGCCAAAAGGCAGGGTGCCTCGGTGCAAGTTCTCACGATACAGACTTCCTGGCCAAGCATCACAAGGCTGCCCTCCCCTTTTACGTGTATCCGTTTTGTATCCGACAAAAGCCGCGTTTCACCGCAATTTGTCGCAATGCGCCGCTTATCCCGATTTGCGCCCTTGGCGCTGGAACCCCTGATTTATCGGGGATGTGGCGGAGAGGGCGAGATTCGAACTCGCGGGGGCCGCAAAGCCCCTTCGGTTTTCAAGACCGGGGTATCTCCTGTATTTAAGCCGTTTGTGGCTCATTGATACCACAGAAGTACCACAGAAAACTTGCATGAGCCTTCACGTTGACGCATTGTATTGCTTCATGAAGACAAAGAAGGCGGAAAGCAAAAGGTGGAAGTTCTGCATTACAAGTAGCTAATGCTATCAATGCACTTCAATCTACACGAACTAATTTCGTAGTACCTCTTTTCTCACAAGATGCG
>CAINXC010000390.1 GCA_903854655.1 uncultured Verrucomicrobiota bacterium | reverse complement strand
TCCTTTGAGCCGCCCGGCACATTCTGCTGGATCACGAGGAGCACCAACCTTCTTTGTGGGCGGAGACAACGAGCGCGAGGAGAAAACACCCGCCACCCCGGCCGACTGAAGTCGGTACACCAGCCGCGCCATTCATGCGCCAGGGATAATAGAGAATCTTGGGCGCAGGCTCCTCTGGTCACCGCTCAAGCCGCCCCGGCCCGCGCCTCGTTTCCGCGCGAAATCGATCACCGGTCTTCTCAAAAACAGAAGAGGGGCGGCAATGCGCCGCCCCTCATCATCGAACCTGTTGTCTCAGCTCCTAGTACACGCCTTCCACGATGGTCTTCTCCATCGCGCCGAAGGGGCGCACTTCGGCGACGCCGTCCCACTCGTACCGGTCGCGTGGACGCTTGCGGATGGCTTCGTCGCGCTCCAGGAAGCGCGGCATGAAGAACTCCTTGGTCAGGGTGGTCAGCTCCACGCGGCCCCAGGTGTCGTACTCCACGGTGTCCTCGGTCTTGTTCGGGTTCACCACGCGCAGCACGGCGCGCGGCTGCGGGGCGTAGTAGGTGATCGAGAAGTTGTCCTCGGGGCGCAGCGGCAGGCTGGCGGCCAGGCCCATCAGGGTGTTGCCATAGGTGGGGTAGAAGCCCACGCGGTTCTCCAGCACTTCCTCGACAATGAAGCGGGTGTACTGGGGCAGCATGGTGGTGCCGCCGCAGAAGACGCCGCGAATGCCCACGTCAAAGATGTCCACCTTCTCGGCAATGGCTTCCAGCAGCTTGGGCGTGGTGAACATGCCGGCGATCTTGCGATGCTTCATGATCATCACCGCCTGGTCCACCACATGATCCATGTACTGGCGCGCGACGTCGAACTGCTTGTTGCCGATCAGCTTCTTCACGAAGCGCGGATCGAGGTCCACGAAGTAGCAGGAGCTGCCGCGATAGTTGGCCAGATGCTCGACCGCGAGACGAAGGCGGCGGGGGCCGGTGGGGCCCACCATGATCCAGGCTTCGCCGGGCGGGAAGTGCTTGTCATCCAGCTTGTGGCTGAATTCATCGTAATCCACGCGGAAGTCGTTCCAGCCGATGCGCTGCTTGGGCATGCCGGTGGTGCCGCCGGTTTCAAAGATGTTGAAGGGCTTGCCCTTGAAGGCCGCCGGAACCCACACCTCGGGTTGCAGGTCGCGCAGCCACTCGTCCTGGAAATGCGGGAATTTCGCCACGATGTCCGCGTAGCCGTGAATCTCCGCCTTCGGGTCCCAGCCTGCGTTCTTCGCCCAGTCGAGCCAGAAGGGGCAGCCGGTTTCAGGGGAGAAATGCCACGCGATGACATCGCGGACTTGCTGGTCGAGTTGTTCTTGAGCGCTCATGGATGGGTGTTCGGGGGCGGCAATGCTAGCCGGGAGTTGGGCCGTGTCGCCTGGAAAAAACGCACGCAGGCCGGGGAAGGTTGCAGCGGAGGTGGGGCTGGAGGGACTTTTGTGGGGAAATTCACCCGCAGACGCGTAGTGCCGTCAATTGCGCCACGACACAATGTCGTCTGCCGTTCCTTCCACTCCGTCAGGGCCCAAACTGTAAGCAATCACTCCCAAGATCAAATTTGGTGAAGCCGCCCTGCGTATGAGCGGACTGCTGTTCTTCACGTCCGGGTTGGCAATCTTGTTGTCGAAATCCGTGTCGAGCCAGATGACGTAGGGGTGCCCCCATCGGTCCACCAGCCGGCTCCCTTCCGGGCCGGTTCCTCTGATCAAGCCTCCACGTCCTTCCGTGAAATCGGGCGGTTCGATATAGGCGATCTTGCGAGGGTTCAGTCCGTCCACATCTTCGCCCAGCAGCACATCGAGCAACTTGCCTTTGGATTCCAGGCGCTGATCGCCTTGCGAGCCCGGCGGGACAGGGTAGCGATCGTATTCCACTTGGTAGTTTTTAACGGCGAGGGTGAGGTCTTTGAGAGCCCATCGGGTCACTTCATGCCTGGTGCGTTGTTGACGCCAAGGAAACAAAAGACCCACGGCCACAACCAAGGCTGGGGACACCATCAGGGCAATGCGGAGCCAGCTTTTCTTGGTCATGCTGGGCATGGTATCAGAACAGCGTGCGCCCATGCAAGCCGGCTGTGGAGAGGCCCTGTGCCCGGATTGTCGCGAAGCGTTCTGGAGTGCGGTGGCAAGCTTTAGCGCGACACCGCTTTGTCGGAGTGGAACGCTCAGTCTTTCGAAGAAGCTCGGTCACCAGCCTGGAACTCCGGCCATATTGGTCGTAAAGGCCGTGCCATGGGCACCTCGAAAGCGGTGTCGCGCTAAAGCTTGC
>CAINXC010000389.1 GCA_903854655.1 uncultured Verrucomicrobiota bacterium | reverse complement strand
GACTTTAGTCTGCCGGAGTGGCGCAGCATCCATGACCTTCCGCTCCTTGAACCCAGGCGCGACGGAAAGCAAGGCACGTCTCCGTGGCCCGGCATTGGTGAAGCCAGCAGCTCCGGGAAAAAAACCTCCGCCACCCCGCAGACTAAAGTCTGTACTCCAGCCGCGCCATCCATGCGCGGGCAGTTTCTGTTCGCAAGATGACCCTCACGACTCGAATGATCCAATGCACCAACTTCCCGGATGAACCGTGTTTCACGCCGGGGGTGTGTACCGCATAGGTGAAAAGCCAGCCCTGAACAAGACCGTCAGGATAGGCATGTTGGTCAAAACGAACGGGCGAGGACATAATGTAAACTTGGCCCTGGATCAGCTCTGCCTTCTTCAGATTCGGCATGGCCTCGAACCGGCGCAGGAATTCCGTGGCGCTGAGCTGATCCCCGTTTTCCAAGGGGGGTGTGTCCAGAAAAACTGACATGCCCTCGACAATAGCCCATGCAGGCCCAGTTGTCGATGGTGAGCGCCGGGCGCTCAACAACCGCAAACCGCAAATCCTTGACCTCTCCGCCCCACGGGCTTTACCATCCCTTTACAAAACACCTGTTTGAGATTCGCAAATCGCTAACACTCGTGGTGCAGATTTCGATCTCATGAAAACGCCGGCCCCTCACATCTCATGTTTTGCTGCGTTTGCGCTGCTGGTTTTCGCCCTGCCGGCCTTCGCTGATCCGCTGCTGACGTCGTGGCTCACGGGCACCTCCACGAAGTACGCACGGATCTACACCAGCGCCGCCAACCGCACCAACGGCGTCTCCGCCACGACGTGGACGGGCCAGACCTCGCCCACGTACGCCGGGGTGCATGAGGTGGATTATTCGGCGACCTGGGTCTATATCCGTAACACCGGGCTGGCGCCGTATGTGATGGGGCCGTGGAACAATCCCAACCTGCCGCACAACCAGGGCACCAGCACCGGGGTTTACCGCTTCCCGCGCACGCCTGTGGTGCCGGGCACCAAGACCCTCACCGGCATGGGCTCCATCGGCTTCCTCGTGGACGGCGTATCCATGTATAACACATCGGACGGGTACTCCTACTCCGTCTCCCACGCCCAGGACGCCGATCCCATCGCCGGCATCGGCAACGGCGACGGCATCTGGAACCGTGACGCCTACCCCAACGAGGGCGGCTCTTTCGACTACGCCCTCAACCACCCCCAGCCCAGCGGCCAGTACCACTCGCACGCCAACCCCATCGCCGTGCGCTACGAGCTGGGCGACAACGTGAACTACAACAGCACCTCCAAGGCCTACTCGGAAAACACCGCCACCACGGTCTTCAAGCACTCGCCCATCATCGGCTGGGCGAACGACGGCCTTCCCCTCTACGGTCCTTACGGCTATGACGGCGGCAGCACCGGCGCCACGGGCGTGGCAGCCCTCAGCGGCGGTACGGTGGCCTCGGTGAGCGTCTCCACGGGTGGCTCGCTCTACCAGAGTCCGCCTGCCGTCGCCTTCAGCGGCGGCGGCGGCACGGGAGCCTCCGCGACTGCTGTTTTGACCGGGGGTGTCGTGACTTCCGTCAACATGATCAGCGGCGGCTCCGGCTACACCTCGATCCCCGCCGTCACCATTGGCGGCGTGCGCCGCATGGTTTCGGGCTACGTGAAGCGCGACGGCGGCTATGGCACCACCAATCTGGCCTCCACGGGCCGCACCACCCTTCCCGCCTGGGCCGCCCTCGCCCAGGGCAGGTCCGCGACCCTGAGCTCCGGGCAGTACGGCCCCGCCACCACCTACACCAGCGGCACCGGCAACAACGCCCTCACCTACACCCTGGGACACTATGCCGAGGACTACGACTACCTCGGCGATCTCGGCTTCACCCAGGGATACACCACCACCGTGGGCGCGTACACGACCTCCTTCGACCTCAACAAGTACAACGCCCGCTACTGCGTGACCCCGGAGTACCCCAGCGGCACGTGGGCCTACTTCACCAGCATCCTGGCGGACGGCACCCCCTGGTATCCCTACACGGTGGGCCGCTGGTACTATGGCAGCCCCACCGGAGGCGCCAGCACCACCACCGTGATGGCCACGGATGGAGCGACGCTGTACTACAAGGGCGCGGCATCCACGGTCGAAAACTGGGTGTCCGCACCCGTCGGCGTGTCCGGCGGCAACGTCACCATCACCTGGAACGCCGTCGAAGGCGGGACTTACCAGGTGAGCTCCTCCGGCGACCTGGTGAACTGGACGCCGCTCACCCCCACCGTTTCCGCGATCGGCAACTCCGGCACCATGACCGACACCGGCGCCGCCACGGCCAACAGCAGTTATTTCTTCAAGGTCTCGCGCACCAGCCTTGCGACCTACGACACCACCGGCTACTGAGCCGCCATGCGACACCTGATTCGCATTGCAGCCATCGCCCTGGGGCTTTGCGCTCCGGCATTGCCTGCCGCCACGCTCGAAGTCGCGGTGCGGCACAGCTTCAATGGCGAGCCGTTGCTGCTGGATTCCCTGCGCTACGCCAATGCGACGGGCGAAACCTTGTCCTTCACGCGCATCAGCTACCTGCTCACCGGATTCGCCCTGGAGCGCGACGACGGAGCCTGGGTGGAAATCCCCGGTTCACGCGCCTGGATGGATGTGGCGGCGCACCGTGCCTCGGCGCGCTTCGCCGGAGTGCCTGCGGGCAGGTATCGCGCGCTGCGCTTCCACATCGGCCCCGATACGGCGACGAACGCCGCCGACCCTGCGAAGCTGCCGGGGGATGATCCGCTCAACCCCAATCTCAACGGCCTGCACTGGAGCTGGCAGGGCGGCTACATTTTTCTGGCGATGGAGGGACGCTATCGCAACGCCGCGCCCGACCTCAAGGCCTACACCTATCATCTCGCCCGCGACCCAAACCGCGTTCGCATCAGCCTCGCGGCGATGATTGATCTGACCCACGACGCGACGGCGCTGATCGACTTTGACCTTGGTGCGCTGCTCAATGCACCGCGCCCGCTGTCTTTTGAAAAGGACGGCGCGGCCACGCATTCACGCGATGGCGATCCGGTGGCCGCCGCGCTGGTTGCGAACCTGCCGAGCGCTTTCCGGGTGGCCAAGATCCTGTCCGCCACGCCTGCGATCAGCCAGCCGGCTCCCATCAAACCGCTGTACCTGCCGGAGAAGTTCACGCCCTACCGTTTCACCATGAGCGGCACTTTTCCGGTTCCCGATCTGCCGCGCGACAATCCCTTGATCGAGGAGCGCGTCGCCCTGGGCCGCGCCCTTTTCAATGACACCGCCCTTTCCCGCGATGGCACGATTGCGTGCGCCTCATGTCACCAGTCCGCATCGGCCTTTTCCGATCCGCGACGCTACAGCATCGGCGTGCAGAATCAGGTTGGAAAGCGTCATGCCATGCCCCTCTTCAACCTCGCCTGGAAGACCAGCTTTTTCTGGGACGGTCGCGCTCCATCCTTGCGTGCACAGGCGCTGGTGCCCATTCAAGACCCTGCGGAAATGAATGAAACGCTGGACCGCGTCACCGCCAAACTCGCCGCCAGCCCGACCTATTCCCGGCTGTTCAGCGCCGCCTTTGGATCGCCGGAAATCACCGCCGAAAAGCTCGGCCTGGCCCTGGAGCAGTACCTTCTCAGCCTCACCGCTTACGAGTCGAAATTCGACCTGGCAATGCGTGGCAAGGCGGCGTTGAGCGACGACGAAAAGCGCGGCTTCGAGCTGTTCATGACCGAATACGACCCGCGCACCGGGCAGCTCGGCGCGGATTGCTTTCACTGCCACGGCGGCCCGTTGTTCAGCGACCACCAGTTTCACAACAACGGCCTGGCCGCCACCGATGATGAGGGCAGATACGGCGTGACACACCTTGAGCCCGACCGGGGGAAGTTCGCCACCCCCGGCCTGCGCAACGTCGCCCGCAGGCCGCCTTACATGCACGACGGGCGCTTCGCCACGCTGGAGGAGGTCGTGGCCCACTACAGCACCGGCATTCACCGCAGCCCGACCCTTGACCCCAATCTCGCCAAGCATCCGCAGGGAGGCCTGCGCCTGAGCGCCGCCGACCAGCGCGCCCTTGTGGCATTCCTCAAGACGCTCACGGACCATTGAGTCGTGACATAAGCCTGCGGATGGCGATAAGATTGGCCCCTTCGACGCAGTTATCAGCGCTTTCCCTCCAATGACCCCCATGATTCTCATCCGTCCCCTTTGCGCCGCCCTGCTCCTGGCCATGCTCGCCTCATCCGCCGCCGCCGAGGCTTCACCGCGCTTCTTTGCCGCAAAGCCCGGCTCGCTGGCGAAGGCGAAGGAACGTCTTGCCGGCGGCGACAAGGACCTGACCAAGGCGCTCCACAATCTCGTCAAGGAGGCGGACAAGGTCCTGGAAGAGAGCCCGCCCTCGGTGGTCGAAAAGGACAAGGCTCCGCCCAGCGGCGACAAGCACGATTACATGAGCCTGGCGCCGTACTTCTGGCCGGACCCGAAGTCCAAGAGCGGCCTGCCCTACATCCGCCACGACGGCAAGGTGAACCCCGAAAGCAAGGAGCCCGGGGCCAACGACAGCGGCCGCATCAGCGCCATGGGCAGCGCCATTGAAACCCTGGCGCTGGCCTATTGGTTCACCGGCAAGGAGACCTACGCGGCGCAGGCGGCGAAGTTCGCGCACGTCTGGTTCCTCGATCCCGCGACCCGGATGAACCCCAACTTCAAGTATGCCCAGGCCGTGCTGGGCAAGAACGACGGGCGCGGCACCGGCATCCTGGAGGGGCGGCACATCGCCGTTGCGGCCGACGCCATGGGCTTGCTCGCAGGCTCGGAGTCCTGGCCCGCCAAGGACCAGGAGGCCCTGAAGACATGGCTGGGCATCTACCTGCAATGGCTGCTCACCAGCAACTCGGGTCGCGACGAGCACGCCGCCAAAAACAACCACGGCACCTGGTACGATGTGCAGACCGCCCGCCTGGCGCTCTGCATCGGCAAGACCGATCTCGCCGCCCGCATCGTCAAGGAGGCGACCAAGAACCGCGTGGCCGTTCAGATTGAAAAGGATGGCAGGCAGCCGCTGGAGCTCACCCGCACCAAGTCCTTCAGCTACTCCTGCTTCAATCTCGAAGCCCTCTGCGAACTGGCCACGCTGGGCGAGCACGCGGGGGTGGATCTCTACGGCTTCACCACCAGCGACGGCCGCAGCATCCGGCGCGGCATGGAGTTCATGCTGCCCTATGTGGACACGCCCGCGAAGGAGTGGCCCTACGAGCAGATCAAGGAGGTGAATGACGCCACCTTCCTGCCCGTCCTGCGTCAGGCCGCGCTCGCCTACAGCGAGGCCCAGTTCGAGGCGGTCATCGACAAAGGATCTGATGCCCGCAGCAAGAGATTCCAGCTTCTGTTCGTGAAGTAGGAACTGCATTCCTATGAAACACATCCTGCGCCTCACCCTTGTCCTCCTCCTTTGGTGTATCACCCCTGCGCGCTCGGCGGAACCAGCCGCGACCTTCCGCGCGGGCGCCGCCACCAGCAACATCACGCCCGATATCGGCGCGGACATCATCGGCGGCTTCCTGCCGTTTCCGGCCACGCATGTGCATGACGAACTGCACGCCCGCTGCCTGGTGCTGGACGATGGCAAAACCAAGATCGCGCTGGTCGTGTGCGATCTGCTGGGGCTGCACCGCAGCGTCTCAGTTGAGGCGCGCAAGCTGATCGAGAAAGCCACCGGCATTCCGGCGGCCAATGTGATGATCTCCGGCACGCACACGCACTCCGCTGCGAGCGCGCTGGGCGAATCACCGCGAGGCTTCCAGTCCGATGTTGAACTAAGCGACTACCAGCGCTTCGTTGCCCGTCGCATCGCCGATGGCGTGCAGCGCGCCGCGAATCTGCTGCGCCCTGCGGAGATCGCCTTCGGCACCGCCGAGGCCGCTGAGCATGTCTTCAACCGGCGCTGGTTCCTGAAGGAGGGCACCATGCCGGTCACGCCCTTCGGCGGCACCAAGGACAAGGTGAAGATGAATCCCCCTGCCGGCAGCCCGAACCTCGTGGAGCCCGCCGGCCCCACCGATCCCACCATCTCCTTCATCGCGGTGCGCGAGCCCGGCGGGCGCATGATCTCCGTCTTCTCCGCTTACTCGCTGCACTATGTCGGCGGCGTGGGCAACGGCCACATCTCCTCCGATTACTACGGCGCGTATTGCGAGGCGCTGAAGAAGCTCCAGCAAGGCGGCGACAGCGATCCGCCCTTTGTCGCGCTGATGGCCAACGGCACCAGCGGCGACATCAACAACATCAACTTCCGCACCCCGCGCCCGGCCAAGCCTCCCTATGAGCAGATTCGCTTTGTGGCGGAAGACGTGGCGGGCAAGGTCAACGCCGCGCTGGCAAACCTAACATGGAAAAGCAGCGCCGCGCTCGATACGCGCTACCGCGAGCTGGGCGTCAAATGGCGCACGATGGAGCCCGATCTGCTCGCCTGGGCCAGGGAAACCGAGGCCAAGGCGGCGCGCATCCAGGGCAAGACGGACATCGCCACCATCTACGCCGGTCGTGTCCAGCGCCTCGCCCAGGCCAGCCCGGAAACGAAGGCCCCCGTCCAGGTGCTGCGCATCGGCGATGTCTGCATCGGCACCGCCCCCTGCGAGACCTTCGCCGAGATCGGCCTCGATTACAAAAAGCGCAGCCCTGCCGCCCATTCCTTCATGGTCGAGCTGGCGCACGGCTACTTCGGCTACCTGCCCACGCCGCGCCACTTCGAGCTGGGCGGCTACGAGACCTGGCCCGGCACGAACTACCTGGAGCCCCAGGCCTCCGTGAAAATCATCGACGCCCTGCTGGAAATGACCGCCGAACTGGCGCCGAAGGCCAAGTAACCCACGCCCGCAAACTCATTGAAAACCATCGTCCGCCGCCTTCTCACCCTCGTGTCGCTTGTGCTGGTTGCCGAGGCCCCTGCGGCGGATGCCACGCCTCATGCAAAGCCTAACATCATCTTCATTCTCGCTGATGATCTCGGCATCGGCAATGTGAGCTGCTACGGGGCGGACAGCTACAAGACGCCCAACATCGACAAGCTCGCCCGCGAGGGCACCCGCTTCACCCACTGCTACACCGCCCCCTTGTGCGGCCCCTCGCGCGCGCTCATCATGACCGGGCGCTACGCCTTCCGCACCGGCGCGACCAACCAGGATGCGACCGGGCGCATGAAGCCCTCCGTGGAGACCATGATGCCTGCGTACCTGAAGCCCGCAGGGTACGTCACCTCCTGCATCGGCAAGTGGGGCCAGCTTCCCCTGGGACCCGCCGAGTTCGGCTTTGACGACTACATGAAATTCAGGGGCAGCGGCGTGTACTGGAACACCACGGCCAAGGCGGAGAAATACATCGAAAACGGCGAGGAAAAAACCCTGCACGACAAGGAGTACATGCCGGAACTGATGCACACTCATCTGGTGAACTTTCTCACCAAGCATCGCGATGATCCGTTCTACATTTATTACTCCATGTCACACGTTCATGGCGAGCTCATGCCTACCCCGGACAGCGGGCCGAACCCGGCGGACCTGATGGCCGACAACTGCGCCTACATGGACAAGCTTGTGGGCAAGCTCGTCGCCGAGCTGGAGCGCCTGAAGCTGCGTGAAAACACCCTGCTCATCTTCATGGGCGACAACGGCACCGGCAACGCCTGGGCGGACAAATCCACCATCGGCGGCCGCCGCCTTTCCGGCCAGAAGGGCTCCATGCTCGAATGCGGCAGCCTGGTTCCCCTGATCGCCAACTGGCCGGGCCTCACGCCCGCCGGCAAGGTCTCGGAGGACTTCATCGACGCCACCGATTTTGTCCCCACCTTCGCCGAGATCGCGGGCGCCAAACTTCCCGAAAAGGCCGTCCTCGACGGGCACAGCATCGTTCCTCAGTTGCACGGCGAAAAGGGAAGCCCGCGCGACTGGATCTTCATGGAGCTCGCCCGCGAATGGTATGCGCGCGCCGATGGCTGGAAGCTGAACCAGGCCGGCGAACTCTTCGACATGAGAGCCGCCCCCTTCGAGGAGAACCCCGTGCCGCCCTCCTCCGCCGATCCGAAGGCCACCGCCGCCCGCGCCCGCCTCCAGGCCGTGCTCGCCCAGTTGAATCCCGCAGCCGGCGTGCTTGATGATGGCGACGGCTCCGGACGCCACGCCAACAAGAGCAAAAAGGAAAAGAAGAAAAAGACCAAGGCCGCCGCTCCCGCACCCGAGCCGCAGCCCGAAACCAAACCCACCCCCAGCCCGCTCGAACCCCTCGACGCCACCGTCGCCGAGCGCGCCGCCAAATTCGACCGGCTGGACAAGGAAAAAGCCGGCCAGCT
>CAINXC010000388.1 GCA_903854655.1 uncultured Verrucomicrobiota bacterium | reverse complement strand
CGGCGGGCATGAGTTTCCCACGATGGTGCGCAAGTTCGAGGCGAAGCCCATCCGCGCGTACCTCACCACCGCGACGCACGACATGGAGAACTGCGCGGGCGACTGGTATCTGCTCGATCAGGAGATGGACAAGGCGCTGAAATTCTCCGGCTACGACTACCAGTTCCGCACGATTGATGGCCGCCATGTCGCGGGCTACGGCGAAAACTGGCAGGAGGCGATGGCCTTCTTGTGGAAGGGCTGGCCCGAGCGCGTGAAGGCCGGCCCCAGCGCGCCGCGTGCGCAGGAGATCATCGTCCCCGGCGAGAGCTGGCAGTTGCTCGCGGAAGGCTTCAAGAGCACACGCGGCCCCTCGTGCAATGCGGACGGCGAGGTGTTCTTCGCGGACACGTCAGCGAACAAAATCCTCCGCATCGGCCTCGATGGCAAAGTCTCCGATTTCGTTGCGGATTCCGGCGCGGCCCACTGCGTCAGCGTCGGCGCAGACGGCAAGGTTTACACCGTCTCGGAAAAGTCCGGCAAGATCATGAGCTACGATGCCACGGGCAAAGGCAGTGTGGTGATGGAAGATTTCAAGGGGCACTCCATCCTCGCCCGGCCCGATGGCGGCCTCTATGTCACCAGCAACGGAGACAAGCCTGCGGAAACTGGCAGCGTGTGGTTCATCAAGGACGGGAAGAAAACGCGCGTGGACACCGGCCTGAAATTCGCCACCGGCATGGCGTACCGCCCCGATCAATGGCTGCTCTCCGTCGCTGAGGGCCATTCCAAATGGGCCTATAGCTACCAGGTGAACGATGACGGTTCGCTCACGAACAAGGAGCGCTTCTTCCACCTGCATGTCTCCGATTGGGACGACGACGCGGGCCCGGAATCCTTGTGCTACTCGCTGGAGGGCCGCCAGTTCATCGCCACCAAGAGCGGCGTGCAAATCAGCGCCGACGACGGCCCCACGCAGGTGATTCTCCCCGTGCCCGACCGCAGCCGCGTCACGGGTGTCTGCCTGGGCGGCAAGGACAAGGACACGCTGTTCGCCTTCTGCGGCAACAAGATCTGGAAGCGCAAGATCCTTCAGCACGCCATGGGCGCCTTTACGCCGTGGACGAAGGTCGGCGGGACGAAACTTTAGAAGGCCGCCATGGACGCTGCTCAGCACACCCGGTGCGAAGAGCAGCACAAGTGGCAGCACTTGCGCCAGGAATTAAGCGGCGCCGGGCCATCGCTTATCAGCCCCACGTTGGAGTCGAGTCTTTAGACGATCACTATTGCGCGTTTGCTGGCATTGCCTTCGGCGGAACCGAAGCGCGGCCACGCTCAAGGGTGATCGCGTAAACGCTCGACTCCAACCTGGGCTGCCATGCCATGGGATGGGATGCTCCAATGCTCAACGCAGCCTCACGAATCAATCGGCGCATCCGTCTTGCCGGTGACGAGGCGAAGCAGGTAGCGCGCGAACCAAATGCCGCAAAAGACAAACGCGACGAGCAAGGCGGTGGACCTGAGCACCCAGACGGCGCCATTGAGAATCTCAAAGGCAATCGGGGTTCCTGTGCCAATCATGCCCGCTCCTGAGCAGATCAGCCCATAGAACGACCGCTCGCGAATAGCTCGGGTGCGGGCCCGCTTCGCTACCGCAAGCATGGCCTGCGCTCGTTCGCCCTCGATTCCGTGTTTGTCATTCAGCCACTCAAGGACTTCGCTGTCCGGGGCGTCCCAATGGATTTTCGAATTCACCTGGTCTTGCAGCAGCTTTTTCTTGGCCTCGGCCGGGTTCGTCTCTTCTGTTGGGGATGGAGCTGGAGTCGCCTCGGCGGTGCGCCCGGTGCCCGAAGGTTAGGTCGCAGTTGCCAGGAACTGTGAGCCGCTGTCGGAACGACAGTGTCGCCCGTGATTGACAAACGCGCGGCGGCCAGATGCAATGGGGCTTTCCATTTTCCAAGCCATCCCTCATGAAGCCCCTCCTCATCCTTCTCGCGCTCACGGGCGTTTTCTTGGGTCACGCCCTGGCCGCTGAGCCGCAGATCATCCTGCTCAAGCTCGATGACGTGGTTGCCGGTCACATCGGCAAGGGGCCGGTGTCGTCGCGCTGGCAGCGGACGGCGGACTACCTGAAGGCGAACAACATCAAGGGCTCGTTCGGGGTGATCTGCGAATCGCTGGAGAAGGACAACGCGGCCTACTTCCAGTGGATCAAGGACCTGCAGGCGGCGGGGCTGATCGAGATCTGGATGCACGGCTACCACATGAAAAACGCGACGGAGCCAGGAGAATTTGATCACGGCACCTTCGAGGAGCAGCGGGACATCCTGGCCAAGTCCGAGCGGCTGGCGAAAGAGAAGCTGGGCTTTTCGCTGCCGGCCTTTGGCCCGCACTGGACCAGCACGACGGACGCCACGGATCAAGCGCTGGAGGCCGTGCCGGAGGTGAAGATCTGGCTCTATGGGCCGCCCAAGCCGAAGTTTTTCACCCGCCTGAGCATCGAGCGCGTCATGGGCCTGGAGAACCCCACGTTTGTGCCTGATCCGGAGAAGTTCAAAGCCACTTACGAGAAGGCCGCCGCGAAGCGCGAGGTGCTGGTGCTGCAAGGCCATCCCGACCAGTGGGACGAGAAGCGCTGGGCGGGCTTCCAGGAGATCATCGAGTTCCTCAAGTCTAAAAACGTCGTCTTCATGACGCCCTCCGAATACCTGAAGAAAACCCAGCAGAAGTAACTTCAATTCCCATTGCCATGAGCACACCCCAGTCCTTCCATCTGAACCGCCGTCAGGTGCTGCAAAGCGCCTCGGCCTCCCTCGCGCTCTCCAGCCTCGGCGCCTACGGGCTCGATCTGGTGAACCAGAAGCCCCGGCGCGTGGGCCTCATCGGCGCCGGCTGGTACGGCAAGAGCGACCTGTGCCGCCTCATCCAGGTCGCGCCGGTGGAGGTTGTCTCCCTGTGTGATGTGGACAAGCACATGCTCGACGGCGCGGCGGACCTCGTGAGCCAGCGCCAGAAGTCCGGCAAGAAGCCGCGCCTGTATTCGGACTACCGCGAGCTGTTGAAGGAGAAGGACCTGGACATCGTGCTCATCGGCTCGCCCGATCACTGGCATGCCCTGCACATGATCGCCGCCGTCGAGTCCGGCGCCGATGTGTACGTGCAGAAGCCGATCAGCAGGGACATCGCCGAGGGCGAGGCCATGGTCGCCGCCGCGCGCAAGCATGAGCGCGTGGTGCAGGTGGGCACGCAGCGCAAGAGCACGCCGCATTTGATCGAGGCCAAAAAGCAGGTCATCCAGGCGGGGCTGCTCGGCCAAATCGGCCATGTGGACCTGTGCTGCTACTTCCACATGCGCGCCAATGCCAACCCACCTGTGGAGCCCGTGCCTGACTTCCTGGACTACGAGATGTGGACCGGCCCCGCGCCGCTGCGCCCTTACGACGGCCTGCCGCACCGGCGCTGGTGGCGCACCTTCACGGAGTATGGCAACGGCATCGTCGGCGACATGTGCGTGCACATGCTGGACACCACGCGCTGGATGCTCGGCCTGGACTGGCCGAAGCGTGTCAGCTCCGCCGGCGGCATCTTCGTGCAGAAGGATGGCAAGTCGAACATCAGCGACACCCAGACCGCCCTGTTTGAATACGATGACCTCACCGTCTCCTGGGAGCATCGCACCTGGGGCGAGCCCTCCGATCCCGACTATCCCTGGGCGCTGTTCATCCACGGTGAAAAGGGCGTGCTCAAGGCCAGCACGCTCCATGCTGAATTCATCCCCAGCGACAAGAAAGCGAAGCCGCTGCGCTTCGAGTGCGTGTACGAAAGAGAGCAGTTCCCGGAGGACGTGACGGAGAAGGACATCGAGCTCAACGCCGCACCCGCCACGCGGCTGCACATGCTTAATTTCCTCGCCGCCATCGACAAGCGCTGCCCCCCCGTGGCCGACATCGAGCAGGGCCACATCTCCACCGCGAGCTGCATCCTGGCGAATCTCGCCATGAAAACCGGCCGCCCGCTGGCCTACGATCCGAAGGCGAGGCAGATCACCGGCGACGAGGCGGCTAACAAACTTCTGCGTTCCGAATACCGGCGGCCCTGGACGAGGCCGGAGGCCGTTTAGGTCGCATGCAGATGGAGCAATGACTTTTTTGAATCAATGTGTTTGACCTTTCCTGAAAATTCTGAATCATGGAAGTCGTTGCATCAACAACACGATTACCCACTTCGTCCCTTAAGCAAGAACCGCACCCACTGATATGAGGAGCCAGCTTGGCCTGATTTGTTCTTTTGCGGTGCTTGCGCTCACGGCGTGCACCACCATCGCCCCGTTCGATCTGGCCGCCTATGAAAAGGTCACCAGCGCCAAGGCTGCGGCGCTGGCGTTGATCAGCGAATCCACGGAAGACTATGGCAGCCATGTCAGTGAAGTGAAGGCGGTGTCCCTCATCATCAGCCAGGCCTACGAGTACGACAAGGGCCGGCCAAAGAACCAGGTGACCACCGCCATGTGGGACAAGCTTCTCTCCAACGATGGCGGCCTGTGGGGCACATTCCTGGTCCGCTGGAAGGAAAAAGGTTCGTTCAAGCCTGATGCGGTCGCCCTGAGAAAAACACAGGTCGGCAAAGGGTTTGACCTGATCTCGGCGCTCGAGATCGGCAAGAACCCGAGCCCGGGCAACTCACCACCGCCATGAATTTTAACCAAATAAAGACCGCCGTCCTGGCGCAAGCGGAAACGCTGGCGGAGAACTCGTTCCACCAGTTTGCCACCCAGGGAGTCGCTGACACCCAGGCTTTTCTCGCGGATTCGGAGGCGACTTTGAAAAACGCCCTGGCCTTGCTGCAGCAGGGCAAGATCGATCCCGATGACTTCGCCGATGCCGTCAAGGCGACCAGCACCCTCGCCGAGATGAACACGCTCAAGCAGGCCGGGCTTGCCAGCGCCAAGATCGACATGTTCGTCAGCGGCGTGCTGCAAATCTTCATTGATGCCGCGCTGGCCGCTCTTTGAGCGCCAGGCGGGGTCTGGTCACTTCACTGCGAAAGGTGCATTGGCGGTCGCGGCATGGCCGTGACCGTCGGCGATCCACACATAGACACGGTAAACGCCCGGGGCTTTCGGGGCGGTGATGACAGCCCTGCCTGCCGCGCCCGGTCGTACAGCGCCCTCCATGGGCAACGGCACGAGCGAGCGGCCTTTGCCGTCATGCATCGTCAGTTCCGGCAGCACCTGCCAGCGCCAGGCCAGGGCGTCTCCGTCGGGGTCGCTGGCGCTGGCATGAACTTCAAACGTCGCCCCGGCGGCCACCGCTTCTGCCGGTGCGCCCTCAACGTTCTTCACCTGCGGCGCATGATTTTTGGGTGCCCGGCCGGACCAGCGCTGCTCCAGCACGTCCACGCTTTCGGTGGTTTCGCCTTCCTGGGTTTGCAGGCCGAACCAGGTGGCCGTGGCCTCGTACTTCCATCCCCACACGAAGGCGTAGCCGCCCAGGCAGGCGCCGCCCTTGGCGATCACCTCGTCATAGCCGCGGGCCATCATCGCCGCCTTTTCCGTGCTGGTCTGCTCCAGGGGCGCGCCGGAGCTGTGCTTCGGCCGCTCCCAGAAGCCCTGCGGCCCCCATTCCGTGACCAGCCACGGGCGCTTCCAGCCCATGGCATCGAGCTGCTGGCGCAGGCTGAACAGCCCGCCGTAGGTGTTCACGCCCACGTAGTCGAGGTGCGGCGTGAATTGATTCAACCCTGCCGCCTTGGCCGGGCTCAACCCCGCCACCGCCGTGTAGGTGGGGTGGGCGGGATCGAGCGCCTTCACCATCACCGCCAGCTTGTCCAACTGCTGCCAGTAAGCCGTGTTGCCACCATCGCCCTCCATCTCATTGCCCAGCCCCCAGGCGAGCAGCGCCGGGTGATCGCGGAACGCCAGCACCTGCTGCATGACGCGTTCCGCCTGCTTCTCGCAATCTTGCGGCTTGTGGTAGGAGAACCACGAGCACTCAGGCTCCAGCCAGATCCCGGCGCTCACCGTGAGCCCCAGCTTCTCCGCCTGCGCCAGCGTTTCAGCCAGCCCATCCGTGGACCAGGTGCGCAATGAATTCGCCCCGCGTGCCGCGAGCAGGTCAAGATGCGTGTCGCCCCCCGCCCCTTTGACGAAATAGGGCTTGCCGCCGCGAGTCATGCCGTGCCCGGCATCCACCGTCACAACGATCGGGGCCGACATGGCGCTGGCCAGGGTGGCAAGGAAGGCAAGACTTGTGAGTCGTATAATCATGGGCTTCTCATCAATCACTTCGCGGCCAGCCTTCGAAACAGCGCCAGATGCCCAAGCAGGGCGCAAGGCACCAGAACGGTGGGCAGCCACACAAAAGGCAGGTGGGCAACCCAGGTGTTGGACGGGTGCAGCCGCTGGAAGGCCGTGGGCATGCTGAGCACGGCCACCCCCACCACCCAGAGCAGCAGGCCCAGGCCCATGACATTCCAGGCAAGCAAAACCGGTTTCGGAAGGCGGCTTGCAAGCGGTGCCACGACCAATGCCGTGAGGCCGCTGAGAACATCAAAATTCATGCCGGTCCAGGTCATCTGGACGGGTGCGATTCCTTCCGCAACAGCCTCATGGATAAGCAGTTCCACGACGATGCGAAACGCTTGAAAACCGATCAGGACGACAAGCGGCAGATGAGCCAGAGGACGGCCCGCCCGCGACAACCCTAGCCAGCAGGTCAAGGCCAGCGTGGGAGCCATCAGCAGGAGCATGTGAGGGGGAACGGTGGAAAAATCCATCAGCCAGCCGGACGCCGCAGCCAGGCCCGTGAGCAGCAGCCAGCCAGCCGCGATCAAAGCGCTGGCGCGGGTGCCAAGGGCTCTGGCGACAGCGGCAGCCATGCCGAGGCAGAGCAGGGCAAAACCAAAGCAAAGGGCGGGGCTGCCGATGGGCAAAAACGCTGTCACAGCAAATCAGGGAGATGAAAGTGGGGACGCCATGGATTTCGCTCAGTCCAGCACATTCCGGACCTCGCTCTCCGTCATGCCCAGATGCGCCGCAATCGCCGCGTGATCCAAACCAGCGGAGGCCAGAGCCCGTGCCGAAGTCTGAAGCAGTGCCCGGATTTTCGCTTCAGCCTGGGCTTCCACCTGCTTGGCCTTAGCGTCCGCCTGCTTGGCCTTAGCGTCCGCCTGCTTGGCCTTAGCGTCCGCCTGCTCCGCTCTGGCCAGCGCCTCTTCGGTCTTGACCTCGGCGATGAGTTTCATTTCCAGAAACCTCTTGGTGTCGTTGATCCAGCGGGTTTTCAACGACAGGCGGTGGTCTTCTTCCGGGGTCAGGCGCGCGGTTTCGGCGATCTGGAAGGCATCGCCGATCTCGGCCACGTTGCTCAATTGCTGGGGGACGTGGTCCAGCTCCGCCGCGCTGTCCACGAAGTAGAGCCATTCATCCGTGAGCCCCCGCAGGTGCTCCAGGTCGCGCTGGAACTTGGGCAGCTCGACGAACACCAGTTCCACGTCGCCGTCGGGATAGGCGACGAGCTTGTTTTTCTCCAGCAGGGCGAAGCGGCTGATGACCTGGCCCTCCAGCTCGGGGAACATGATGAAGTCGGTGAGCGTGAGGGCGATGACGGGGTTGAGCAGTTTGAAGTCGTCGCCTTTGACGAGCTGGTTGCTGTACTCCTTGGCGGCGTTGTAGAGCACCCGCTTCTCCATGCCGGGCACGTTGAGCACCTGCATTTCGATGATCACGTGCTGGCCGTCGCGCAAGATAGCGCGCACGTCCAGGTAGCTGTCCTTCATCCCCTCCAGGCGGGGAACGCTGTAGGGATCGACAATGACGAGGCTGGCGATGCGGTCCTCGCCTTCGTAAAGCACACCGTTGAGGAAGGAGCGCAGAATTCCCTGGCTGCCTGGGGAGCCAAAGATCTTCTTGAACGCAAAGTCCGTCTTGGGGTTGATATAGCGCATGGGCAGGTGGCAAAATGCGGTCGGCAGGGCCTCTTGTCCAGCGACATGGGGCGCCCAATCGTCACCACCTCAAAACGGCTTGTTAAACGCCGGGCCGCGCTCGCCGTTGAAGGTGGCGCGCAGGCGCTGATCCGAGCTGCTTTCAGCGCGGCGGATGATGGGCGGCGCCACCAGGTTGCCAATGCGCCGCCGCTCGGCGCGACCGGCCTGCCACTGCTCCCAGGTGAGGCGGCGTTCGGGTTCGATGGGCAGTTGGGTTCCTGGCATGGCGGGAAGAAGATAGCGCTTCAGGGCCGGGACGCCAGTTCGGCCTGCACTTCCTGGCGCACCGCCTCCAACTCGGCGGCGCATCGATACGCTGGCAGGGCTGCAATGCGCACGACCTCGTTCCAATCACAGGGAATCTGACGGCGGAGGATGCAGGCCATGAGCTTCTTACAGCGGGCGCACCCAGATGTTCCTCATCCGGTCGGGGATGCTGTTCTTGTGGTCCTGCAGGCGCAGCGGGGCCTTTTCGGGGAATTCGCCGTCGTAGTTGGTGTCCTTCTTGTGGTGCGTGGGGCCGAGGATCTTGGTGTGGCTCTGCACGACGATGCCGTTCAGGATCGTGGTGATGTAGGCGGGCTCGGTGACCTTGCCGCCTTCCACCTTGGCGGCGGTGAAGACGATGTCATAGGTCTGCCACTGGCCGGCGGGGCGCACGGCGTTGACGAGGGGAGGAGTCTGGCCATACACGCCGCCGGCCATGCCGTCGGCATAGGTGGGGTTGTTGTCGCAGTCCAGGATCTGGGTCTCGTAGCGGTCCATGAAGAAGATGCCGGAGTTGCCCTTCTTCTGGGAGTTGCCGGCGGTGTTGGGGTCGGTCTTCCATTCGAGGTGGAGCTGGCAGGTGCCAAAGCTGTCCTTGGTCCAGATGTCGCCGCCGTTCACCACGAGCTCGCCGTTCTCCACCTTCCAGGGGCACTCCGCGCCGTCCTTGCCGGCGAATTTGCTCACGTCCTTGCCGTCGAAGATGATGATCGCATCCGCCGGGGCGTCGCCGGGCTTCTCGCCAGGTTTCACGGCCTCCGGGCGGGGGCGGTCGATGTCGTGCACCTTCCACTTCGAGCCGGGGAAGATGAGGGGGGTGTCGGAGTAGCCGATGGGATAGGGCTTGCCGTCCTTGTCATCGGCGGTGGCGAAGCTGGCACTGAGGGCGAGAAGGGTGAGCGCGGAGAGGCGGAATGTCTTCATGTGGGCCGCTATCAACGCACGCGGCATGGCCATGTTGCATCCGTTCGCGATGGCTGGCGGCGGGAATGGCCGCCAATTGTTCGGAACTGCCCACTATTTGGCAGGTTGAAACCCTGGTCTTGTGTTTTAAATTTGAATCGCTAGAATCGAAAAACAAAGACAGGCATAGGAGCGCCAGCCGGGTGAGCGGGCGCAAGTTCTTCGCCAGGCAGGATTATAAAACGTATAAAAAGGGTGATGGCGGAACTTCCAGAAGTGCAAATCGGCGGGGTCAAGGTGGATGGCGTGCAGCCGTTCTTCATCCTGGGGCCGTGCGTGATCGAAAATGAGGAGTTCATCCGCGACATGGCGCGGCGGCTCAAGGTGATTGCCGACGAGCTGGGCATCCGCTGGGTGTTCAAGGCCAGCTACGACAAGGCCAACCGCAGCGCGATCACCAGCTACCGCGGCATGGACTGCGAAACCGGCTGCCAGCTCCTGGGCGCCATCGGCAAGGAAATCGGCGTGCCGGTGACCACCGACGTCCACAGCCCCGAGGAGGTGGACATCGCGGCAGAGCACATCGACCTGCTGCAAATCCCCGCCTTCCTGTGCCGGCAGACGGACCTGATCGGGGCCGCAGGCCAGAGCGGCCGGGTGATCAACGTGAAGAAAGGCCAGTTCCTCGCTCCCTGGGACGTGAAGAACATCGCCGACAAGCTGCTGAGCGTGGGCTGCGACCAGTTCCTGTTCACGGAGCGCGGCACCACGTTCGGCTACAACAATCTGGTGGCCGACATGCGCTCCCTCTACTGGATGCGCGAGCTGGGCTACCGGGTGGTGTTCGACGCCACCCACTCCGTGCAGCGCCCGGGCGGCATGGGCACAACCACGGGGGGCGATGGCAAACTCGCCCCGGTGCTGGCCCGCGCCGCCGTCGCGGCGGGGGTGGACGGGGTTTTCATCGAGACTCATATTGACCCGGCTCGGGCGCTCTCTGATGGTCCCAATCAGGTTGCACTGGCCGATTTGCCCGCCTTGTTGCAACAATTGCTCAAGATTCATGAAATTACCCATGCCAGCGCCTAGGCTGCACCTGCTCATCGCCCTGCTTTCCGCCGCGCTGCCCCTCGCCATGCAGGGACAAACCCAGCCGGCGGCTCCGGCCACCGCCCAAGGCAGCGCCCAGCCCGCCGCCAATCCCAGCGACGCCATCGATTCGATGTGCAAAATGATTCCCGAGGGCAAGAAAAACCTGAAGGTGCGCATTCCCGGCTTCGACAGCACGGGTCGCACCAGCTCAATGGTCGTCGCCGCGACCATGACGCGTGTGAACCCCCAGG
>CAINXC010000387.1 GCA_903854655.1 uncultured Verrucomicrobiota bacterium | reverse complement strand
GCGCAGGGAGCGGGGCGCAGGGAGCGGGGCGCAGGGAGCGGGGCGCAGGGAGCGGGGCGCAAAACGGAATGCGCGGGTTGCAGAATGCAGAGGCACTATGCCCGGGTGCCTGGGCGCACGGGCGCTCAAGCGAGTAGGGTGGTGAAGGGTGCGGGCATGGCAGGGGGCTGGCGCCGTGGGTTCGCCCCTGGTGGCCCCGCCGGTTGCAAAAGAATGGAGATGAGCCGTGCGGTGTTGGGTGCGGGGAGGCCTGACCGACTGATCTTGGGCTCCGGGGCGGGCATTCTAACGCTGAGGCCTCTCGCTCTTCCTGATGGGTGCCTGTTCTTTGCGACAAGCCGGTTCAGATCTCGATCTGCTGGGGCACAGAAATCTGGGCGAGGATGCTGTTGCAGCTCGGCAGGTTGGTCTCTGTCTCGATGCTGATGATCAGGCTGTAACGTGTCTTCGCCATCGGCTGCAATGGCAGTGTTGCCTCCCTCCAGGACAATGTCTGGCTTGAACGGCCAGTAGTGAGCCCATGTCGAGGACGTGCAGGATGTTGGCTCCAAACCTCCTGCTTTGGCAATGGTGTCGGAGCGGCGTGCTTCGTCGGTAATCTCGCGTGGTTGGTCGAAATGAGTCAACGCGCCCATCTGCCCTCGACGGACCCCCACGCGGCAGGCTGGTACGGCGGTAGGGTTACACCCAATGGTGATGAAGGGGGATTCGAAGCACTCTCACAGCCTATGAAATCAAAAACCCTATTCCTATTAACAGCGGCCATCGGTCTCGCTGTTCCTGCCCTCCGTGCTGCCGACCCTGTGGTCGCCGTCCCGGCGGGTGGTTCAACGACCACAGTCCAAACAACCGTCGGCGTCTATGAGACCTTGCCACCCGACTACGACGGCGAGTACTACCAATCCGACCATCACTACTACTACGGTGGAAAGTACGAGAAGGGCCATTTCAAGAATGAAGGCCACGAATACGAAGGCCGGTACTCCCACAACGGGAAATACATCTACGGCGGCAAGTTCGACGAAGGCCACAGGCACCACAAGGACCATTAAGGCTGGGACAATGGCGGCTCCTGATAGTTCACTGTCTCAAGTGGTCTGGCCGCATCGAAACTGATCTGCAGCCGATCGATTGGTCGACAATTGATCAATCGCGCTCCTCAGGATGGCTGGGGCTGGGGGGAAAGCCTCCCCAGTCGGCTGGTTCACATTCATTCAAATGTGATACGAATTGCGATTCCCTTTGGACGAACAGAATGGACGGTGAAATTCGGGCCGCCGAGGACGAAGGTTGTGCTTCTTGAGGCGGTTGAGGTTTTGTTGCTCAATGAGCATCCGGTCGATCCGCTCCCTGGGTGCCGGTGTGAGGATCAGATCTGTGGCGCGCAGCTCAGTGTGGACCGCCTCAATGTGAGGGCGACCTGTCTAAAAGGTGTCTGATCAGCGTCTCATTCGACACATCAGCCTCACACCACCAGCACCGTGGCGCTGCGGCGGAGGCGGTTCAGGATGGGGTCGGCGCGGTCTTCGGTCATGGTGGCCTTGAGGTCGTCGCCGTGGGTGTTGGCGGTCCACAGCAGGGGCAGGCGCCAGCGCTCGCGGTGGTCGAGGATGTGGAAGAAGTCGGACTCGACGCGCTCGGTGAGCTTGCTTTTGCCGACGTCGTCGAACACCAGCACGGGGGCGCTGAGACAGCGCTGAAGGTAGGGGCGGCGGGCGTCGAAATCGGCGGCCTGCCAGGCGAATTCGGCGGCGCAGGTGATGAAGACGTGGTGGCCCCGGGCGAAGGCGCGGCGTGCGGCCTCGTGGATGAGCATGGATTTGCCGGTGTCGGAGGGGCCGATGAGGGCGATGCCGTGGCCGGGGGTGGTGCGGGGGTTCCAGGCCAGCACGCTGTCAGCCACGGCGAGGCCGCGCGGGGGCAGCCTTTCGGCATCGAAGCAGGCGTAGCGCGGCGGGCATATGGAGCACCAGGCCGGGCCGGGGGCGCGGGCGGGCAGGGGGTTGCCATGCGGGTCGAGCTTGCGACGCGCCTTCTCGGCGTCCACGCACTCGTCGGAGCAGCAGGCGCTCATCACCTTGCCGTCGAGCAGCGGGAGAGGGGTGAAGGGGGTGTGGCAGAAGACGCAGGTGGGCATGGGGGCGGGGCAGGAGGAAGGAGGAAGGAGGAAGGAGGAAGGAGGAAGGAGGAAGAATGCCGAATGACGAATGCCGAATGACGAATGACGAATTTGGGAACTGGAGGGCGGGATCAGGTTTTCTTCTTCCTCCTGTCTTCTTCCTCCTGTTCAAAACGGCGTTGTGCGCTGGGGTTTGGGCGGGTGGAGGCGGCGGGCGCGGTCGATCTCGCCGGGCCAGTGGG
>CAINXC010000386.1 GCA_903854655.1 uncultured Verrucomicrobiota bacterium | reverse complement strand
TCGGCCACCATCCACTCGACTTTCACGTTCAGACCCTCGCCAATTTCCTTGGCGGCGGCGATGAGCTCATCCTCATGGCGGCTGGAGATGAAGACGTCCGCACCTGCTTCGGCAAAGCCGCGTGCCATGGCTTTGCCGAGGCCTTTGCTGCCGCCCGTAACGAGCGCTGATTTGCCGGTGAGATCGAAAAGGGAGGTGGGCATGGCGAGGGAAAAGGAGAAAGGAGACAGAATGAAGGAGGAAGAAGACAAATGAGAATTAATCCTCGGACATCACCTTTTCCACGCCAGTGATGATCTCGCGGATGCGGTAGGCGAGGCCGTCGGTCTTGCAGACGGAGCGGATGGCGGGGTTGGCGTAGGCGGCGCGCAGGAGCATGGCGAGCTGGCCGAAGCCGTACATGCCGTAGTCATTGATTTCCACGACGACGACCTTCTTGTAGCGCAGGAAGGCGTTGTTCAACCCGGCAGGAAGCGGGTGAATATGGCGAATGATCATGCAGCCGGCCTTGTGTCCTTCGCTGCGCAGGCGGTCCACGCCTTCCTTGAGCGGGCCGCCGGTGCTGCCCCAGCCCACAAGGAGGACGTCGCCTTCCTGGTCGCCATGGATCGGCGGATTGGGAAGTTTTTGGGAAAGCGCGACGAGTTTGTTGCGGCGCTTGGCGGTCATCGCGGTGTGCATCTTCGGGCTGCCGCTGGGATGGCCCCACTCATCGTGCTCAAGGCCGGTGACGATGGGGTACTTGCCGCTGAGCATTTTGCTTCCGGGAGGGGCGTGGCGGGTAATCTTGTCGAGCGGGTAGGGCCGGAAGTCTTCCTCGCGCGGGGCGATGTCCAGGACAGGCTCAACCCAGTGTTTCTCAAGATCGGGCTCATCGAAGGCTTCGATGCGGCTGCTGATCGCCTGGTCGCTCAGGATGATCACAGGGCAGCTATATTCGCGGGCGAGCTTGCAGGCTTCAAGACCAGTGTAGAAGCAGTCTTCGACATCGGAGGGCGCCAGCACGATGCGCGGGGCGTCGCCGTGGCTGCCGTAGATGGCCTGCAGCAGATCGCTCTGCTCCATGCTGGTGGGCAGACCGGTGGAAGGGCCGCCACGCTGCACATTGACGACGATGAGGGGAAGCTCGGCCATGCAGGCATAGCCCAGCGCCTCCATTTTCAAGCTAAGTCCCGGGCCGCTGGAGCCGGTCATCGAAAGGTGGCCCGCAAAAGCTGCACCAATGGCCATGGTGATGGCCGCCAGTTCATCTTCCGCCTGCACGAAAATGCCACCGTACTTGGGCAGCTCGGCGCGCATCATCTCCATGATGGAGGACCAGGGCGTGATCGGATAGGCCGCGCCGTAACGCACCCCCGCCGCCAGCAGTCCCAAGGTGAGCATGGTGTTGCCATCCGAGCTGATACGGTGGCAGCCGACGCCCGCTTCACCTGGCTCGAAGGCGAATTTTTCCAGGTCGCCGACCTGGAAGGCGTAGCCAGCATCGAAGGCGAGCATGGCATTGCGCAGCACGCTCTCATCCTTCTTGCCAAACTGCCGGGCGAGAATTGTCGTGAGTTTTTCCTTGTCCAGATTGAAGGCGGCGCAGAGCAGCCCAAGCACCAGGATGTTCTTGCCGCGGTCGCGGGCGGAGCCGCCGGTCGCTTCGATGGTCGCCGCCGTGAACGGCACGCCCACGTGGGTGATGCCGCGCTCGTGCTTCAGTTCGGTCACCTCGCCGCTGTCATAGATGCAGATGCCGCCCTGGCGCACGGAATTGAGATGGTCATTGTAACTGTGCTGGTAGAAGGCCACCAGCACGTCCGCCTCATCACCCGCGGTGAGCACTTCGCCGCTTCCGAGGTGGACCTGGAATATGGAGGGGCCTCCGCTGATCGTGGAGGGGATCGTCATGTACGTCATCACCTCCTGCGCCGTGCGACCGGCAAGCCGGGCCAGGATGCCGCCGATGGATTGAATGCCATCCTGGGAATTGCCTGCGAGGCGGATGACGGCGTTGCGAAGTTTTTTGGCAGAAACCGAAGGGGCTGCGGTGGAAGACATGAGGTGATCGGGTTTGGAAAAGGGGCCAGAATAAACGACGCCCCATGGGGCTGGCAATCAACGAGTGAAAGAATCGTAACCTTTCGCGGAAGCGGCCCTCAATACTTTGAGGCGTGCCGGGCGTAGCCATCGGCATAGCCATCCTGGAAGGGCTGCTCCAAACCATGGCCGAAGCGTTCGTAGGCGCGATGTGCATTGGACGGATAGCCATAGGAGGCGTCGCGGCTGCCAATATCGAAGCCGCTGCGATATTCGTCGCGCGGGCTGGCCTGGTATCCTTGGGGCTCCAGGTTGTTGAATTTATAGGAAGGATCAACGGCAATCGAGCACCCGCTCAAACCCAGAGCGAGGGCGGACAACAGGAGACGAACGAAGCTCATATGACTCCGATGCTACTTGGAAGCCTTTTTGTCCGAAGATGCGCCGGGCTTGAAGTCAGGTGGCGCGGAACCCTCGCCTTCGGCGGGCTTGAGCGGGGTCGTGACCGGCCGCGACATGTCAGGGGCGATCAGCCACTTGCTGCTGTCCGTCTTGTCCTTGATGAAGGAGATGAAGAAAAGCTCATCGATCCGCTGGTCCATCACTTCCTGGCTGGTGCGCACCGCGAGATGGGCGATGGTGTCGTCCTGCTCGCCGATCACGCCCAGCACGTTGATTTTGAGACTCTGCTTCTTCTGCTTCAGGATTTCATCGTTGTTGCGCGAAGGGCTGTGGAAGGACTGGCGGTCCGCGATATAAAACTCCTCAACGCTCATTTTTTCCAGCTCGCCGAGGTCCTTCACCCCGATTTTTGCCAGCATCGCGGCTTCTTCGGACATGGTGGGGGCGGACTTGATGATGGCCACGGTTTCGCGCTTCTTCCGCTCGATGGATTCCGGCCTGATCATCTTCGCCGCACCCTTCCAGTTCTGCTCCACCACCAGGGTGAAGTACTTCTTTACCAATTCCACCGTTGGGTGAGTCAGCGGCAGGTTTTCAGCCCTGGCGGCTTGAGCGGCGAGGAGAATGAGAACCGAGAGCAGAGGCATCCATGTGGCGGAACGAGCAGAAGTCATAGGGGGAAAGAAACGGTAATCTCAACGAGGAAGCGCAAGATGCGAACAAGAGTTTTCGGTATCGCACCGTTTTCTAGACGCTGCCATGGTGAGCGTCAAATGGGAAGCCTCCACCGTTGATAATTTGGCCGTGTCCGCGATTGTTCCCTTGACGATGCCTTCAGCCAACCTCAACTCCGGCAAGCCTCATGCCGCTCTATGACCGAGATTACATGCGGGACCAGCCGCCGCGCCGTCGCGCGGTGAAGTCCTGGCTTCCGCAATGGAACGCACTCCACTGGATTGTGGCGTTCAATGTGGCTGTGTTCCTCTGCCAGCACGTCCTCGGGGTGGGGTGGGCGGCGGATGCCGCAGTGCCCAACGGTCGTGGCATGCCCATGGGTGGAGCCAGTCTGGACGCCTTCCTGGAAGGTCAGGTGTGGACCATCGTCACCTGCCTGTTCGTGCACCAGGGGCCTGTTCATCTCGCCGTCAATCTGGTGGCCATCTGGCTCGCGGGTTCACGGGTGCTGTCCCTCATGGGTTCGCGTGCCTTTTTGCACATTTATTTTCTGTCCGGTCTTGTGGGCCTGGCGTTGCAGCTCGCAGTCGCCTACTTTTTCATGGGGAGCACGAATTTCACCATCATTGGCGCCTCCGCCTGCGCCCTGGGGCTGGTGCTCGCCTTTGCCGCCATCATGCCGCATGAGAGCGTGACCACGATGCTGTACTTCATCATTCCGGTGAATGTCACCATGCGCCATCTGGGCTTCATCATTGTGGGCCTCAATTCCGTGCTTGGCATCAGCGGGCTGCTGTGGCGGGAGGCTCCCTGGGCGGGCTGCGCCTGCTTTGCCCATCTGGGCGGCGCGCTGGCGGGCTGGTATTATGTGCGTCTGCTCGGATATGGCGGCCAGCCTATGACGTACGAGCAGCTTTGGAAGGGCCAGCCTGTTTCCCGGCCTCGCCCTCAGCGCCGTGAGGTGGCGCGGGTGCGCCGCACGCGGGCAGCGCCCGAAATGGATGCGGAAGCCCTTCGCCGCCGCCAGCAGCGGCCCGGCCGGGTTTCCCCCGTGGTGGAGGAAATCGATCCGATTCTGGACAAGATCAGCACCTTCGGCATTGGCAGCCTCACGGATGCCGAACGGAGGCAGCTTGAAGCCGCGAGCCGCGAAATCGCCGGCAAGGACCGGCCGCCGACTCCAGGGCTGTAGAGCCCTGTTTTCGGTATCGGGCCGCCACCGGGCGTTGCATTTCCCGCCGGGCTGTCTAAGTAAGGCGGCATCCCACCATGCCTGCCACCACCAATCGACTCGACACCCGCTTCGCCCACCTTCGCGCCACAGGCAAACGTGCCTTCGTGGCCTACGTCTGCGCGGGTGATCCCACGCTGGACGCCACGGTGGACATCGTGCTGGCGCTGGAGGCCGCCGGTGTGGACGTGGTGGAGCTGGGCCTGCCATTCTCCGATCCGCTGGCAGACGGGGTGGTGAATCAACTTGCGGCAGATCGCGCGATTCGAAGCGGCACCACAACGCCCAAGGTTTTGGAGATGATCAAGCTGATCCGCCAGCGCTCGCAGATTCCGCTGGTGCTCTTTACGTACTTGAACCCCGTGTACACCTACGGCTACGCCCGCTTCCATCACGATGCCGCCGCCGCCGGTGCGGACGGCATTCTGGTGCTGGACCTGCCTGCGGATGAGGCGGCGCAGAACCCCGAGCTGAAGCCGACACCTGAACTGCGTCACATCCGTCTTATCGCCCCCACCACACCGGAGGATCGCGTGCCGAAGATCGCGGCCGATGCCGAGGGTTTCATTTACTACGTGAGCCGTGAAGGCGTCACTGGAGCACAAACCACCATCGCCACCGGCATCGCCGAAATGGTCGCGCACATTCAGTCAACCACCGCGGTGCCCGTGTGCGTGGGCTTCGGCATTTCCACACCCGATCAGGCCGCCACCGTGGCAGCCATGGCGGATGGCGTGGTGGTGGGCAGCGCCATCGTGAAGCTCATTGGCAAGGTGGGCCTGAGCCCGTCTCTCGCGGGCGAAGTCGGAGCCCTTGTCAAGCCGCTGGTGGATGCCGTGAAGGCGGTGTGATCAATCGGGCGCCAGCCGGGCTGTCAGAGTGATTTTCGCGTTCAGCAGCTTGGATATTGGGCATGAGAGCTTGGCATGCTCTGCCGCCTTTTGAAAGGCGGCTTCGTCGGCCCCTGGAATCGTGGCGGTGACATCCAGGTGGCTGGCGGTGATGGTGAAACCATCGCCTTGTTTCTCCATGGTGATGGTGGCCTCTGTTTCAATCTTTTCCGGGACCAAACCCGCCATTCCCAGGATCATCGACAGCGCCATGGAAAAGCAGCCGGCATGGGCGGTACCGATGAGTTCTTCAGGGTTGGTGCCGGGCTCTTCCTCAAAGCGGGTGCTGAAGGAATAGGGCGTGTTGGACAGGGTCTTTGACTCCGTGGAGACCGTGCCTCTTCCCTTTTTGAGGTCACCGCTCCAGATGGCGGATGCTTTGCGTTTCATGAGACTGAATCGCTGCCCGCAGGACGCCCGGCCCTGTTTTCAGGCTCATGTCAGGATCTCGGTCACGACCCGCGCGTCC
>CAINXC010000385.1 GCA_903854655.1 uncultured Verrucomicrobiota bacterium | reverse complement strand
CCGTAGAAGGTGACACCGGCGACGAAGAACTTCACCACCGGGTCCGTGCGCAGCTTGTCCCAGGCGCCACGCAGCGTCAGCAGGCCGTTGAGCATCCCGCCCCAGCTTGGAGCCCAGAGCATGAGGCTGAAGAACATGCCCAGCATTTGCAGCCACTTGGGCAGGGCCGTGTTGAGGAGATGGTGGGGGCCTGCCCAGATGTACAGGAACACCAGCGACCAGAAATGCACGATGGACAGCCGGTAGGAATACACCGGGCGGTTCACCGCCTTCGGCAGGAAGTAGTACATGATGCCGAGGATGGGCGTGGTCAGGAAGAAGGCCACGGCGTTGTGGCCGTACCACCATTGCACCAGGGCGTTCTGCACGCCGGAGAACAGCGAGTAGCTGTGGGTCCAGCTCGTGGGGATCGACAGGTGGTTGACGATGTAGAGCATCGCAATCGTGATGATCGTGGCGATGTAAAACCACAGCGCCACATACAAGGAAGGCTCGTTACGCTTGTGCAGGGTGATGAAAAAATTCACCGCGAACACCACCCAGATCAGGGCCACGGCCACGTTGATGGGCCAGATCAGCTCCGCGTACTCCTGGCCGCGGGTGAGTCCCAGCGGAAGTGTGATCGCCGCCGCCACGATGATCGCCTGCCAGCCCCAGAAGTGCAGGTTCGAAAGCCAGTCCAGCCCCATGCGCACCTTGCACAGGCGCTGCGTGGAGTAGTAGATGCCCGCGAACATCATGTTGCCCACAAAGGCAAAGATGGCAGCGTTGGTGTGCAGCGGCCGCAGACGCCCGAAGGACATCCACTTGTTCAGGTTCAGCTCATGAAAATTGAGCTGCGAGGCGATGAGCACGCCTACGAGCATGGCGACGACGCCAAAGAGAATCGAGGCCAGCATGAACTGGCGCACGACGCGGTCGTTGTATTCTATGGTTACTTTCTTAGTCATGGGGGTGAGGGAGATGGGTTGCCGGGCTTCAGGTCAAGGGTTCCGGGTTGAGGCTTTCGCAGGGGCGATCTGCGGCTCGTCGTCGAAGGGAAGCAGGGCGTCCTGCTCGATGCCCCGGTGCCGGCGCTGAGATCGCTCGGCAAAGAACAGCACCGCGAAGAGCACTGCGAACATGAGGCTGACGAAGACGGTGACGGCGAAAACTTCCATAAAGAACAGGTGATGGCGAGAGGAGCGGCAGAGTGAATTGTGAAGCTGTTTTAATGAAGCGCGCCCTGGCCGCTCCTGCTCCGCGTGACTTGGTTTTACCGGTGCTGATCTTGGCGTGGCCGGAGGGCCTGTTTTGGCCTCCTGCATGAAGGGAAAGCTCATCTTCGGGCTTGTGCGAACATCCACGCTTTCGTAAAACGCGGGGGTGCCCTTCGGAAAAAGCGCGAACATGGTCCTTCTGGCGGCAGCCATGTGTGCAGGCCTGGGCAGGTGATGCACGGTGACGTCCCTGCGGCCGTGTCACTCCTGGCCCCTGCGGGCCGTCCAGATGATGCAACTTGGCTGACGGTGGCGATTGGACTTCCCCTGCGCAGGAGATCGTCTTCCTCCCCGCCAGTGACAAGCTGGGCGCCCTGATTGGGACGCCCGCCATCGTCCCGGACGCGATTAACAACCATCTGTCAGGCACCTTGAGCTGGAACGGGAACGCGGCCCCGCCACCTCCAGGAGCCGTGCCTGCCGGCACCGGGTTCGGTCCGACAGAGCTCACGCTTCTGGGCGGCAAGGACGCCGCGCCTGCGGCAGGCACCGTGGTTATGGACCTGCCCAATGTGAATTCTAGTGCAATGCTCAGCTTCCTGGAAGGCGGCCTGCTGCCAGGTCAGCCGCGGCCGCTCACCTTCAGCATTCGCAACACCAGTGCCTCTGGCAACACGCAGACGGTGACACTGCCAAAAGCTGGCGGTGCCGCAAACGTGGCCGAGGTCGGCTTGGGTTTTGCCTCCAGTCCGCTTGGTTTGGTCAGCGTTGGTCTGACCATCGGCAGCACCGTCACTTATCTGGGCACGATCATTCGGCCCGGTTCCGCTCATCAGGCCCGGGGCAGCTTTCTCTTGCCGCAACTGCCCCAGCCCGGCCAGACGCAGGAAACGTCTCTCGAACTCAGCCGCCAGGTGCTGCTGGAAGGCACGGGGCAGTCCATGGGTCGGACGTCTCGCATGACGATGCGGTGCGAATACTCCCTGATATGAAAAGGCGATGCACGCAGGGACGGGACATGGCTGTCACGCGAAAAGTCCTTGTCGGGCTAACCTTTCTTCCCCTTCTTCAGTTGCTTGGCCCACCTTGCACGTTGCGCTGCGGCGATTTTCTCCCGCGCTTCAGGGGATAGGACGCGCTTTTTACTCGGGGCGGCAGGAGCTGCCTTCTTTGTATACTTGCGCGTGGTCTGAGGCTCAGCGGCCTTTCCCAGAACGTTTGCCATTTCGGCTTTGAGCTCCTGGATTTGTTCCGCGATCTTGATGGCGCGGCTCAATTGATGGACTGAGGGGACGGATGTATTTGCCATGGATTAATAATATATCCGGTTCCCAGTTTTTGAGCAACAGGGGAGATTGGCCGTTTGTATGGAAGGGCGTTTTTTTCCCAGGAGCCACCACAGAGTCCTTGTATTGCCTGCTGCGCGCCGTTCGGCGCCGCCCATCCGAGCCGGATTGTCGAAGGGCGGGAACAAAGGAAAGTGCCGGGAGCTTGTCTGGAACCAATGGGCCGCTTCTTTTATGTCTGCCTGGGGAAGCTCACCTGACACAAGAGGTTCAGCGATCCCGCTGGTTGAGCCTTGACTTCAACTCCGTCATGGCGGCTTCCTGGGCGTCCAGGCGGCGGCGCAAGTCGGCAAGGCGTCGCTGCTGGTCAAGATCCGCAGATGACACCTTGATCAGGTCTTCGGCCACAGCGGCGGCATCGTCGCCACCGGGGCTGGCGTAGATTACGTCCAGAGGGGGGGGATCATGCCTGGCAAGAACCGTGAGCAGCAGGCCCGTTACACCGCCGAGCAGGATGACGATGGCGATGCCGATGACCTGCATAGGGTGCCAGGCGGCGCCGCCGGCATCCCTCCTGTGGGCTGGCGGCGCTTCTGCGCCGGCATGTGCTTCCGGAACATAACCTGCGGGTGCAGGCACGGTGAAGTTTTTCTCACAGGCAGGGCATGACCGTATGGTGCCGAAAAGGTCGGGCGTTGCGGAGATGCGCTGCGCGCAGTGCGGGCACTCAAACTTGTGTTTCATGGCAAAATGGGGTGCCTGGTCAAGGCGGCATGGTCCGGGACGAAAACGAGGTGGCTAAAGGAGACTTCGCAAACCGGGGCCGGCGGTTGCAGGAAAATTTCGAAACTGCGCCGGAGATTGCCTGCGATCCGGCCGTCGGCTTCTGCCGTCGAGGGATTGGAGGCATTTCCCCCTGCGGCCCGCCCCGTTCAAGCAGGTGCCTGACTCACCCTGTCACGCCCGTCCACTTTTCGTCGGCACCCCGTTTGAGTTCAACAATCCGATGGGGCAGGCTGAAGTTAACATCAAAGCTCGTGGCTGTTGCAGATTGGGGCGAAGCACTTCCTTCCAGCACCACCCGAAAACCAAGATCGTTGTTTCGAAATGTGGGCCGGAGTTTGAGACGAAAGGATGACAGAAGTCCGGCAGGGGTGCCATAATACCACGACCCGCCGCGCAGCACACGGGCATCTCCCTGGCTGCTGTACGTGTCCTGGCACCACTGCCACACGTTTCCACCCATGTCGTACAACCCATAACGGTTGGGCTTGAAGCTGCCCACCGGGGAGGTGCGCGGAAAGGGGTCGGTGAAGCCGCTGACAGTCGGCGAATTGGCAGGCCAGTTTTTGTCCCGTGCCTCGCTTCCCGGGTAGTTGCCCGCATCCTTTGGCGGGGGATACCCGACGCCCCACGGGTACGACGCGAGGATCTTTCCATTTTTGCTTTCCGGGCTGGCGCTTTCTTGCTCCTGGCCGCCGATGCCCACCGCTACGCTCCACTCGTGGTCCGTGGGCAGGCGGTAGTTTTTGCCTTCCTTCCTGCTCAGCCACGCGCAGAAGGCTCGCGCATCATCCCAGCTCACGCAGGTGACCGGGTGGTCGTCCGTCTGCGGGATGCCGGGGTTCTTCCACGAATGGCCGTTGCGGTTCTCGTCATCACCCGTGCCCATGAGGAAGGTGCGCTCGCCGTGGCTGTAGTCATAGTTCGCCCCTGCCGCGAAGGCTGCGAAATCGCGAACCCGCGTGTCATGGATGCAGAACATCACCTTGGTGCCTGGCACCGGGACGAACTTCATGCCCAGGCTGTTGGTGAAGGGACTAGCAGGCGCAGAAACCGTGGCTGGCGGCGGCGTTACCACCGTTGCAGACTTCGCCGCCTTCAATTCCTTGATGCGCACGTGGCGGAAGTGCACCTCGCCCACTGCGCAAAGATTTTGCAGGCCGATGTAGCCGGCGCTGTTGCGGCCGCCGGTGAACTCATTGATTTGCCGCCCGTTGAGCTTGAGGGTGCAATGATAGCCCTCCACGGTGAGCTCGTACTCGTTCCAGCCGCCGTAATTGATGATCAACTGAGAGGGCTGGTAGGGCTCCTCGCCAGCGAAGAGCGTGCCCGTGCCGGAGGCTCCCTGGCTGTAGCCGTGAATGTCAATTTTTGAGCCCTCCTGATCTGCAATGAGCGGATCATTGCCCGGATTGGGAAACCGTACCAGCACGCCGGAGACCGAGTCAGGCGAATCCATTTTGAATTCCAGTTTCAGGGTGAAATCGCTGAACGTTTGCGCCGAATACCAATAGAGCCCGTGGTCCGGATTCGAGTGTGCAGGCGTCCAGGTGTTAGCCACGTCGCTTTCCATGATCATTGTTCCCGGGCCGCAATGGGTCCAGCCGCCGCGATGAGCCCCGTCAAACAAGTCGGCAAAGCCCTGCTCAAGAATAAAGGGCTCGCCTTGCGGAGAGGGCGTCGCAGGCGCGGGGGCGGCAACGCTGGCAGCCGATGATGCGGGCGGGCTCGTGGCCACGGCCTCCTTGAGCTCCTTGATCCGCAGGTTGCGGAACTGCACCCTGCTGTAGGCGTGGTTTTGCAGCCCGATCAAACCGGAGGTGGGGACGGTGTAACTAGTGGCATCATTGACCACCACTCCGTTGAGTTTCACGATGTAGTGGAAGCCGGTGAAAGTGATCTCGTACAGGTTCCAGGCATCGGAGACGATGGCGCTGGCCGTTGGCGCCTTGGTCATCCACAGGGACCCCGTCTGATAGCTGTCCAGGCCTGAGCCGTGGATGGCGATGCCGGTGCCGGAGAAGAATGGCTTGTTGGGATCTCCCACGGGATCGGGAAAGCGCCCGAAGACCACGGACTGGGCGGCAAGGGAGTCCATCCTGAACTCCACGCGCAGAATGAAATCACCGTACGTCCTGCCGGTGTAGTAATACAGGCCATGGCCTTGTGGTTCACCCGCCGGGGTCGATGACGTGGCGACATCGTTCTCAAAGGTGAAGCCGCCAGGACCGGTCTGCCGCCAGTCCTTGCGGTGGGCCTCGTCAAAAAGGTCTTCAAAGCCTTCGTCAGCCCTTGTTGTTTTCAGCCACCGCGGCATCACGGGGTTCATGTCAGGCAGCATCGCCTTCACCTTCGGCCAGCCCTGGTCCAGCACATAGGCCCCGCCCAGACCCAGCAGTGGAATGAGGCCCACAAACACATTGAAAACCAAACGTTGCAGGCGGCTGGCGGCCGGCTTTGCCGACGGTGGCGCGCCGGTGGAGAACCGCATTCCAGGTCCTGGGGCCGGCCTGGCCGGGGCTGCCACTTTCGCCGGGGTTTGTGGCGGCGCGGGCACAGGCGTGAACACCCGCTCCACATCCACTTTCATTTCGCTGGCGCTCTGATAGCGGGCGGCAGGATCGATCTCAAGCGCCTTGATGATCACGCTGTCCAGCCGCTTGTCCACGCCCGGCTTGTGGGAAGGCAGGGCGAAGTAGCCCTGGGGTGGCATGCCGGTGAGCATTTCGTAGAGCATGATGCCCAGCGCGTAAATGTCGGACCGGCGGTCGGACTCGCCCTCGTACATCTCAGGCGCGGCATAGTCCGGCGTGCCCAGTGCGGTGCCAGGCTTGGTCAGGCGGCGGCTCATGTGGCCCAGCGGGTCCGCGGGATCAAACACATCCTCCGGCATCGTGGCGGACGCCCCGGCGCGCGCTGCGTCATACGGCTTCAGGGCCAGGCCAAAATCGGCCAGCTTGGCCTTGCCCTCGCGCGTCACCAGCACGTTGGCGGGCTTGATGTCGCGGTGAATGATGTCCTTCTCGTGGGCATATTGCAGCGCCTCGCAAATCTGCACGGTGATGCGCAGGGCGTGGTCGATGGCAAGCTTGGGACCGTGGATGATGCGGTGCAGGTCGGTGCCATCGACGAATTCCATCACGATGTAGAAGTGCCCCTCGCTGGTCTGGCCGAAATCGTAGATCGTGACGATGCCGGGGTGGTTGAGGCTGGCGAGGGTCTGCGCTTCGCGCTCGAAGCGGGCGACGAATTCCGTGCTTTTCGAAAGCTCCACGGGCAGAATTTTGATCGCCTCGACACGGTTGAGCGAGCGCCTGCGACCTTTGTAAACGGCGCCCATGCCGCCCCGCCCGATCATCCCTTCAAACGCCCACTGGGGCAGCAGCCGGCCAAGGTGTTCGGCGCTGGGCGGCTCCCACACCCCCGGGTCCTCCAACGGCAGCGGCGTGCCCAGCGCGCAGTTGAGCAGGCCGCTCAGCCTGTTGCCGAAGAACGGATCGCCTCCGGGCTTGGCACCGGGCGGGTCGGGTGGCGGAGGATCGGCGGGCACGGGAGGTTTGGGAGGCGGAGGTTCAGTTTGTTATTTCGCAAAGCCGGGCCGGCGGTTGCAGAAAATTTGCATCTACGCGCGGTAGCCCATCAGGTCTTTGAGTTCAGTGTCGATGTTGTCCGGCGTGGGGTCCATCAGCGTGGCGGCGATCTGGTCGCGGATGAGCTTCTGGCACTTGGCGCGCAGCCGGGAGATGTCGCTCTTCACCGTGCCAGGGGGCCTGCCAAACCGCTCGGAAAGCGTGGCGATGCTGTGCCCGCTGCTGCTCGTGATGAAGGGCGAGATCGCTGCGAAGTAGGCGTCCTGACCACCCCTGCTGTATTCGGCCAGCAGCCGCTTCATCGCCGCGCCGATCAGCGTTTCCATCCACAGCCGCTGATAGACGACGAACGGGGTGACGTGATCGACCGGCTCGGCAAGGTGGCGCTGTTCCTCGCTTATCGTGCTGAGCGGCACCACATGGCCCGCTCCGCGCTTTTGCGCCGTGGCATGGCGGTGCTTGTCCACGAGGAACGATTGCAGTTTTGTGACCAGGAAGGCGCGCAGCTTCACCCGCGTCGTCTCGGCATCGGCAAATGCATTGCGCGACAGCAGGTGTTCAAAAAAGGCCTGCTTCAGATCCTCCGCCTCATCGGGCGCGCAACCGTCGCGGATGATGTAGGCCAGGATGGGCGTCTGATACGCTTTGCAAAGGTCATTGAGGGCTTGGTCAGCCCCCGGTTTGCCTTCGGCAACGGCAAGGCGAACCCGGCTCCACATCGTGGGGGGAAACATGTCAGATGCGAACGCGCCGTCAGGATGGGCTTTTGGCATGAGGGGCGGGTAGGAATGAGAGACTACCCCGCCAGTCTTGCCTGCGATGACGTGCTTGCCCAGCTTTTTGTGGGCCGGCGGCGCGGTCGCCCGGCCATCCGTCAGGCAGGCACCTTCTTCACAAAGCAGGCCTTCAGGCCAATGGCGATCCCGTCCATTTTGCAGGAGATTTCGTGATCCCCGTCCACCAGGCGGATGGGTTTTGACTTGGTGCCCACCTTCAAGACCTCGGATGAGCCCTTCAATTTCAAGTCCTTGATCATGGCCACGATGTCACCGTCCGCCAGCACGTTGCCGTAGGCATCCTTCACGATCCGGTCACCGGCAGGTACGTCGGATTCTACCTCAAGGGGCCATTCATGGCCGCAGGTCACGCATTCATAGTGGTCGGCGTGGCTCAAAACTTCGGTCATTTCGCACATCGGGCAGGCGGGGGTGCTCATAGGCCGATCAGAAAGACCACGCGGTGAGGGAACTCAAGCGCTCACTTGGGTTCCGCAGCGATTGTTCGTGACACGGGCGGTGCTGCCCGGTCTTCAGGGATCGCCCCAATCCCGGACGTGCCGGGCTGGCCGCGAGGTCTTTTTGGAGGGCTCGCTGGCGGCGGGTTGATCGGCCGGTTCCTCATCAGCAGGGCTTTGGCTGGAGAGCATTTTGCAGCTTTCGATGTTGGCCTCGCCGGTGGCCGCGTCCACCTGGTTGGGGATGAGGTGGCCCACAAACAGACCGGGCGTAATCATGCATTCCACGTAGCAGGGCTGCCCGGCGACAACACTGACCGTGTTCTTGTGCTTCCACTCCGTGGTGATTGAAATTTCGTGGCTGCCTGCTTTCTGGTCTGTGTAGAAAAAGCCCCGCCCCTCCGAGGTGCCGACCTTCCGGTCGTCGATTTTTACCGAGGGTTTGACCCCGAAGCCCACGGTGGCAGGTCGATAGACGAACACCCGCCCCTCGCCCTTGGCAATGGGTGGCAGCTTCGATTTGATTTCCGCATACGTCGGGCCGCTGGCGCAACTGACAAGACCGAGGGACATTGCTGCAAGAGCGGCGGAAAGGACCAGACGGGGAAGGGGAATGGTGGGCATGGTTGGCATGGTTGGCTGGCTTATCTCAAAAAAACTAGGAGCATGCAACAGCGTTTGCTAGGTTTGGGGCCAGTGCGGTTGTCGGCTGGTCAGGGGGGAGCAAACTTGAGCGCCAGGCTGCAAGAAACACGGGGACAGGAATAGGCAACCGGCCCATTGACCACGCCCGCTTCCCGGCCCAGGATTTCCGCAGCGCCAGGCCCATGGCCGCCGGGTGTGCCGAGACAGGCCCTGGCACTCAGCGCGGGCACGCGCAGGGAGAAAAACAAGTCTTGAACAACATGAGCAAGCAGGATGGTCCAGGACTCACCTCGACGGAAGCGGAAGCCCGATTGCGGCAAATGGGCCCGAACGCCGTGCGGGAGGTGGTGCCGCATCCGCTGCGGCAGTTCCTGCGCAGCTTCTGGGCGCCGATCCCCTGGTTGCTCGAAGCCTCCATCATCCTGCAGTTTTTCCTGGGCGAGATTGTCGAGGCCTGTGTCATCGCCGCGCTGCTGGTGATGAACGCCGTGCTGGCCTTTCTTCAGGAGGGGCGCTCGCAGAAGGCGCTGGCCCTGCTGCGCAAGCAACTGTGCATTGAGGCGCGCGTGCTGCGTGACGGTGGCTGGAAGACCATGGGAGCGGAGGGCCTGGTGACGGATGACGTGATCCATCTGCGGCAGGGCGGCATTGTCCCGGCCGACACCCGGCTGGTGGACGGCTCCCTGCTTTTGGATCAATCGGCCCTCACAGGTGAATCCTCCGCCGTCGAGGTGCCGCCTGGCAGTATCGCCTATGCCGGGGCCTTGGTGCGGGGCGGAGAGGCGACGGGTGTGGTTTCAGCCACCGGCGCCCGCACGTTCTTTGGCAAAACGGCGGAGCTGGTCCGCACCGCCCATGCCGAGAACCGCCAGGAGCGTGAGATTGGCCGTGTGGTGCGTGATCTGTTCGTGCTCAATGCCGGGCTGGTCGTGCTGGTGCTTGGCTTCGCCCATCTCCAGGGCATGACGCTGGCGCACATCCTGCCTCTGATCTTGACGATTCTTCTCGCTTCCATTCCGGTCGCTCTGCCTGCCACTTTTACGCTGGCTGCGGCGCTGGGATCAGTGGAGCTGTCAAAGTTCGGTGTGCTGGTGACTCGCTTGAGCGCCCTCCACGACATCGCCTCGATGACCATTCTGTGCAGTGACAAGACAGGAACGCTCACGCGCAATGAGGCCGCGGTCAGCGCGCTTCGTCCGGCGGAGGGATTCACTGAGGAGCAGTTGCTGGGCGCCGCATGGCGGGCGAGCGATCCGGCTGGACATGACCCGGTGGACGGTGCGATTGTGCGGGCTGCTGAAGCCAGGCTGGCGAAGGATGATGGCGCAACGCTGATCGAATTCAAGCCGTTCGACCCTGCAACCAAGCGTGCCGAGGCCAGCTATCGCGAGGCCGTGGGCCTGCGCCGGTACACCAAGGGGGCGCCAGCGATCATCGCAGAACTCTGCGGCGTTCCAGAATCGGCCTGGCAGCCGGCGGCGGAGAAGATTGCCGCCCTCGGCCAGCGGGTGCTCGGCGTGGCGGCTGGCGACAAAGAGCATCTGCGGTTTGCCGGACTGATCGGTCTGGAAGACGCCGTTCGCGATGACTCGCAGGCCGTTGTCAAAGCCATCCAGGAGGCTGGTGTGCGCCTGGTGATGATCACAGGAGACAACGCGCTCACCGCCCGTGCCGTCGCCGACCAGCTTGGCATTCCATCCTCAGTGTGCCCGCCCGAAGCCATGAAGGGCGACCTGGGTGGCGACGTGCTGGACCATGGAGTGTTCGCAGGCGTGTTCCCGGAAGACAAATTCAAGCTGGTGCGCGGCTTTCAGCGCCAGGGCGCGGTTGTGGGCATGAGCGGAGACGGAGTGAATGATGCGCCCGCCCTGCGCCAGGCCGAGGCGGGAGTCGCCGTGGCGAACGCCACCGACGTAGCCAAAGCCGCCGCCGCCATCGTGCTGACCCGGCCCGGACTCGGCGGCATGCTGCCCGCGATCGAAACCAGCCGGCGAGTGTTCCAGCGCGTGCTCACCTACACGCTGAACATGCTGTCGAAGAAGGTCGAGCTGATGCTCCTGCTCGTCTGCGGCTTTCTCCTCACCGGCCACAAGGCGCTCACGCCGATGCTGATGGTGCTGATCATTTTCCTCAACGACTTCCTGACGATGGCGCTGACCACCGACCGCATGAGCGTCTCCCCGCTGCCCAATTCCTGGCGTACGCGGCCGATTGTCATCGCCGGAGTGGTGCTTGGTCTTCTGAGGCTGGCGTTCACCTTCAGCGTGTTCGCGTTCGGCAACTACGTCATGGGCTTCGACACGCCGCATCAGCAGTCGCTCACCTTTGCCACCATCATCATCGGCTCGCAGGCGGGCGTTTATCTGTTGCGTGAGCGCGGGCGCTGCTGGTCTTCGCGCCCCAGCCGGGCGATGCTTCTGAGCTCGGCGCTGGGGCTGGGGGTGATGGCGTTTGTGACCCTTTCCGGCTTCCATTTTCCGGCGGTGCCTCCACTGCTGCTCGCCGCCGTCGCGGCGGCGGCGGCGGTGTATTTTTTCGCGCTCGACGGCTTCAAGGTCCGGCTGTTTGCCCGCCTGAAGCTGCGGTGAGGCCGCGCCCCGAAAAGCACCGCTTGCATTCACCCGGAGCTTATGCTACGCTGTAGCCCTGAATAGCCATTAGTAAGACACTAATTCCCGCATGACGCTCTTTTGCAACCTCCACCTCGCTGCGACCTGGATGCTCGCCGGTCTCATCTGTGTCGTTCAAATCCTCGCCTATCCGCAGTTCCGGCGCGTGGGGAAGGCGGAATTCGCGGGCCACCATTTCGCACACTGCGTGCGCATCGGCCTCATCGTCGCACCCCTGCTTCTCATCGAGGCGGGCACGGCAGCCTGGCTGCTGTTTCAAGGCCGGCGCGAACCAGCTTTCCTCGCCAGCGTCGGATTGATTCCCGTGATCTGGCTTTCCACTGCTTTGCTCCAGGCGCCGCTGCACACGAAGCTGATGCATGGATTCAACGCCGATGTCATCCGGCGCCTCCTCCTCACGAACTGGCTGCGCACCCTGGCCTGGACCGCCAGGGGCGTGCTGGTGACTTGCGCCTTCGCAATCTGAGCCCGTAGACCTGCTCATCATTTCGGCCCTGCCGGCGGCAGGACGCTGGCCTCGATGTCCGCTTTCGGAAAGTCCCAGGTTCCGTTCGCCGCACCAAACCCAAGCGCATCCAAAGTGCCAATGCTCGTTTTTCCCTTCGGGCCTGGAAGCTCGTAGTTGATGTTGCGGTTCCCCATCAACATGCCTTCGCCCCAGGTGCCGAAAAAATTCAGCGCCGGCTGCTTTGGCTGAGACACGGCGGCCGTCGCCTCGATCGGAATCCAGCCCGCGTCGGCCAGCCAGATGAGGCTGCGCAGATGATGCCCTTTGTCCCCAATGAAGTAGTTCCCGCTGACCAGCCGGGCGGGGATGCCGTTCATGCGCATCACCCGGCAGTAAGTGTCTGAAATCCGAAAGCACTCGCCCGTGAGCGTGCCGATCGTGTAGTGCCAGTCGCCCATCTCCGGATCGCGGGCCACCATTTGCTTGTGCTCTGGAATATCGTCCGGGATCACGTAGCGAAAATGCGCCTGCATGAATTTCAGCACACGAAAGGCAAACGCGCCCTCCTCCTCGCCGTCCCGGATCAGATGGTGTGTCCTAATCCATTGCCCGAACCACGCACGCGCCTTGTCATTGGGCCATTCGTCGTCCAGATACTCACGGTGCTGAAGAGGTCCAAGCTGCCTCACTGCTCCCTTTGGCGCGCCGGTCGCGAGCTGGGTGTGATGGAACTGCGCCACCACATGCGCCACCACGGTGAAAGGCACCGCCGCGTTGATCTCCAGCTTCAACAGCGGCTTCTTGTACGGCCCGGCGTCCGTCACCCGGACGGCCTCCACCCGGCCCTTCTTGGTCTCCGCGTGCAGATCCACGCTCAGGATCGTCTGGCAACGGTCATCCGGCGGCACTGCATAGAAGACCACACCATGAAACGGATCGTGCCGCATTGTCATGGTGACATCCCAGCGCTTCAGATCGCTGATTTCCAGGTGAAACGGGCGCGGCGGCAGCGACGACTCCGCCGCCTTGTCCCCCCGGGCAGGCACCGTCAAAGCCAGGACCAAACCAATGACCAGTTTTGAGTTCATGACCGCCGGCAAGATTACACCCCGGTACACGCTAGGAAAATTGAAAACTTCCGGATCGCCGAATGGCCATCCCTGACGAGACAGGCTCTGGAATTGAGGGCTGCACAAGCAGGCCTATTGCCAGCATAGCTTGGTCGATCTGCGCTCCCAAGCATTCTCAGGGGCGACAACCACAACCAGCCGGATGGACGGGGCAAAGTCCACGTTAAAGCGTCTTCGAGCGCTGGGTGCTCGGCTTGGCTGCCTTGCGGACGCGTGTCTTGGGTCCGGCACCATAGTATCGTTTCAACCAGCGGCTCAGACCATCAAGGCCTGGGAACAACATCCGTTCCGTGACATTGTCTTGATCCAGCTTGTCACGGACCTCCCATTTCAGGGACTTCGGGATGATGATCCGATGAAAGATCCCGGGGTGCATTTTCAAGAATGCCCGCAAATCCAGCCCGACCCCCGGCATGGCCGACATGATGGCCCCTTGGTTGATGATTCGGGCGTCGAGGGACGGTGGCTCGAAAAACATCACAAAATTCTCCTCTTTTCCAAGTTGATCAAACTCCTCGAGGCTGGCGATCTGTTCCAGCATTTCGACTGAAAACAGGAACGCCCACTCCTGGTCGAGCAGGTTTCTGAGCGAGGCGGGAAGCAATTTGCGGGCGGCAACCACATCCACGCACCAAATCGCGCCATCTTCGTCGTAGTGATCTTGTTCAGCCGTGGCAAAATGAAGCGCCACCTTGGGGGACACGCTCCAGTCAAGCAGGCGGGTGGGAAGCCCGTGATGCTGGGCTGCGGCGAGGCGGAACCAGAGGTTGCCTGATGGAATTTCTCCAGGCTGGGCATACTTGACAAAGCTGCGCATCAAGGGGTGCTCGACCTCCGCAGCGTGGGTTCCCAGTCGTTGCAAACTGGTGTCCAGCCCCCAGCTTGCACTTGCGACGCCTCTGTATACAAAGTCCGAGCGAAACCGCCGGTGATTGGTCTTGGGAATCGTGTAAAGAGCCGTCATCAGATCGGTCCAAGTTTTGACTTTGATGTCGCAGTTCATCGTCCAAGAGTAGGCTGGAGTCCGATCTACCTAATATTTTTGATTTTGCCAAGCTGGAATGCTCGCGAATTGATTACCAAAATATTTGGCGATAATGGCACCTATCGCTGCTGGAATGATTATTGCAACATGCCTGCAACTTGTTTAGCATTTGGTTGAAACACTTGGGTCGTTGAGATCATCGCTTGTCCAAGAGTTTCGCCTTGCCAACTGAAATAGGGTGCGAGCACAATGTGCCTATGAAGCAGCGGCTCCTTCTCTCCATCCTCCTGTCCGTGTCCGCCCTCTCCCAGGCCGAAGCCGTCAAGGACCGGGAGGGGGCGGTGCGGGGCGACAGGGCAAAGCTGGAAAGCGATCCCCGCTGGAACTACAACGACATCGATGGCGGCTTCAAGCAGGCCAGGGACAAGGGCAAGCCCCTGCTCGTCGTGCTGCGCTGCATTCCCTGCATGGCCTGCATGGGCATCGACTCAAGCGTGCTTGGCGAGGCGGAATTGGAGCCGCTTCTGGACCAGTTTGTGTGCGTGCGCATCATCAACGCGAACGCCCTCGATCTCACCCGTTTTCAGTTTGACTACGACTTGTCTTTTTCCGTCATGCTGTTCAACGGTGATGGCACCATATACGGTCGCTATGGATCATGGCTTCATCAGAAGGATCCGAAGAACAAGACCACTGCCGGCTTCAAGAAAGCGCTGGAGGCCGCTCTCGCCATTCATAAAGGCTATCCTGCGAACAAGGCGGTGCTGGCGGGCAAGCAGGGCGGCCCCACGCCTTACAAGACGCCCGTGGAGTTCCCTTCGCTTGCCGGGAAGTACCAGAGCAAGCTCGACTGGAACGGCAAGGTCGTGGCAAGCTGCGTGCACTGCCACATGGTGGGCGACGCCATCCGGGCGCACTTCCGCAGTCAGAACCTGCCCATGCCCGCCGCGTGGATCTATCCGCAGCCGTCCATCCAAACCCTGGGCATCACCCTGGCCACGGACGATATTGCCAGGGTTGAGTCCGTGGCTGCAGACTCGCCCGCCGCCAGGGCTGGCATTCAAGCGGGCGACAGCTTCGCGTCACTGAGCGGGCAGCCTCTCATCTCCATTGCCGACATCGGCTGGATTCTGCATCGCGCTCCAGACTCCGGCTCGCTGGGCGCCACCATCCGCCATGACGGCAAAGACAGCGAGGCGACGCTAGCCCAAGTTCGTCAGTTTCGGGCGGAAAAGCACTATTTTCGAGGGGAAGGGGTTCTGGAAGGCTTGATGCAGCGAGGGTTGTGTTTGGGCAGCCCTGGTAGTGGAGAAGTGGCCGTTGAGACGCTGCCACGATGGT
>CAINXC010000384.1 GCA_903854655.1 uncultured Verrucomicrobiota bacterium | reverse complement strand
GTCTTCACCGACACGCATCCATAGCTCAACGGATTAGAGCATCTGACTACGGATCAGAAGGTTAGAGGTTCGAATCCTCTTGGGTGCACCAGCTCTGCAGGCCTTATGGCACTGAGCATAGAGCGCTGCGGCCACCTCGGACAAAATTCTCGCATAAACTGCGCTCGGACACTTTGCGACCCGACCCCCTTTTTCCATGACGGTCCCGCCCTGTGCCATCGCACCACGTTGTACAACCGTTGTCGCCCTTGGGGCAGGTGGGTGACGCGTCCCTCATCCCTTCCACGCTCCCGACCGTCGCTGACAACGGTTGTGAGACAACACCAAGCACCGCTTTTAGCTGGGACCGCTCTGGCATGGCCGATGAATAGTGAGCCAAGAAGGCAGGCGATGATGGGCTTTGATTTCATTTTTGTTTCTTAAAACCAAGTGGAGTGAAGGGATTCGAGCCTCGCTCAATCCACGAACATCAGCTCATTCGACATCAGCAGCACCTGAACATAGCGTTCCTGCGGAGTGGCTGTGGAGTCTTGCGCGCTTTGGAGGAAGCGGATGCCTTGTTGGATCTCTGCGGGCTTGGGATCGCGTTGATAGACGCGTTGGTAGAGGTGGCGAATGCGGGCGGTGTCGTCATCGAGCCAGTGGAAGGCGGGGCGGGCAATGAGGTGGCTGGCTTGTTCTAAAACGAAGGGGTTGTTCAGGAAGAAGAGCGCTTGTTGCGGCACGGTGGTGCTGTTTCGCTGGGCGGTGGAGAGATCGGGGTTGGCGAGATCGAAGGTTCGGAAGAAGGACGGCAATTCGTTGCGATCAATGCTGCCGTAGATGGTGCGGCGATTGGCGTAGCTGCCTTCACGCGGCTTGAGCAGATCGACGGGGCGCCCTTCGGTGGCAGGGTCCAGATTGCCTGCTACGACCAGCAGCGTGTCCCGCATGGATTCGAAGTCGAGTCGCAGACGGTTGGCTTTTGAGAGCAAGCGGTTGTCCGGGTCCTTCGCTTCATAGCGCAGGTTGTCATCGCTCTTTTGCTGATAGGTGCTTGAGAGCATGAGCAGGCGGTGAAGTTGCTTGAGCGACCAACGGTCTTGCATGAACCGCGAGGCGAGGTAGTCCAGCAGTTCGGGATGGCTCGGTGGATCAGAGCGCAAGCCGAAGTCGTCGGGCGTGGTCACCAATCCAGCGCCAAAGTGATGCAGCCAAACGCGGTTCACGATGACGCGAGCGGTGAGAGGATTGTCTCGACTGGCGATGGCTTGGGCGAGTTCGAGTCGACCGCTGCCATGGGTGAATGGCTCGCGTTTGTCGCCGGACAGGACTGCTAGAAACTGACGCGGAGCTTCCTCGCCCAAGCGGTCCGGGTTGCCTCGGATGAAGACGTGACTGTTCTTCGGATGCGGACTATCGATGAGCGCCATGGCTCGCTGCGGAGCGCCGGGATGCGTGGCATCCAGGCGTCCGACTTCGGCCTTGAGCGGTCCCAACTGCATGAGCGCCGAGGTGGGAAACAACTGCGGCATGATCTCGGCAGGCAAGGCACCGGGGCTGTCCTTGGCATAAAAGACTTGGCGCAAGGCTTCGTCGTCGGCATCGGGCAAGGCTTGGCTTTCGGCATGGCTTTGCAGCATGTCTTGCCAGCGTTTGTCGATGTCATCGAACAGCTTGCCGTAGCGGTCCGCGACTTCATCCAACGAAGTCGGTGGCTCGCCTGCAAGCGCATGAACAACGCGAGAGTTCAACGGACGCGTGAGAGAACTAAGGGCGAGCTTGGCCGACAAAACCTTCGCGCGCTCAGCGAACTCTGACAGGGGCAGTGCCGCAAAGGCGAACCATGGGGCAAAGATCGGGTCGGTTTCCTTGTCTCGTTTTTCAAGCCATTGCAGCCAATGCGCGGCACCGACTTGGAGGATCTTGCGGTCGCTCAATCCAAACTCTTCGCTGATGAGTCCGGCGAGTTTTTTTGGCTCGAGGCTCAGGAGCAAGCACTGCGCGGTTTGGCGGCGATGCTGCGCGAGCACCGCCGCTTCCTGCTTGCGGAGAAAGGCATCCAGCTTGGCCTGCACTGCAGCGTGCCTGGGCAAATACTCAGCGTATGCTGCTGGATCGGGAGCGATGCCGAGCAGAGGCAGCTCGCTGGGCGTGGTGGAGCTGGCAAAGACTCCATGAAGGCTGTAGTAGTCGCGTGTCGGGATCGGATCATACTTGTGATCGTGGCAGCGGGCACAGCTCACCGAAAGGGCCATCGTGCCGCGCGTGACCACATCGATGCGGTCGTCGATCGTGTCGTGGCTGTTCATGAATTGCCGACCCACCGTCAAGAACCCCAGCGCGGCCAAGGTGCGTTTGTCTTCGCCAAGCTCCAACTGATCGGCAGCGAGTTGTTGCAGCAGGAACTCATTGTAAGGCAGGTCGTCGTTGAACGCGCGAATCACATAGTCGCGATAGGTGAAGGCAAAGGGATTGTCGTAACTGGCGAAGCGGGCCACATCCAGCCAGTGACGGCCCCAGCGCTCGCCGTAGTGCTTCGATTCGAGCAAGCGATCCACGACGGTGGCGAATGCGTGCGGCGATTCGTCGGCGATGAAGTCCGCGACTTCTTTGGGCGTCGGCGGCAAGCCAATCAAATCATACGTCGCGCGCCGCAGCAGAGTTCGCTTGTCGGCCGGCAACGACGGCTCCATGCCAGCGGCTTCCAGTTTGGCGAGGATGAAGGCATCCACGGGCGACTGCACCCAGGCTTGTTGTTTGACCTTTGGCAATGCGGGTTGCTTCACCGGTTGAAAGGCCCAATGCGTGAGCGCGCTCGCTTTGATCTTGTCTTCCTGGGCGCGCAGCTTTGGCAGCGGCGCTCCCATTTTCACCCAGGCTTCGAACACGGCGACTTGGGCCTCGGTCAGCCTCTTGTCGTCGGGCGGCATGCGCAGGTCTTTGTCTTGGTAGCGCACGGCTTTGATGAGCAAACTGTGATCGAGATCGCCACTGACGATGAGCCTGCCTGAATCGCCGCCGTTGAGCAGCCCTTCGTGACTGTCGAGCAGCAAGCCGCCCTTCGTCTTCTTGCTTTGCTGGCTGTGGCACTGGTAACACTTGTCTGCCAACAGCGGGCGCACCTGGCTTTCAAAAAACTCCAAGCCTTTGGCCCCGGTGACCACCAACGGCGCGGCTCTGACGGCGGGGGGCGCGGAGGGTTTGGGTTTCTCCACAACCACGGGTTGGAGATGCTTGTCGAACCACCCGGCTCGCAACATATCATCCCTGCTCATGTCGGGCCAGCTGTGCCCGGCGTTCTTCCGCGTAATGAGTTGATGCGTGACCCCATTCGCCGCCAGTTTTGCGACGAACCGCTCGGACTGCTCGTGCGGCACCTGCTCATCTGCATCGCCGTGGATGATGAGAATCGGCGGCGTGTCTTTGCTCACGGACGTCACGGGAGACAACTCACGCAGCATCTGGAGTTGCTCGTCCAACGGATTGTCCTGCACGCCGAAGATGCCGGCGGATTTGATCGGATCGCGCTCCAGCACGCTTTTGCCTTCACCGTAGTTGATCAAATCGGACCCAGGGCAAAAACACGCCGCCGCCTGAACGCGACTGGAAGCCCTATCAATGAGGTCCTTGGCCGTCGGATCGCCCATCTTGCCGCCCGTGGCGATGGACAGCGCGAGGAATCCGCCGGAACTCGCGCCCATGATGCCGAGCCGATCAGGATCCACGCCGTAGTCCTTGGCATGGACTCGAATGAAGCGCACCGCCCGATGAATGTCCGGCACGATCTCGGTGACATTGAACTTCGGCTGCGAGCTGTGGCTCACCGCAAAGACCGTCTGCCCGCGATCCAAAAACGGCTTCAAAACAACGGACCCAAAGCGCTCCGAACCGACCAGCTCCAGCCCCGACTTGAACCCACCGCTCACCAGGTAGATCACCCCGATGCCACTCGGTTTCGCCGGTTTCAAGACATCCATCACTAAAGCCATGCCCAGTTTGCGACCATAAACCACATCGCGTTCGCGGGTGATGTCTTGCGCAGATGCGCAGCCCGCTCCGGCGAGCGCGATCAAGCACAGCGCGAGCCACAGGTGCCGCCCAAGCTTCAGGGGCGTGCGCCGCTCGGTCTTCATATTCGTTGCCATCATCTTCAAGCAATCAGTTGGTGAACCACTTCGCCGTAAACATCCGTCAGGCGGAAGTCCCGGCTCGCATGGCGATAAGTCAGCCTCGTGTGATCAAAGCCCAGCAAGTGCAGAATCGTCGCGTGCAGATCATGGACATGAACCTTCTGCTCAACGGCTCGAAAGCCAAACTCATCGGTCGCACCATGCACATATCCGCCCTTCACACCGCCACCGGCCATCCACATCGTGAAGCCGTGATGGTTGTGATCGCGGCCATTGCCCCTGGTGTTGTTGGGCAGGCCCATTACCGTTTCCACCGTGGGCGTGCGGCCAAACTCACCGCCCCAAATGATCAACGTGTCCTTGAGCATGTCCCGCTGCTTTAGGTCCTTCAACAACGCGCCAATGGCCTGATCGCACTTCTTGGCCATGCCTCGGTGACCTGCCTCCAAGTTCTGGTGATGATCCCAATCACTGCCGATCCATGCCTGCACAAAGCGCACGCCACGCTCCACCAATCGGCGCGCAATGAGCGCCGTGCGAGCCTCAGCGCCCTCGCCATACATCTTGCGAATTGACTCAGGTTCCCGGCTGATGTCGAAAGCCTCCGTCGCCTCCAGTTGCATGTGCGCGGCCAGTTCAAACGACTGAATCCGAGCCTCAAGCTGCGAGTTTCTATCACGCTCCAACCGATGCCCTTCATTGAGCGCCTGCAAGAGATCAAGCTGCTGGCGCTGAGCCGCGCTGGACACACGCTGATTGGTGGTGTTCTCGATCAGTCGCTCGATGTCCGTGTTTTTGGTGTCGATATAAGTTGCCTGATGAGCGCCCGGCAGAAACCCCGCGCCGAAGTTTTGAGCACCGCCATTGTTCGGATAGCCACCCGCCCGCAAAGCCACAAACCCCGGCAGATTTTGATTCACGGTGCCCAAACCATACGTCACCCAAGACCCCAAACTGGGCCGGACCGCCCGTCCATCTCCGCAGTTCATCATCAAACACGAAGGCGTATGATTGGGCACATCCGTCTGCATGGAACGAATCACCGCGATGTCGTCGATGCACCCCCCGACGTGCGGGAAAATCTCACTCACCTCGATCCCGCTCTGCCCATAGCGCTGAAACTTGAACGGCGACCGCATCACCGTCCCCGTCCGCCTTTCCGTGACTAGGTGCATGCTCTCCGGCAGCGCCTGCCCATGGTAGTTGTCGAGCGCCGGTTTCGGATCAAACGTATCGACCTGGGACGGCCCGCCGTTGAGGAACAAATGAATCACCCGCTTCGCCTTCGCTGGAAACTGCGGCTGCTTCGGCATCAACGGCGAAACGAGAGATCCCGCCCCTTGCGGCATCTCCCCAAACGCATCCATCATCACGCTCCCCAAAGCCAGCGCCCCCATACCCATGCCACTGCGGCAAAGCAAGTCTCGGCGAGTCATGAGGACATTAGATTTTGTTTTCATTGTGCGAGGAGAAGGGTGTGGGCTGCAGGCGCGCGTGGGACGCTCTCACTTCGCGTCCTTCGTGAGTTGTTCGAGCACGCGATCCAACTCCGCTTCGGCTTCGGCGAACTTGCCCGCCTCGATCAGCGGTCCGACTTTTTCTTCTGTTGTCTTGAGGATGCCTGAGGATGCGGCGCCGCCTTGCCCTGTTTTCTTCATGACTTCTTTGAGGCGTTCGATTTTTGCCACGATCCGCTGATTCACCGTTTCAGCGGGGGAGGGCGACGGGCTGTTGCTTATCGCAGGGGCGGGCGCGGACTCGGGGCTGTTGCCGTCTGCCTTGAGTTGTGCAAGCACCCGATCCACTTCGGGCTCGGCTTCAGCAAATTTACCCTCGTGGACGAGGGGGCCGACTTTCTCCTGCATCGTGCTGAGGATGGGCGATGGATCGGTGCCGCTCTCTGCCATTTTTTTCGCGCCTTGTTTGATGCGTTCGATCTTCGCAGCCACCCGCTGTTGCGCCGTTTCAGGAGAGGCAGGCGGCGATTCACCGCTTTTCGCGCCCGGCTTGAGTTGTTCGAGCACGCGATCCACTTCCGCCTCTGCTTCGACGATCTTGCCCGCTGCCATGAGCGGCTTGAACTTCTCTTCCATCAGCTTGCCGATGACCGATGGATCGCGCCCGCTCTCCGCCCATTGGCGGGCGCCAGCTTTGACTCGCTCGACCTTTTCAGTGAGACGTTTGACGGTGGCTTCATCAGGCGAACCTGATGAGGCATCGGGCTTGGTTTCAGTCGCAACTGGTTTTGTCGGCTCCGGCTCCTGGCCCAAGGTTTTGAGCGCAGCATCGAGCACGGCTTCGGCTTCGATGGCCTTGCCAGTATCAATGAGCGGTTTGAACTTTTCCTGCATCGTTCTGAGGATGTCGGAGGGGTCGGTTCCTCCCTCGGCCATTTTCTGCGCGCCTGCTTGGACGCGCTCCATCTTTGCGGTGAGCCGTTTGCGAACATCGTCATCGAGCTGCTTGCCGCCGTCCTTTGCGATCTCGCGCAACTTGGCCTGTTGTTCGGGTGTCAGCAGATTCTTGATCGCCACTGCTGAGCCAATTTGAAGGTGCTTCACCTCGCGTTCGACGTCGAGCACCTTGTCGAGTTGCGCGAGCAGCGCTGCTTCCTCCACGCGCTCCTGTTTCGTCAGCGCCATGAGCGCGGTGGACTCGCGTTCCATCTTCACCCGCAGTCCCTCGGAAAGTGGCTGCGTCTTCGCCACACGAGCGCGGACGGCCTCCAGTTGCCCCGGTGTCAGAGCGATGCGGTCCTGCGCCATTAGCACCAGTTCCGGTGGGAAAAACATGCCTGTGAACGGATCAGCGGCTTTCTTGGCAGGCTCCGCCGCGAACAGCGGGGAAAGCGAAGCGATGAGGCTAATGAGGGCGATAAGTTTCATGGTGGGTGCGTTGGCTTGGATTGCGGAAGGGATCATTGTTGGGGAGGGCGCAGTTGATCGAGCATCGAGTCAGTGACCGAGGCCCACTCGGGGAACAGAGCGGGCGGCTCCACCGAGAGCTGGGCGATGGCGCTTTGAGTTGAAGAGAGTGTGTCGGTGAAATTTGGGCGCGAGGGTGGCGGTGCGCGATGTTTCGGCAGAGCCACGAATACCACCAATGCCACGAATACCACCAATGCCGCGCATGCCGCCGCCGCGACCCAGCGCCAGGGCTGCGAAGGCCATCGTGCAGACGAGTTGGCTTTGCCGATTTTGTTCTCATGGATCGTCACGGCTTCCGCCGCCGCGCTGAGCGCCGCGTCGAGGTTCATGTAGTCGAGATACAAGGCGCGGAGTTCGGCGTCTTCGTTCAGCGAGGTCTCCAGTGTGGCCGCTTCCTCGGCGCTCGACTGGCCGTTCGCGTAGCGTTGAATATGTTCGTGCCAGTTTGTGTTCATGCGAGTTCCTCCTTTGCGATGGTGCGACGCACGCATTCCAGCAACGCCTGACGGATGCGATGCAACAACTTGTAAAGGGACATCGCCGTCTGCCCGCGCTGTGCGGCAAGTTCATCCATGCGCGCGCCCTTCGAGTAAGCCGCCAGCACCAATGCGCGCTGCGTTTCCGGCAGCTTTTGCAAGCATGTCTCCAGCGCCTCGCGCTGTGCTTCGTGACGAGGCATGGCCGCTGCGGCCTCATCGGCGATTTTCCCCACGAGTTCATCACTGAACACGTGGCGGTCTCTCGCTTTGTCCCGAAGGAACCCCAGCGCTTCGAAGCGAGCCACGCCGAAAGCCCATTTCCGAAAATCCCGCGTGCTGTCGTACTCCGCGAACTTCTGCCACAGCACCACCGCAACCTCCTGCATGACCTCGGACACATCCCCCATTGAGGGCAGCAGCGATCTCACAAACGTCCGCAACGCCTGATCATGCTCCGCAAACAAGCGGAGGAACTGATCGTGATGGTGGTCGTTCAAGTCGGTCATAAGGGCGTGTCACAGCCTATCTCCAAGAACACGCACCAGTTGCCAAAAAAATTTTGGGCGGCAGACCCAACTCATGACTGGCAGGAAAGAACGATCATTTCGGCAATGGCAACAATGTCGCCTTCTCGCCCTCCTTGAGGAGCCATCCCCGGTTGCTCCTACTCTTGCGATGGCGCAAACTTGATGCCGTCCACCGTCACGAGCACCCCTCGAGTCTCCGCAAACATGGCCATGCCGATGGCGTGGCAAGCTATTTCCCTGTCTTCTCTGCCCGACGATCAGGGAATCAGTGTCAGGAATCGCGGGGAGGCCAAGCGCCTGCATTTCTAGCAATGCGGCGGTGATTGCCTTGGCCGTGAAGTGCTGTGGCGGCTTCGGTGGCGGCTTCGCTGTCAGGGGCAAGGTCTCTTTCCTCGATCAGGGGGGAAGCCCGCCTCCAGAGTGGCTCTCAGCACCCCCTCGTCACTGGCGAACTCAAGAACGTTCCGCGCCGGAAATTGCGCCATCAACGCGAAGAGCTGCTCTGGCACACCGCGCGGCACGTTGTCCACGGCGCCGGTTGTCGGGGTGGCGCTGGTTTCATGCTCCGCCTTGCAGATTTCAGCGCACCTCGTCTCTGCATAGGCCCAAGCCGAGAAGGGCGGCTTTGAGCCGTCGCTCGGCTCCGTGGCAACCCAGGGGTCTTCGCCAAACTGAGTGTATTGCCGGTAGAGTGCGCCGGCGCTCATGCCGTCTTCGTGCAGGTCCGCGAGACTGGCGTCCGTGATCGCCTTGCAGCGGTTCACGGCCTCCTCAAGGGTGGCAAAAGTGGCGTCCTTGACGCGATAGCTTTGGTCCATGTAGTCAATGCCATCAGGGGAAAAAGGCGCAAATGCTCGTCGAAGGCTTGATCTGGCGTTATTTAAGATGTCTTAGATAAATAATGAGCAACGAGCTATCCGCCCTTTTTTTTCCATATGCACACCCCAG